>JAVBQQ010000041.1:0-11075 GCA_031548875.1 Oscillospiraceae bacterium
CGGCGTCATGGGCGCCTTTGCCTTCGTGGGCGTCCTCGGCATCATCAGCCTGATCCTTGTATCGCTCTTCAAGCCCGCCCGCATCAAGGCCCTGGACGACAAGTACCGCGCCGAGGCCGGCAAGCCCCTCGACGACGCACTTGTCGGGCGCAAATAGGATACGCTCCTCCGGGCGCATCTTGGCCGCTTTTGTTAAAAACGACGACGCAAAGGCCAAGACTGATAGCTAAACGGCAGGCCGGAGCAAACGGACACCCATATCTTGGTACCATACCTTTTCGATACACCAATCGAACCAAAGCGCGGATGCTGCCCCTCAAAAGGGGGCGGCATCCGCGCTTGTTTGCGTTGTCCATCCATTTAAAAACCTATCCGCCCGCACCCGCTTCCCGCTTTGCCTTTTGGGCAATCGCGGCGTTCGCCGTCACCAGCAGCGCGTCCCATGGCACGGCGAAGGGCGGCGCGTAGGCGAGGTCCAGCTCGGCCATGTCGTGGATGGTATGCCCGCCCTGGATCATCGCGGCGATCACGTCGATGCGCTTGCCCGCCTGGGGCGAACCCACGATCTGCCCGCCCAGGATGCGGTCGCTTTCCTCCTCGATCACCAGCTTCACCGTCATCTGCCCTCCGCCAGGGTACGCCCGCACGATGGTGTCGGCCGTGGTGGCAAACGTCCAGGTGGCAAGGCCGGCGGCTTCGGCTTCCTTTTGGCTCAGGCCAGTGCGGCTGCCTTCCATATCCATTGCCTTAAAGATGGAACTGCCCAGCACACCCCCGAACACCGCGCTGCCGCCACCGGCGTTCTCCCCGGCAATGCGCCCCTGCTTGTTGGCCGTGGTACCCAGGGGGATCCACACCTCGCCCCCCGTTACGATGTGTTTGGCCGTGGCGCAGTCCCCCGCGGCGTACACGTCGGGCAGGCTGGTTTCCATCCTGTCATTCACGCGGATGGCCCCCCGCACGCCCAGTTCGGCGCCGGCCGCGGCCGCCATCTCGCTGTTGGGCACAAGGCCCACCGCCACGAGGATGAGGTCCGCCTTCAGTGTGCGTTTGGGCGTCATGACGAGGGCCCCATCGCCGTCCGGTGCGATGGCCGTGGCCGATTCGCCCGTGTGGATGTGCACGCCCCGCTCTTCGTAGTGCGCCCGGATGCGCGCGGCCATCTCCTCGTCCAGCGTGGGCAGCAGCTGGGGCGCCATCTCCACGATCGACACATCCGCGCCGCATCCCAGCAGGGCGTCCGCCATCTCCACACCAATCACCCCGCCTCCGATGATGGCCGCCTGCTTCACCCGACCGCTGCGCAACGCCTTCGTGATCGCGATGATGTCGTCGTAGTTGTTCACCGTATGCACGCATGGCAGGTCGATCCCGGGGATGGCCGGACGGACGGGACGCGCCCCGGTGGCAACCACCAGCTTGTCGTAGCCCATCGTCAGGCTCTCCCCGCCCGGCGCCCGGATGGCGACCTCCTTCCTGCCTGCGTCGAACGCAGTGGCGCGATGCCCCAGATGCAGCTCCACCCCGCTGTCGCGGAACTCCTGCGGCGTGCGTTTCACCAGCACGTCCAGCAGGCCCTGTGCGTAATAGGGGAAGCTGCACGCCGAATAGGACACCTGCTCCTCGTCGGTATACACCACCACCTGGTTGTCCCGGCTCATGCGCCTGGCTTTGGCGGCGGCGCTCATACCGGCGGCCACCCCGCCAATGATCACGATCTTCGCCATACAGGCAATCCTCCCTGCAGGTTATTTTTTGTCCCGGCCATCGTCCTGGCGCGCCGATGTGTCCGGTATCTTCAGGGTCTTGTCCTCAGGGCCCACCCGCTCCAGGTCAAACCACCACTTGTCCGTCTCCTCGCGCGGGTCTTTAAAGCCGCTCGCGCGCAGCTGCTCCGCCTTTGCGTCGGCCTTGGCGTGCAGCCATTCGATGGAGCCGTCCCAGCCCTCATACTCCTCCGGCGCGCCGCCCCAGGGGCAGTTTTTGCTGCACCGCCCGCACACGCACCCCTCTTTGTTCAGCACGTTGAACGTCTGGCAGCCGCGCACGTTGATCTCCCACACCTCGTAGCCGTTGTAGACAGTCTTGTTGCCCTTTATGGATTTTGTGGGGCACACGTCCTGACAGATGGTGCAGCGGGCGCAATATTCCTGCAGTCCGATGTCGATGGGCTTGTCGATGGCCAGCGGCATGTCGGTGAGCACTGCGGCAGCCTTGAAATTGGAGCCGAGAAAGGGATTCACCGCGCTGCTCATCTTGCTTGCTTCGCCAAGGCCGGCCATCAGCACCAGGGGTATCATCACCGTCTGGTAGGTGAACATGTTGGACACGTCCGCCTCGAAGCCCAGCCGGCGGATGTAGTTCGCCATCGTCTCTGTCTGGCAGGCCAGGCGCTGGTACGCCTGGAAGCTCACCGGGTCGAATATCCAGTCGTACCCGCTGGAGCAAACAACCGTGGACAGGTTTTTGCGCGCCAGCAGCACAATGGCGTATTTGTACATTTTGGTGATCTCATTGCCCTGGGCGTCATGGGTGAACACCGCCCATTCGGGCACCTCGCAGATGCCCACCTGGTCTGCGCCAAGAAAGATGCCCATGCTTTTTACGTGCCGTGCCAGCACGCGCGGATCCTCTGGTATGGGAGCCTTCTTTTCCGCCACAGGGTTGTTGCGTATCTCGTTCAGGTGACGCTGTACACTGGTCAGTGCGGCACCTATGGGCTCGGTCACGGTCATCAGCGGCGCCATCTTCCGCACACGCTCCCCGTACTCGCCGCTCATCGCCTTGCCAAAAGCAGAGTCGCGCTCGTCCGGCCGCAGGTGCGGCCCCACGTGCACGTTCACCGTCGGCTCCCCCACCCTCTTCAGCTTGTCCGAGGGATAGGGACCGATCTGCCGGTTATCGTACAGGATATCGCGGTATTTGATATCATTCGCCATTGTGCATCCTCCCTGTGGGTGTTGGCTTTGGCCGCCTGGTATTTGTCTTTGGCGGGCTGCATGTGTCCTCTGTGTTCCATTATACCGCATGCGGGCGCGGCTGCGCCAGCCCTGGGTGGCGTGGCAGGCGGTGGCTGATGGTTGGAGTGTCCGGTCATTTTTTACGTCACATTGTTATCATTCTTATACTGTATTATAAGGATGAACCTCAAAAAACGCCTCTGGTTACTCCGAATTTGCATCATTTTGAGATTTATTTGTGAATTATGTATTAAAAATGTAAATTTAACTTGCTATTCTGCCGATATTGAGTAATATAGTTATGCGGGAAAAGTCTGTATACATATTGCTTTCGCCAAATGGGCTTTTGACCGCACCGATATGAGCATCCGTCAACCACGCAAGGAATTGAGAGGGCCATGAAAAAGACGAAACACGAGTTTTTAAAAAGAGCGGTTGCAATCCTGGCCACAGTAGGCCTGTTTGCCACGCTCGTCCCCATCAGCGCGCTGGCGTCCGCCGGCGACACGGCGGAGAACGGGCAGCCGCAGGCCGTCTCGTCTGCCGTCGCTTCTGGCGTCGAAACGGACAACGTGCAGGTTCCGGCCGCCGAGGAGGCGCAGCCGGTGCTATTTGACGTATATTATTACGATGGCGACAACAACCTGTTTTCCCAGACGCAGGCCGAGCAGGGCGCCGCGCTGAGCGCGCCGGCCACACAGCCGGCCGCGCCCGAGGGCAGCCGTTTTGCAGGCTGGTTCGAGCAGGACGCCACCGAGCCCTATTCGTTCGAGGGCAGCAGTGTGGCCGGCGAACTCAAGCTGTACGCCCACTACGAAGCCGAAGAGCCCACGCCCGAAAAGGATCAACCGGCCCCCGGCGCCCAAGACGCCGACACACCGGATACCGATACACCTGACGCGGACACGTCGGACGCCAATACGCCCGATGCTGCCGATCTGACGGACCCGGCCATCACAAACACCCCGGATGCCGACGCGCCGAACGCCCCCGTGCCGGCAGGCGCCGACACCAAGACTCCCACCCTGCCCCGCGTGCAGGCCGGCGCCCCGTCGGCGAGCGACGACAAGCTTGCCGCCCCTGCGGCCAGCAGCGAGCATACCGTCACCTTCGTGGTGGACGGAAGTCCCTTCAAAACCATCACTGTGCAGGACGAGACGCTTGTCTCCCTGCCCAAGGCTCCCGCCGGCGCCCAGCCTTTCGTGGGCTGGTACACCGAAGGCGGCCTCCCCTTTAATCCCCAAGAGGTCGTCACCTCAGACCTGACGCTGACCGCCAAGTACAGCGCGTCGGCCGTGCTTGTCACCTATCTGGACACCGACGGTTCGGTGCTGGAAGTGGTGGAGGGCACCATCGGCCAGGCGGCGCCCACCCCCAGCCGGCGGCCCACCGTGGCCATGGGCAAGGCGTTCCAGTGCTGGGCCTTGCAGGGCAGCACGGGCGCGTTCACCGCAACACTTACAAAAAGCGTCACTCTGGTGCCCGTGCTGGCCAACATCTCGATGGCCGTCTTCGTCACCCAGGGCAGCGAGGTGGACCCCCAGACCGAGAGCGGCGCCTTTTATGCCACCCAGCCCAAGCCCGACCCCACCCGCGACGGCTACACCTTCGATGGCTGGTCCCCCAACGAGGACGGCACCGGCAACTTCAATTTTGGCAAAACGGAGATCGAGGGCACGGTGTTCATCTATGCCCGCTGGAAGGAAGCAGAAGCCAACTACACGATGAACATCTGGGTGGAGAAGGCCAACGCCGGCGCACTGGGCAATCCCCTTGACGGCAACCGCGCCGGCTACGAGCTGCGCTACACCTCCATCCAGACCGGCAAAACCGGCGACGAAGTGGAGCTCTCTGAGAGCGAAACCCGCGCCGTTGCTGCCGGGGCCACCAAAGATGTAACGAACCTGCTTCTCTTCTGCGATTTCAATGCCAGCGAGAAAAAAGAGATCTCCGCCAATGGCGACACCGTTCTCAACGTGTACTTCACCCGCACGGAATTCACCTTCCACTTCACCGCCACCAAACCCAATTCGGCCGACAACGGCCAGATCTACATTGCCAGCCAGGCCACATCTGTGGGCAGCACCTACGACCTGACCGTGAAGCTGGAGCAGGATGTGAGCCAACTGTGGCCCGTCCGCGTGGAGTATGACAATTCCGCCTATTATTTTACCAATTGGGGCGGCTACTACGGCAATGGCAGCAGCATCGTCTCTTACAGCCATCTCACCGTGGCCTTCTCCAACCCGATAGCCACGGGTGCCAACGGAAAGATCCCCAGCAACAAATACTATTACAGCATCACCAAACCCCTCCGTTTCGACGTAACGGTGGCGGCACAGTCCACAAAGAGCCCGTACACCGAGACCCGCGTGTACTGGGTGGAACTGAGCGACGCTGAGCTGCAGACCTACCAAGCGCATGGCGGCTCCCTGCCGGACGCCGAGGTGCGCAGCTTGACCACCGGCAACAGCACCTACAGCGGCGAGCGCTTCTACAAAAAATTCTACACGGCCAACATAAACTACCAGACAGCCGACCCCGGCGCCTATAGTGCCAACAACAAGGGGCCCACCGCGTGGGGTTGGCCCGGCCGCGACATCATCGGCTATGAGACCATCGCCTCCGTCACTGCCGAAGGCAACCCCGCCTGCCTCACCACACAGTTCCAGGAGGTCGTGCAGAACCCGGACAATATCCGCGATTACACCCTCAACTACTTCATGCCCAGCAAGCAGTACCAGCTCACGCTGGTCACCGGAAGCGGCAGCATCGTGGGGGGCAGCAGCCGTCTCGCCGACCAGGACAACGGCAGCTACATCGCAAGCACAAAGTACGGCGAATCGCTTTCCGCCCTGCTGCCCACCGGCGTGACAAAGACAAATGCCAGGTTCGAGGGCTGGTACCTGGACGACCAGTACATCCAGGCCTTCAAGGACAGCGGCATCACCACCATGCCCAATGCCAACCTGACACTGTACGCCAGATACCGCGGCACCGAGGTGACCGTGAACTACGTTGCCGACGGCAAGGTGGTTAAGACCCAGAACTACGCCCGCGGCAGCAAGCTGGACCCCGCCGAAGACCTGAAGGGCACCGATTTTGCAAACGCGCAAAAGGGCGCTACGGTGCCCGGCTACGGCACCTTCCAGGGCTGGTTCTACGAGGTGGGCACAACGGATAAAGCCACGGTGGAATTCCCCGCCAGCCTCTCCCTCACCCGCGACGAGTACACACTCACCGCAAAGCTGGACCCCGCCACCTACAACGTCACCTTTGTGGGCAGCGAGGACGGCAAGGACGTCACCTACGCAAAACAGGATGTGCGCTCGGGCGCGAACAACACCCTGGCCCGCAGCGGCCACACGGCGTTTGAACCCGACAGCCGCGCAGGCTACGCCTTCAAGGGCTGGTCCACCACGCAGGGCGGCGCCGTGGCCGATTTCACCACCGCCACACGCATCCTGGAAAGCACCACCGTGTACGCCATCTGGGAGACTATACAGGTCACCCTTTCTTACGACGCAAACGGCGGCACGCTCACCCCGGCCGGCCTGCAGCAGGTGGTGGACTACGGCCAGTCGCTGCAAGACGCCTCGCTGCAGGTGCCCGGCGCCGACAGCGTGGCCCTCGAGGGCAGTACCTTCCTGGGCTGGTACACCCAGCCCGAGGGCGGCCAGCTGTTCCTTGGCAACGAGAGACTCACCCATGACATGACGGTGTACGCGCACTGGCAGGAGGACGACGTCGTCCCGCCGGTGGACCCCGTGGATCCTCAAGACCCAGTGGAGACCCCTGTCGATCCGATGGAGCCGGTGGAAGATCCTTTCGAAGCGCCCCTTCTCGATCCCCCGTCCGACCGGCCCGTGGACGTGGTGGTCCCCGTGGATGACGTGGCCCCCGTGGACATGCCCGGCGCGGCCAATACGCCCGCCACGATCGACACCACTCCCGCCCTCCCGGCCGCTCCCGTGCTGACGCCCTTCCTTCCCCAGGCCGACCCGCCGGCCACTGAGGTGCAGCAACCCACCACGCCCGACGTCGTGGACAATACGCCCGAAACCGCCACGCTGGACGGCAACAACGTGCCCCTGGGCAATCTGGAACAGACGGGCATGTGGAGCCTTCTCAGCCTGATCATCGCCATCACCGGCATCCTGATCTCCCTGCTGCTGGTGCTGGGCAGCTTCTTCCGCCGCCGGCGCGAGGAAGATGCACAGGATGAGCGCGCCGAAGATAAAGAGCGCACGGACAAAAAGCGCGGCTGGTACGCAAAGCTCATCACCATGCTGCTTGGCCTTCTGCCCGCGGTCCTGTTCCTGGCCCTGGACAACATGACCCTCTCCATGGCGCTCGTCAACCAGTGGACGCTGTGGGTAGCCGTGGCCTTCGTGGTGCAGATGCTGTGCCTGGCAACCTACCTTGTGATCAAAAACCGCAAGCGTGCGGCGAAAGAGAACGCCGACCGCTAAATTGCAGGATGCCCGGGAGCGATAAGCCCGCACTGCATCCCCATAAAGACACACAAAAAATCAGCTGCTGCCGGCATCCCCGGCTGCAGCTGATTTTTTCTGCCCGCAAAAACCACCGCCCTGGCATATTGTGGCAACCCGCCAGATGCGCTATACTGTTTATACTGAAAAAAACCCGCCGACACGACCCCCGGGAAGGAGGGCCGACCGCATGACAATCTCCGCCATCCGATGCTTCGTCGCCGTCGGCGACAGCCTGAATTTTACGGCGGCCGCAAACGCGCTGTTTATCTCGCAGCAGGTGGTCAGCCGCCAGGTGGCCAACCTAGAGAAGGAGCTGGGCGTGCAGCTGCTGGACCGCACCACGCGCAGCGTGCGCCTGACGCCCGCCGGCTTACTGCTGCACGCCAGCTGGAAGGAGCTGCTGCGCCAGAGCGACGCGGCCATACGCGAAGCCACCCTCCTGCACGAAGCGGACAAGCAGAAGCTGCGGGTAGGCATCGCCGACGTGGGCACTGTTGTGGAGCTGGTGCGCAGTGGGCTGGAGCGGTTCATGGAGGAATGGCCCGGCGTGGAGACGGAGTACAGGATCCACACCTTCCGTCGGCTGCGGGACATGCTGCGCAGCGACGAGCTGGACGTGATCGTCTCCATGTCCACCGAACTTGTGAACATCCAGCCGCTCCACATGCAGAAGCTGTGCAACCTGGAGCTGTCCATCATCCTGTCCAAGCGGCACCCGCGCAGCGGCGAGGCGCACCTCGGCCTTAACGACCTGGCAGACGAAACCTTTTACTTCTTTTCGCCCGCCTTCTCCTACGATGCGGATGCAAACCTCCGCTCCATCTTCCAGGCGGAAAACCTGCCCTTCGAAAACGTGCAGTACTTCGATGGCGTGCGCGACATGGAGCTGGCGCTATTGTCCGGCAGAGGGATCGCCATCTCGTTCAACCTCTTTTTCGACCACTGCAAGGGCGATCTCGTCTTCCATCCCATCTCTTTTTACATGGGCGCGCAGGGGGAACAACTTGTGGCCGCTTGGCGCAACCCCCAGAACAAAAATATTCGCAGACTCGCCGATTGCCTGCTGCGCTCGTTATAAGCACATCCCCAAGCGGGGCATTCACAGCCAAAAGGCTGTGAATGCCCCGCTTTTAGCTGTTTCCCTTTTTGGAGCGCGTTGGGTATGATGGTGGCAAATGAACCAAAAACAGTGTTGTATGTAAAACAGAACCAGACAATATGCGCGGGATAGCAAACTCCACACACCGCTCACCAGAAAGGGAACTGAAACCATGGTACCTCTTACCGAACAAGAAAAAACCCTGCCGTACGTGAAGTACTACTACCAGGACCTGGCCCCCATCCCCCAGGAAAAGTTGGATATCTGGAACGGCCCCGCGGCCGACCCCGACCTCGCCACCCCCATCGAAGAGCGGAACCACTTCCTGGACGCCGCGCCTATGAAGCTTGAGAGCGGCTTTGCCGTAGCGCCGGACGGCACCGGCTTTGTGGCCAACACCACCTTCATGCCCGGCGTGACGCCCGAGATGTTCGATTGGTGGTTCGGCTGGCACAGCGTGGGCAACGACCTGCGCTACAAGCTGTGGGACCACGACGACCACTACTACGCCCGGGCCAAAAACCCCGCCTATGTGTTGGATCCCACCGTACCCAACGCGCAGAAGACCTGGGGCGTGGAGCACGAGATCCTCGAAGACATCGGCTTTGGACCGGAGGAACTGCTGCTCTGCTTCCAAAAACCCTCCGACCTCGGCTACGACATGAACAAGATTGGCACACCGGGCTGCGCGGCCATCGTGTGCGCCGTAGGCCGGGGCAACACCCCCGCCGTGATGACCCACAAAGCCCAGCTGGCCGACGGCGGCATCCTGTTCAAGTCCCACTTCTGGATGGGCTACGGCATGGATGACGCGGGCAACATCGTGAAGCTGGTGCCCGACGGGGTCAGCGTGCCCGAGGCCGGCCCGCGTGCGCTGTTTGGACACAACATCAAGGAATACACGAACTGGGCGGCCATCCTGCCCTACATCTATGCGGAAGAAAAGGACAACTGGTAAACGGTGTTCCATTCCGGCGGGCGGCTCCGCCGGCGGACAATAAGGGATATTCGCAATCTGGTACACAACGCAAAAAAGGAGGATCGCACATGGACAACCAGGAACAGATGAACGCGGCCAAGGAGGCCGAAGTACCCGAGCTGACCGAGGTGCAAAAGACTACAGGCGGTGTGGAGATCCACTCGGCCAAGAGCAATTTTGGCCTCAAGGGCTGGCTGGTCGTCATCTTCACGCTACTTATCTACATGGTCACCAGCGGCGTTCCGGACACGCTGAACGTATCTGTTCAGGTGTTTGCCGGCGCCTACGGGTGGGACTCGAACGCCATGCTGGCCATGTCCGGCATCGGCGGCTTCGTGGGCATCGTGGTCTCGCTCATCCTCGGCCTCATCATCCACAAAACAAACGTGAAATGGCCCACCGTCGTCTTCATGTTCATCTTCGCGGCGCTGTGGTTCGCGTACGGGCAGGTGAACTCGGTACCGGCGTACGGCGCGGTCGTCATCCTCATCACCGCCGTATCCAACACACTCAACCTTGTTTCCACCCAGCAGATCATGTCCAACTGGTTCCCGCGCAAAAAGGGCATCGCGCTGGGCTGGGCCACCATGGGCATGTGCCTGTCCAGTGCTATCATCGTGCCGCTCTTCCAGGCGCTGTTCGGCAAGGGCATCGCAACGCCTTTCACCGTCATGTGCATCGTCGTCATCATCCTGGCCTTCATCACCATCTTCTGGTTTAAAAGCTACCCGGAGCAGATGGGCGCCTACCCGGACAACGAACCCATCAGCGAGGAAGAAAAGCAGAAGAACCTCGCCGCTATACAGTCCTACAAGAGCCCCTTCACCATTGGCAAGCTGCTGTCCACCAAGCAGTTCTGGCTCATCGTGTTCATCTTCGGGCTGCTGTTCATCGGCCTGGTGGGCACCGTGGCCCAGATGGTGCCCCGCCTCGCCTCCATCGGCATGAGCGTGGACGGCGCCATCCTGTGGCTGATGATCGCCAGCATCATCGGCATCCCGGCCAGCTACGCCTGGGGCGCCATCGACCAGAAGATCGGCACCAAGAACGCCGTCGTGGCCTTCTGCGTGTTGTGGATCATCTCCATGGTCGTAGCCGCCATCGGTGTAGGGCTGGGCAGCATCCCCGTCTCCATCGTGTCGATCATCCTGTTTGCGCTGGGCCTGGGCGGCCTTGGCAACCTGATGCCCTCCATGGCCATCCAGGTATTTGGCCGGTTCGACTTCGCCGCCGCCAACAAGCTCATCGTGCCGGTGGTCGTGGGCATCCGCTCCTTCGCACTCATCATCGTGTCCGCCGTGCTGGCGGGCGCCGGCGCCAACGTGCCGCTCGGTTTCCGCAACGTGTTCATCCTCTTCGCGGCGATCAGCGTGGTTGCGCTGGTGCTCTCGCTGCTGCTCAGCAATAAGACCATCGGCAAGACGACCGCCGACTAAAAGCCTGCCCTCACACCATCCCTTTTTCTCCTTCTTTATAGACGAGCAGACCCGGGGGGGCTTTGGGCCGCCGGGTGGGGGCGTTGAGAGAGCAGCCGGTGGCCT
>JAVBQQ010000050.1:0-10708 GCA_031548875.1 Oscillospiraceae bacterium
CTTCGGCACAGCTGCGCTTCACTTCTCTTGGCGAACGGCGTTCCTATGAAGCAGATACAAGAATGGCTCGGCCACAGCGATTTTTCCACCACGGCGAACATTTACGCCCACCTGGACTACTCCTCGAAAATATCCTCGGCGCAGGCCATGGAGAGGGGAATGGCGCTGCCGAAAAGCCCCGGTTTTGGCAGCAAATGGGCGGCACTCGAAGGCGAGAGCGGATAGCAAAAGGTTCTGCCCATTTGGGCGGAACCTACATAGGAAAAGCCGAAATATAGCGGCGGGGACGCATACAAAAAAACGCGCCCCCGGCATAAAGCCAAGAGCACGAATTGGGTGCAGCGTTACGCTGCTGGCGGAGGGATAGGGATTCGAACCCTAGGTGGGTTGCCCCACACGACATTTCGAGTGTCGCACCTTCGACCTCTCGGACATCCCTCCAAATTTATCTGAAGCTAAAGTCGCCGGGAAAAAGGGCAGAACTTTAGGGCAGAACCGCAGAAAAAGTGCACCTAAAACACCGCGAAAATTTACGCTGTTTCTTTAAAATTTCTCGCTATAACGACCATTTTATCGTCCGGTTTCGAGTCAGCCCCGTTATGACCACTTCGGCACTCCACCGGTATTGTTCGCCATGACGCTCCAAGGAATTGGGGAGACATCACAAAAAACATTCGGTCGTGGCGCCCGGGCGGAAGGCCCTACTATAATATCACCAATGGGTCGGTTTGTAAACACCATGCCCTCGGGAGGAGGCAGGGCGTTTTTTAGAACCGGTACTCCTCTTCGTCGGGCGAGAGCAGGCCTGGCGTCTCTTTGTAGCGGGGCTCGGGCTCGTAGAATTCAAAGATGACAGTGTCGTTCTCGTCTTCCAGCAGCACGGCAGCGTCTTCGGGGCCGGCCGTCCATACCATACGCATCGCAAAGCGCTGTACTAGGCGCACAGGCAGGGGATGGTGGCCCTTGTGGTAGGCGATGAAATGCGGCCGCCCGAGGAAGTTGCACAAAAGCCAGCTGACAACGTAGCCCTGAAGGCCGCGGTCCAGTAAAGAGGCCGGGGCCGAAAGCTGGCCCCGTAGGAGGCCGGGCGCCTGTTTTTTGAACCAGCGCACGATACGCGGATCGAAGCTTTCGATGCAGATGTCGCCATCGTACTGGCGCAGGATGCGCCAAGCGCTTTGGCAGAGTTTCTTGTATAGCTTGGTCGTTTTCAACTCGATGATGAGCGGCACCCGACTGTCGATGAGTTCGAGTGCATCGCGCAGCAGCGGGATGCGTTGATTTGAGTCCAGCAGTGGCAGCTCGCGCAGCTCATGGAAGGGTTTTTCCTCCACTCGACCAGCTATGCCGCACATCCGCTGCAATGTTTCGTCGTGGAAGACGACCACCTCGCCATCGGAGGAGAGGCGGATGTCCAGCTCGATGCCGTAGCCGGCGTCGACGGCCGCCGTGAAAGCGGCGATACTGTTTTCGGGGATGGTCAAGTCGCGCGTGTGCAGGCCGCGGTGGGCGCAGTTCAGGCCCCAGAAGGGGGCGCGCTGCGCCTCGGTGGATGCGCCGGGCAGCAGCAGAAAAAACGCGGCCAGGAACACGGCGCACACGATGGTGAGGATGGGCACGAGCATGGCAACGCCGCCTTTTCAAAAGTGTGTGCGATGGGGCGCAGTTATTCGACAAGCTATTATTGACATTGTACGCGGATTCTTTCACAATTACAACATACCGGCGGGATATGATTATGCCAATAAGGTGGAGATGAAACATGGTAAAGATACTGATCGTGGACGATGAACCGCGCATTCGCGAACTGATCCGTGAGCATCTGGCGCATGCAGGGTATGAGTGCGAGGAGGCCGTCGACGGCTCCGCCGCGCTGGTGGCGCTCTCTAAGGGTGGCATCGATCTCGTGATCTTGGACATCATGATGCCCTTTGTGGACGGTATGACCACCCTGCGCGAGATGCGTTCGCGCAAGATGGACGTGCCGGTCATCATGCTGACGGCGCGCAGTGAGGAGTATGATAAGGTGGCCGGCCTGGAGGGCGGCGCCGACGATTACATCGTGAAGCCGTTTTCGCCGCGGGAGCTGGTGGCCCGCGTGAAGGCGGTGTTGGCGCGCACGCTGCCGCGGGAGAAGGCAGAGGGTGAGAGCTACGTGTTTGGCGGGCTGGCAATAGATACCGTGTCCCACACGGTGCGCATAGACGGCGCCGAAGCCGACCTGACGCCCAAGGAGTTCGACCTGCTGGTGTTCCTTGCGGCCAACCGGGGCATTGCCCTCTCGCGCGAGAAGATCCTGCAGAAGGTGTGGAACTACGACTACATTGGCGAGGACCGCACCGTGGACACCCATATCAAGATGCTGCGCAGCCATCTCGGCGCCTACCGCGATTACATCGTGACGGTGTGGGGCATCGGCTATAAATTTGACCCCGAGGACTGATTCTTTTGCCAAGCTCCCAACCCCGCTCGCGGGGCCTGAAAGACCTGCCCGCCCGCTTCAGGCGCTGGGTGTCGGGCAGCATCCGCCGCAAGCTGACCCTGTTTGTGCTGCTGGTGTGCCTTTTGCTCATCGGGCTGGTGTGGGTATTTGCCGTGCAGCTGCTGGAGCCCGCCTACAACGCCGCCCTGCACAAGGACCTGACGCGCAAGCTGGACGTGTTTGCCGCCGTGCTGGACAAAGCTTGTGACGATGGTCTCGACGTGGTGACCGACTACCAGGTGGGCGAGGGCGTAAGCGTACGCACGCTCTCGGTGGAGTGCGTGGACCTGTTGAACGATGAGATCGTGGCGGGGCGGCTGAGCATTGCCGGCATCTGTGTGGATATTGCGCAGCCTGACCTGCAGAGCGTGTTCGTGCGTGACCCGGACCCTGTGGCCCAGTGCGTGCTGCACAACAGCGAGGGCCTTTTAAACGACGAAGCCGCCGGCCGCAACGGCAACCTTGTGATGACGCTGCGTGCGGTGGTGTTCCAGGAGGGCGCGCTCTACCGCGCCACCAGCACCCAGATGATCGTGGGTACGACGGCGGCGGGCGGCAGCGTCTCGCTCATCCTCTCCACGAACCTGGAGCGCATCTCGCAGGCGGTGAGCGTACTGCGCGGCCTGATGCTGCCCACCTGCCTGGTGCTGGTCCTGGTGTCCGTCTTCTGCGCATTCCTGTTCAGCCACTGGTTCACCCGGCCCATCACCCGCCTTTCAGCCGCCACCAAGGAGATCGTGAAGGGCAACTACGGCGTGCGTGTGAAGGAGACGGGCGGGGACGAGATTGCAAACCTGACGCACGACTTCAACGAGATGGCCAGGGAGGTGGGGCGCTCGGTGAAGCTGCAGAAGGACATCCTGGCCAACGTGAGCCACGACCTGCGCACCCCGCTTACACTGATAAAGGGCTATGCGGAGACGGTGCGCGACCTGACCGGCGACGAGCCCGAAAAGCGCACCGAGCAGCTGAATGTCATCGTGGACGAGAGCGACCGGCTGAGCGAGCTGGTGGGCAGCGTGATGGAATTGTCACGCATGTCCAGCGGCAACGAAAAGCCGAATCCGGTCCGGTTCGATCTGGCGCAGCTGTGCGAGGAGATGGGCTACCGCTACGTGGCGTTGAGCGCCCAGCAGGGGTACCATTTTGAGCTTTCGGCGGACGAGGCGTGCGATATCTATGCCGACCCCGGCCTTGTGGAGCGGGCGCTGCACAACCTGCTGGGCAACGCGCTGAGCCACGTGGGCGAGGATGGATACATCGGGCTTTCGGCCCGCAAGACCCCGAAGGGCACCGCCCGTGTGGAAGTGAGCGACCACGGGCCCGGTATCTCGGACGCCGACCTGCCCCACCTGTTCGACCGGTACTACCGTAGCCGCTCAGATGCGGGCAAGCCGGGCAGTGGCCTTGGACTGTCCATCGTGAAGGCCATCTTCGAGGCCAGCGGCTTCACCTATGGCGTGGAGAGCAGGCAGGGCGAGGGCGCCACCTTCTGGTTCGAGGCGCCGCTGGCCGTGGGCGAAAAAGTGCCCCCCCACGAGCCGGGCGCCGGCTGAGGTACACGTGATCCTGTTTTTTGGTTCCAGACGACATCTAATACAGCCCGGATGCAGAGCGCCTTGAAAGGGATTTGCATTCGGGCTTTTCTATAGATATAATAAAGAGTACGCCTTTTAGACGCGGCCGCCCAGAGTGGCCGGAGGGCATCTTGGAAAAACGCGCGCCTTTCGGGCGTGTGCAAACATACGGTCGGGAGGGGAAGCACACATGCCAGCGCCCAAAACAGTGCTCTGCATCATGGATATGGCGGCGGTGGGCCGGGCGAGCCTTGCCTCGGCGCTGCCCGCGCTTGCGGCCTGCGGCGTGCAGGCCTGCCCGCTGCCGGCAAGCTTGTTTTCCAGCCATACGGGCGGCTTTGCGAACGTGTTTGTGCAGAATACCGCCGGCTACGCCGACGCCACGCTGGACCGGATGCAGGCGGAGGGGCTTGCGTTTGACGCCGTGTATGTAGGCTACCTGCGCGGCGAGGCGCAGATGGCCGCCGCGGCGCGGGCGCTTCAGCTGTTCAATGGCGCTCTGAAGGTGGTGGACCCTGCCTTGGGCGACAATGGCCGCGCCTATGCCGGTATCGACAAGGACACCATTACAGGTATGGCGCAGTTGTGCCGGGAGGCGGACCTGATCACCCCCAACGCCACCGAGTGCGCGCTGCTGGCTGGGGAAGACCCGCTTGACCCACGGGACGTGGCCGCCCTGCGGAAGCTTGCGGCGGGGCTGGTGTGCGAAGGGAGCGGCGGGGGCAGTTATCTGCTTACCAGTGTGCCTGCCGACGCCAACCTGCGCGTGGGGGATGCGGAATCGATGGGCATAGCGGGGCTGGACACGGCCGCGCCCGCCGGCGAACAGGCTTTTTCTTTGAGCACCCGGCGGTTGCCCCAGAGCTACCCCGGCGCGGGCGACCTGTTCACGGCGTCCGTGGTGGGGTTGCTGCTGGCCGGCCTGCCGCTGCAAAGCGCCGCGCGCGAGGCCGCGGTGTTCGTGGGGGCCGCCGTCACGGCCACCTGGCGGGGCGGCGGCGAGCCACGCATGGGGCTGTGGTTCGAGCCGTACCTGCCGCTGTTGATGGGCGCTGCGGCCACCGGGCAGGACCCGGAGGAGCGCGCCGCCGACCTGCAGATGGGCATGCCGCCGGACAGCGAGGACGAGCAGGAGGAGGACGCATGAAGAAGATTTTGGTCACCTGCGCGCTGCTGGTGCTGATGGGGCTGGGGACCGCCTGCGGGAGCCAGGGCGAATATGGCACAGAGGCCGACCTTCCCGAAGGGGCCACGGCGCTGCAACTGCACAGCGCAGGCTACGATTTCTGGCACCGCAGCTATTACGTCACTGTGGTGGCGGGCGAAGCGGAGGAGGAAGAGTTCCGGGCGCTGAGCGGGGAACTGACCTTCCGGCTGGATGGGGATACCTTCACGGCCACATTCTGGCCGCCGCACGAGCCCAGCCCCCCGGAGAAGGCCCGCTACGAGAGCGCCGCGGATTTTGTGAAAAACTACTACGACGCCACGCTGAAAGAGGTGGAGGAGTTCTACCCGGTGGACTGCCGGTACCAGTTTGGTGGGAACGACAAGCTGGTGTTCCTGGACGAGGTGCGCAGCGAGATGTTCTATGCTGAGGCCGATGAAGACGAGTGAGGGTGCGGGGCTGCACATTGTGTTGGTGGAGCCTCAGATACCCCAGAACACCGGCAACGTGGCCCGCACCTGCGCCTGCACGGGCGCCCGGCTGCACCTGGTGGAGCCGCTTGGCTATGAGATCACGGACGCCAAGCTGAAGCGCGCGGGGCTGGACTACTGGGACAAGCTGGACATTGCGCGCTACCCCGGTGTGGACGCCTTTTTGGCCGCGAACGAGGGACCGTTTTTCCTGTTCACCACGAAGGCCGGGCGGCTGTACACCGAGGCGGCGTACCCGCGCGGGGCGTATCTTGTGTTTGGCCGCGAGGACGCCGGCCTGCCAAGCGTGCTGCTGGAGCGCTTTGCCGACAGGCAGGTGCGCCTGCCCATGCGGGGGGCGCTGCGCAGCTTGAACCTGTCCAACACGGTGGCCGTAGGGGTGTACGAGGCGCTGCGTCAGCAGGGGTTTGCGGGGCTGGAGTGAGGCGTGTGTTTTACCAGTTCGAACCAAGTTTTCTGACCAATACAAGCGGCGGAACACCACCCACTCGCATTGGGCAGGAAGGCTGGATTGATTCAAGACCGACGGCAGGCCAAACCTTGGCCTGGGAGAGGAAGGATATTCCATGGCGAAAACACGAGTGGCCCTTATTTTTGGCGGGGCGTCCAGCGAGCACGAGATCTCCTGCGTGAGCGCGGCAGCCATTGCCGGCCATCTGGACCCCGATAAATACGAGGTGTATAAGCTGGGCATCACGAAGCGGGGACGGTGGATGCTGTACCCCGGGGGCGTCGAGGGCATGTGCGACGCCGTGTGGCACGAGAACCCGGACAACACGCCGGCCTTCATCTCGCCCGACAGCACCACCCACGGCATCGTGACGAATCACGAAGGGAAATTCGATGTCATAAAAATAGACGTTGCCGTGCCTGTGCTGCACGGGCGAAACGGCGAGGACGGCACCATACAGGGGCTGCTGGAGCTGGCGGATATCCCCTATGTGGGCTGCGGGGTACTGGCCAGCGCCGCCTGTATGGACAAGGCGTTCGCCAACCTGGCCTTCGACATGGCGGGCATTCCCCACACGCCCTGGCTGGCGGCAGACAGGCGTGATATCGATGATTTTGACGCACTATTGTTCCGCCTAAGCGAGAGGATGACCTTCCCCCTGTTCGTGAAGCCGGCGGTGGGCGGCAGCAGCATCGGCATATCCAAGGTGAAAAACCCCGCGGACCTGCGCGCTGCCGTACAGCTGGCCAGCGCGCACGACAACAAGATCGTGTTCGAGCAGGCGGTGGTTGGCCAGGAGGTGGAGTGCGCCGTGCTGGGCAACCACGACCCCATCGCCACGCTGCCGGGGGAGATCGTTTCTTGCAACGAAATATACGACTACGAGGCGAAGTACCAGAGCGGTGACGCGAGCGAGCTGCGCCTGCCCGCCCCGCTGGCCGAGGAAAAACTGAAGGAGATACGCGCACTGGCGCTGCGGGCGTACAAGGCCATGGGCTGCGAGGGCCTGGCGCGGGTGGATTTCTTTGTGGAGGAGGGCACTGGCCGTGTGCTGCTGAACGAGGTGAACACGATGCCCGGCTTTACGGCCATCAGCATGTACCCAAAGCTGTGGGAGATGACCGGGCTGTCCTTTGCCAACCTGTGCGACAGGCTGGTGGCGCTGGCGCTGGAGAGGGCCGAAGGGTGAGCCGGGGTGGAAATGCGGCGGCAGAAGCCCGGCAAACTGGCCCCGAGGGACGGTTTGGGGCCGACCGCGCTGAAACCAACAGTTTGCAGCATGGTGGGATGGTCGGCGCGGGCCCGATCGGCGTGTTCGATTCCGGCCTGGGCGGCCTTACCTGCGTGCGGGAGCTGCGGCGTGCGCTGCCCGGCGAGGACATCATCTATTTCGGCGACACCGGCCGCGTGCCCTACGGCACCCGCGGGCGGGACACCATCCTTGCCTATGCGAAGCAGGACATTGCTTTTTTGCTGAGCCGGGAGGTGAAGAGCATCGTGGCCGCCTGCGGCACGGTGAGCAGCACCTTCTCGCCCGAAGAGGCCGCCCGCCTGCCGGTGGACTATGCCGGCGTGGTGGAGCCCACAGCTGCGGCTGCGGCCGCCGTCACGCGGAACGGCCGGGTGGGGGTGATCGGCACCGAGGTGACAGTGGGCTCGAACAGCTACCAGAAACGCTTGCGGGAGATAGACGCGGGTATTGAATGTTTCGCGTGCGCCTGCCCGCTGTTCGTGCCACTGGTGGAGAACGGCCACTTTACATCCGACGACGAGATGGCGCGCCTGGCGGCCGAGGAGTACCTGGGGCCCATCCGTGACGCCGGGGTGGACACGGTGATTCTAGGCTGTACCCATTACCCGCTATTGGCCGGCGTGCTGGGGGCGTATTTTGGCCCGGGCGTGGCGCTGGTGGATTCGGGACGGGAGGCGGCGCTGGCGCTGGCGGGGCGCCTGGAAGAACAGGGGAGGCTGCAGCCCCGCCAGGGCGGGGGCAGGGCGGAGTACTTCGTGAGCGACGACCCCGCGCGCTTCGACAAGCTGGCCCGCATCTTCCTGGGCGAAGAGGAAACAGGCGGCGCCCGGCGCATCAATATCGAATCGTACAAGCTGGACTGGATACTGAAGGGCTGGAAGCCCGGCGTAGAGTAATGCACCTGTAGGCGCGACGCCATCCACGAGAGGAAACGAGAGGACACACAAACCATGAAGGACAATTACCTCATCAATATACAGGGCGAGATGGAACAGGACGGCGAGCTGGACACCGTGAACCTGATGACCCGCGGCAGCTTTTTGCAGAAAAACGGCAACTATTTCATCAGTTATGCCGAGAGCGAGGCCACCGGCTACGAGGGCAACGTGACCACCGTGAAGGTGGAGAGCGGCGACAAGGTGAGCATGCTGCGCTTTGGCAGCATGCCCAGCGAGCTTGTCATCGAGCGGGGCAAACGCCACGTATGCCACTATGACAACGGCGTGGGCGTGATGAACCTGGGCGTGGCGGCGGACGAGATAGACAACCAATTGACCGATGCCGGCGGCGACATCACCTTCAGCTATACGTTGGACTCGGGAGAGGTGCAGATATCGCGCAACAAGGTGCATATATCTGTGCAGGAGGCGCATGGATGAGCGGGGGGTTCACGTTTGTATTCAAGGGAGAGAAGGGCGAAAAGAAGTTGATGGAAAAAATGCGCAAGACCTATGACCGGATGGACATGCTGGAAAACGCGCGGGACGAGGCCCGCGCCTGCCTGCAGCAGGCGGCGGAGCGGGCGATAAAAAAGGCTGAATTGCCAAAGCCCAACACTGAGGACGGGAAGCTGCCTGATTTTGTGGTGGAGGTGCCGGGAGATGCGTCGCACGGGGACCTTGCGGCCAACCTGGCGCTGGTGTCGGCCAAGGCGTTTGGCCTGCCGCCCCGCAAGATTGCCGAGGCTATCGCGGCACAGGCGGACACGCGCGGCATGTTCAAAAAGGTGGAGGTGGCCGGGCCCGGATTCCTGAATCTTTTTTACGACGACGCATTTTTCGGTTCTATCGTGATCTGCGCCTGCGTGACGGGCGAGGATTACGGCAGGACGAATGTGGGCGGGGGCGAAAAGGTGAACGTGGAGTTCGTGTCGGCCAACCCCACCGGCCCCATGCACCTGGGTAACGCCCGCGGCGGCGCCTTGGGCGATTGCCTGGCCGAGGCGTTGGCCTGGGCGGGGTACGACGTGAGCCGCGAGTTCTACATCAACGACGCGGGCAATCAGATCGCGAAGTTTGGCCTGAGCCTGGCGGTGCGCTACCTGCAGATCGTGCGCGGGGAGGAGAACGTGCCCTTCCCCGAGGACGGCTACCAGGGCGACGATATCCGTGAGCGGGCGGGTGAGTTCTATGACATCCACGGCGACGCCTTTGCCGGAAAACCGCAGGAGGAGCTGGAGCGGGCGCTCATCGACTATGCGTTGCCCCGCAACATAAGCGACATAAAAGAGCACCTTGCCAGATATCGCATCGGCTACGACGTGTGGTTCAGCGAGAGCGCGCTACACCAAAGCGGCGCGGTGGACGCCGTGGTACAAAAGCTGGCCGAAAAGGGCGCTACCTACGAGAAGGACGGCGCCGTTTGGTACAAGGCCACCGAGCACGGCGGCGACAAGGACGAGGTGCTGGTGCGGGCCAACGGCGTGCCCACCTACTTTGCGGCCGACATCGCCTACCATGCCGACAAGTTCGAGCGTGGCTTCGCCAGGGCCATCGACGTGTGGGGTGCGGACCATCACGGCCACGTGGCCCGCATGAAGGGCGCGCTGGACGCGCTGGGGCTGGACGGGTCGCGCCTGGACATCGTATTGATGCAGTTTGTGCGTCTTGTGCGCGACGGGGAGCCGGTGCGCATGAGCAAGCGAACCGGAAAAGCCATCACGCTCACCGACCTTTTGGAAGAGGTGCCGGTGGATTCGGCCCGCTTCTTCTTCAACATGCGCGAGCCGGGCAGCCAGATCGAGTTCGACCTGGGGCTTGCCGTGGCCGAGGACAGCGACAACCCGGTGTACTATGTACAGTATGCCCACGCGCGCATCTGTTCCATCCTGCGCACGCTGGAGGGGGAGGGCATCACGCTGGACATGCCACGGGCGTTCGGCTGCGCAAACTTCCCGGTGGCGGACGAGGAGCGCGCGCTCATCCGGCGCATTGCCGCCTTCCCGGGCGAGGTGGCCGCCGCGGCCAAAGGATACGACTCGGCGCGCATCACCCGCTATCTCATCGAGGTGGCGACGGCCTTCCACAAGTTTTACACCAACTGCCGGCTGAAGGGCGAGGAAGAGATGCTGCAGCAGGCGCGGCTGGCGCTGTGCATGGCCACAAAGCACGTGATACATAACGGGCTGGGCATGTTGAAGGTGGATGTGCCCGAACGCATGTGAGGCGGGAGGCTGGCATACTGCTAGGCCCGCCGCTCTCCCCGTTTTCGTTTGTTGTTAAACGGAAGCGCGCGGAGGGTTTTGCCTTTCCGGGGGTGGGTCTGGCGACGGTGGGCGCTCGAATATGTGA
>JAVBQQ010000071.1:0-11465 GCA_031548875.1 Oscillospiraceae bacterium
TCGCTGGTGGTGTACCCCGCGGCGGGCCTTGTGGACTATTTCGGCGGCGACAGGTTGGTGGTCATCAACAAGTCCGGCACGCGGCAGAGCGGCCGTGCAACCCTTTCCATCAGCGCTCCCATTGGCGAGGTGCTGGGGCAGGTCGAGGTGCGCGGCTGAACATCTTATCATGTTTAAAACAACACCCCGTGGCAACAAGCCTCGGGGTGTTGTCTATGTCTGCCATCATCGGGAACAGTTTTCGATTTTAGGGACAAAGCGCGCCAACAATGCAAAAACCAGATAACCCAGCATCACCCCGGCCACATTCAGAGCCACGTCGTCCACGTCCACCGAGCGCCCAATAAATAGCTGGACCGTCTCTATTCCCGCCGAAAATGCCACGCCGATACAAAGCAATTTCCACCATTTCTGAAACTTGTTCCAGAACAGCGGCAAGCAAAACCCGATTGGGGAGAACATGAGCACATTGGCGATGATGTTGACGACAAACCTCACGTTCACACCGTCGGCAAAAAAGCCGCGTATCGTATAGAGGGGCACAAAATTCACGTCTTCTTTGGCACACAGACGTTCCGACGCCCGGACAAGCAGATTCCCGCTCTGCCCGCCCGTCTTGCCCGGCCACATCACAAGCACGATCAGCCCCGCCACGAACAGCACAAAGAGACACAGCAGAATCTCACGCAACGGGTGTGAAGCAATCCGTCTCTTTTTCAAAAAAAGCAAACGGATGACGACATAAAAAGGCAGAGCAACCAAAGCGCCTGCCAAGAGCCGCACAAACAAGCCACTCATGATTCCACCCTTTCAGGTCTTCTTTCTGCGATAGCCTCAGCTTTCGGGGATAAGCCCCTGCCGATATGCCGTCAGCAGCGCTGTCAGGTCGCAGATATCCTCCCGCAGCTCGGCGCCCACGTCCGTCTCGGCCACCTTGATGCGCCGGGCCGTGGATTCGATGACGAACTGGGATGAGTGGACGTCCGTCTCCCCCTCGATGGCCGCCTGGGTGGACTCGAACGGCTCGTGCGAAACGAGGATGAGCCCGTGGGAGTTGTAGATAAGCGTGTAGCCGGCGATGCCGGTGATCTTCTGGTAGGCCTTGGCAAAACCGCCGTCGATGACGAACAGCTTTCCATCCGCCTTGATGGGGCTCTCCCCCTTGGACACCTGCACCGGCACGTGGCCGTTCACCACGTGGCCGCTTTCGGGGTCAAGGCCGAAGTCCAGCAGGATGCGCACACAGACATCGGCCTGGTCGCGCAAGAGGTAGTACGGGTCCTTGGGTTCGGCGTGGGTATCCTTATCGGCCACGAAATAGCGCTCGAAGGTGGTCATCTGTTCCTTGCCGTAGAGGGGCGAGTCCGGCCCGCACCACAGGTACCACATCATGTCCTGGCCGTCCCGCATGGCCGCGGGGTCGTCGAGGTTCAGGTACCCTGCGCGCACCTGCTTCTCCATCGCGTCCAGCAGGGCGCGGCCGCTGTGCTCTGCGTCGCCCACCCGCACGGCGCGGAAGCTGCCATCCGCGTCCATCGGGATGCAGCCGTGGAACAAGAGGTTCCCGTTGAACACCTTGTACATGCCGCCCCGCGCCAGTAGAAGCTCTGCGTGGGCGCGCAGCTTTTCGGCGTTCTGGAACGAGGAGCACAGCTTGTCCAGGATGAACTCCTCCTCGGCGGTGAAGCGGAGGGGCGCGGCCCTGTCCAGCGTGGGGAAGTCGCAGTCGATGAGCGGGTAGGACGCATCGCCCAGGCGCACGGCCCGCGCGTCGAAATCGATCTTGTCCAGCAACAGGCGGTCGTCCATGGCGTATTCGGGGTGCCGTGCGATGACCTGCGCCTCGGCCTTGAACTGCAGGATGGTGACCGCCTTGTGCATCTGCGCAATGAGCTGGGCTTCCTTTTTGGGCAGGGCGCCCGCCGGCGCGCCCTCTGGCAGGAAGAGGCTGCAGTCGCAGCCGCTGTAATGCTCGATGGCATAGCTGGCCAGCGGCACCAGGTTGATGCCGTAGCCCTCTTCCAGTATATGCAGGTTCGTGTAGCGGGCGCTGATGCGGATGACGTTCAGCATGCAGGCAAGGCTGCCTGCCGCCGCCCCCAGCCAGAGGATATCGTGGTTGCCCCACTGGATGTCCAGCGAGTGGTGGCGCATCAGTTCGTCCATGATGCGGTCGGCGCCGGGGCCTCGGTCGAAGATATCGCCGATGATGTGCAGGCGGTCGATGGCCAGGCGCTGTACCACCCGGCAGATCTCGACGATATAGTCGTCGGCGCATCCGGTCTGCACGATCGAATCTATGATGCGTGCGTAGTAGTGCTGCTTCGTCTCGTCGGTGGCGTCCTCGTGCAGCAGCTCCTCCAGTATGTATGAGAAGCGTGGGTCGATGGCCTTGCGCACCTTGCTGCGGGTGTATTTGCTGGATGCCCGCTTGAACAGCACCACCAGCTTGAACAGCGTGACGCGGTACCAGTCGGGCAGGTCGGTCTCCGTTTTCTTCACGAGGGCCAGCTTTTCGGTCGGGTAGTACACAAGGGTGGCAAGGCCCCGCTGCTGCGCCTCGGTCATGGTACCGGAGAACAGCTCCCGCACATAGTTGCGGATGACCCCTGATGCGTTCTTCATCACGTGGCGGAAGGGCTCATATTCGCCGTGGACATCCGATATGAAGTGCTCGGTGCCCTTGGGAAGGTCCAGAATGGCCTCCAGGTGGATGATCTCTGTGCTGGCGGCTCGGATGCTGGGGTACCTCTCGGCCAGCAGGCGCAGGTATTTCAGCCGTTCTTCGGTGAAGGCGGCAGCTTCCATGGGCGCGCTTCTCCTTCCTGTTGATGGTGGGGCGACGGCAATGTGCGCCGCATGTAAAGGGAATCCCTCACCCGTCCTCGTCGCTTTCGTCCTCCGTTTCTGCGGGCGGGGGCAGGTATTTTTTCTGGGGCAGCCGCAGGTACATCAGGGCCCAGAAGATGGCCAGCAACGTCCCAAACAGCCAAGACATCCGGTCGTAATACAGGGCGGTCCTGTCGAAGGTCGAAATCATATCTGTAAAGGAGAGGTCATTGATGAGTTCATTGATGGGAACCGTTTGGGCGTTTCCTCTGCCAATATACCCCAATCCAAAGTAGATGAGCACAAACAGCAGCACAAGCCCGCCCGAGATGCCCCAGAACAAGGCCAGCCAGCGTTTGCGGGCAGGGCGCCCCTTTTTTTCAAAGGTGCGGCGGCCGGGGCCACGGAAGAGGCGGTCGATCACAGCCAGCCACGCGGCACAGGCCAGCAGGAAATCCAGCAGAGTAAAGTCGGCGCTGTAGTCGGTGGCCAGGCGTAAGCCCACCTGCACAAGATTGACGACGACGCACAGCAGGATGCCCCATAAAAGGGCTGCGCGGACACTTTTTCCGTACTCTTCCCTGTGCAGGCGGCCCGCCCAGGCAAAAAGCAGCGCGCAAACCACCAGCGAGGCCACAACGTACGCAACATTGCCCCATAAAATCTCTTCGCCGTCCCAAAGCCAGACCCGGTGCACCAGCTGCCAGCCAAGCAGGGCGTCTATCACAAAAAAGCCGGAAACAAGCAGGACAGCGGGCGATCCCCTTTCCATCTTGCGCATGCCTGCTCTCCTCTCCAAATACACACAAAACGGCGTCGTTCGGGGCGCGGGCGGGCTTTACCCCCATGCTACCGCCAGTATAACACAAGCGGAGGGCAAAATGTGCGCAGGTGGCAGGCAGGCGGGCAAGTTTGGGTGAATGTACGAAATTGCCCGCAAAAAGCCCGCCGATTGTGGGAAGCTTGCAGCGCCTGGGGACGAACGGAAAGAACCCCCGCGGCCGTGCGGCCGCGGGGGTTCTTGGTTCGTGCACACCGGCAGGTTCAATCAAACGCGCCGGTTCTTGTTTGGGTCAGGTTCTGTTCAGGCCTGCGCGGGCGGCGCTTTGCGCTCGTCGTCGCGGTCTTTGGGCTGGCGCACCCGGAAGAGGATGAGCATGAGCACGACCTGGACAACCAGCAGCACGACCATGAGCAGAGTCCACTGGTCCACGAACACCATGGGCAGGCGGATGTTCTCGGTTATCAGGAAGATGATGGGAGAAAGGACGCCTGCCAGGATGGCCAGGATGCGCCACACGAGACCGGCCTTACCCTTGTTCTCTTCAGGCTCGTCCACCTGTTCACCGTTCGCTATGCGCTGTTGGCGCAGCCTTGCCTGTTCATCGGTCTCCTCCGCCTCATTGCGCTTGTTGCGCTGGAAGATGCGGATGAAGAGGATGATAGCCATGATGAACGCCAGGATGGCAATGATGAGGTTGAGCAGCGCCCAAGAGCCCAATGTGGGCGCCGCGGCCTGCGGGGTGGGTGTCGGGTCGATCTGGGTGGTGGGCGGTGCGGTGGGCTCCACGTCGGGCACTGTGGGCGTTGCCGCCGGTGCCGGCGCTTCAGGCGCCGCAGGTGCCGGCGGGACCACAGGGGCCACAGTCACCACCGGGGCTACGGTCACCACCGGCACTACCGGCAGCACAGGCGCAACATCCTCGATGGTGAGCGTGCCGTTCACCACGGAAACCGAGTAGTTGGGGTTGTTGCCCAGGTTGAAGAGGATGGGGTATTCACCCGCCTCTGTGCTGAGCGATTCACGGTAGAGGCTGTAGTTCAGGCTTCTGTCGCCATTCACAAGGCGGGAACCGTCTTGCAGGTAGGCTGTGAAGGTGGGGATGGTCTCGCCCGCTGTGATGGCGTAGTCGTTGGCAACCAGTGTGACGGGCCGCGGGTTGATAGTCAGCTCGCCATTGACCACCCGGACGTTGGAGTAGTTCGGGTTGCTCGTCACCGTGGCGATGATGTCGTAATCGCCCACGTTCTGGCCGGCGACACGGTCGAGAGTGTAGTTGATGCTGTCGCCGGGCTGCAGGCCGCTCACGCTGGCGGTGAATGCCGGGTCGCCGTCGCCGTAGGTTTTCACCAGGTTGTCCACGGTGATGACGATCTGGGCGTCCGACGCCACAATGGTGAGGCTGCCGGGGGTGGCCTGGATGATGTAGTTGGGGTTGTTAGCAGCCACAAAGCTTGCCGCGGCCGGGTAATGGCCCACGCCGGCCACCTTCTTGTTGTACGCTGTGCTGAAGTTGATCGCGTCGCCGCGTGCGGGCCTGCCGTTCACGGTGAACAGGCTCCTGGCGGTGGGTATGGAATCGCCATAGGTGATGGTGCGGTTGGCGCCGTTGATATTGATGATCTCGGGGGCGATGACCAACTGCCCGTGCAGAATGTTGATCGTGATATCGCCCGGATTCAACGCGTATCCCTTAAAGGATACCTGCACGTTGGAAACCGTGTTGGGCGCACCGCTCGGGCCAGTCGCATCGGCCACGTTCGTGCCGGTGGGGTCGGTCGTGTCGGCGGCCACCAGGTAGTCGGCGAGGGCGCCGGTAAGCGGGTTGCCGTTCAGCAGCGCCGAGAAGCCAGTGGCGCTCTTGGTAGTGCCGTCGTAGGTGGTCAGGTTCGAGTTGCCCTGCACGGTCAGTACCAGGCTATCGTTGGTTCCAATGGTAAAGTCGTCTTCGTTCCAGGTGATGATGTAGTTCGTGTTGTCGCCCTTGTTGGTAAAGGCGATGGGATAACTGCCCGATGCTTCGCCCGGCACGCGCTCAAGCGTGTAGGCGGGCACATGGGAAGGATCAAGGAAGTCGAAATCCGTCGCGGTAAACGGCAGCGGCTCATCCTGGCCCACTAGCTTGCCCTGGTTCGGGTCCACTGTTATGCTGGCGGGGATGGCTTTGATGGTCAGCTTGCCGGGCACTGTCCTCACAGGGATGGCGCCGGGCGAGAGCTTGGAGCCGTTGTACCAGATCTCGTAGCCGGTGTTCACGATGTTGTCGCGTTCGGCGAGCGTATCTCCGGCCGCCGTTGTGGGCACCACGTTGATGCCAGTGGCGCCGGTGGTGGTGGCGCTGATATTAAACAGGTTGTCGCCATCCTTGTTCGTCGTGTACGCGCTCGTGCCAATGGCGAGGGCGCTGCCGGTGTAGTCCCGGTCGGCGCTGTCGGCGGTGATGACGATCTCATCGCTCGTGTTCGCCATGATGATCAACTTGCCGTAGTTGTAGGTGATGTCGTAGTTGTCGTTGGAGTGGTCTTCAGCCACGTAATCGATTTTGTAGCCGTCGAAGGGGTCTTCACCCGCAACACGTTTCAAATCGAGGCTGGGTACGTCGCCCGCGTTCAGGAAGCCCTTGGCGTCGCCCTTCACGCCGGTTTCATAGTCGGCGGCAAAGGTCGGGTCCTGCGTAGCGGCTTGCTTGGTGTATGTACCGGTTGCACCGCTGCCGTCGCCCACTACCCAGATCTCCGCCGGGCGGGGGGTGATGGTGAGGGCGCCGTGGCCAATATCCGCCTCGTCGCCAACAAAAGCGTACCGGGTGTCGAGGATCACGATGCCGGTCACCCAGGCGTCATAATCGCCACCGGGGGCAATGTCGCCCAGGCCGACGTTTTCGCCCGTGGTGCGGCTGACGGTGATGGTATAGTCCGTGCCGAGCACGAAGCCCGCGGGCAGGCCATCAAGGGTCCAGTCGTCCGGGTCGTCCTCTCCGTATACCTTGCTGTTGTTGTTCAGCGTCAGGTCGCCCGGGTTGATGATACCGGTGGTGATCTCGAAATCCGCCGGGATCCAGGTGATGGAGTAGTTGGAATTGGTCGTGGTGTCTACGTAATTGTTATTGTACACCGTACCACCAATGCTAAAATGGATGCCCTTGCCATCGGCGGCGAGATAGTTGCCGATCACTTCGTTGGCGGGGATCCCCGCGCCCGGGCGAACCAGTGTGTAATCGGTGCCGGCCTCAGGGATATCCGCGTCGCTCACAAAGCCGGCGGGTGTGGCGGTGAAGGGCGGGTCGTTCTCGTCCAAGGGTTTGCTGGCGCCGTTGGCCGTCATGGTGGCCGCCTTGGGGTTGATGATCAGCTTGCCGTCTTCCTTTTCCAGCGTGACGGCGCTGGTGACATCCTGGCCCCTGAACAGAACGGTCACATCGCCCAGGACGTTGGCCTTGCCGTCCGGCGCCGGGGCTTCCGACACGTTTGTGGCTGTCGCGCCGCCCACGGTGGCCGTGACGGTGAATCCGTCGCCAAACTCGACCGTGGTATCGCCGCTTGCCACAAGGGAATCGCCGCCTCCAAGGCCACTTGCGCTAAAGGTATCAACTGTGTGCGGGGAGCCGTCGTAAGTCTCGGTCTTGCTGTCTGCCCACACAGAAATATTGACTTGTCTGGCGGTAATGACAAATTCCGCATCCTGCCAGTCGATGATGTAGTTGGAATTGTCACCATGGGTGGCAAAGGTGAGTTCGTAGGTGTCGGGCAGTTCGCCCGCCTCACGCGTGAAGGTGTAGGAAGGGATATCGCTGGCGCTGAGGAAGCCGCCCCAGGTGATGAGACTGCCGCCAACCTCGGCGGGCAGGGGGCTGGGGTCGTCTGTGCCAAAATGCTTCGAGTTGTTGTTTGGCTTCACCCAAGCCGCAATGGCATTGATCGACAGCGTACCATTTTCGGTGGTTACACCGATGTATTGGTTTTTCACGCTGTCTTTGGTGATGGAGTCGATAATATCCCAGGTGGCGATCACGTTGTCCACAGTGTTTTCGCTCACATTGGTGATGGTGCTGTCGGCCGTTGTGGTGATAACAACCTCGTGGCCGTCTTTCAGGTTGGTGGCCGTGGCCGTCTCTTTGCGATGGGCCGTGCCGTCATAATCCCAGTTGCCGTCGTCGGCTGTGATCACCATGCCGGTGGTTTGCTGCGCAAACTTGGCGGTGTAGGTGAGGTCGTCCTCCACCAGCAGCGCCGAAGTGTTGTCGATCGGGTCATACGGTTCCCAGCCCACGAAATAGTAGCCGGTATCGGGGACGGCCGTCGGGGTGCCGTTGACGCCCATGGCGATGGCCTGATCCCAGGGGGTGCCATGGGGGATATCGGTGATTTCATAGAGTTGGCCGCCCGAAGTGAGGGTGCCACCGGTTTCGGCTATGAAGGTGATGGTGTGATCCGGGATCTTTTCGAACTTGTACACATATACAAGGTCGTCGGTGAGGGTGGCCGGGAAGTCGTCGTCCAGGTCCACGGGCGTGTTGCCCAGGTACCACTGGCCGCCCGTGTAGCCGTAGTTCGGCTGCATACCGGTAGGCGCGCTCACGGCGGGGTCAAGGTCTGCCCAGGCGGTACCGCTCGTGTAGTCGCCGTAAACGATTTCCTGGTCATTCCCGGCCGCGCCGTTCCAGGTGCCGTTCTCCACCTGGAATGTGACCTTCAAGTCGGTGCGCACGGTGCTGAACACCGCAACATAATGCTCGGTGCTATTGATGGCGTGGTCGGCCGGCAGATTCGGGTGCAGCGTGCCGCCGGGGGCTTCGCCAGGGTAGCGCCAACCAAGGAAGGTGGCTCCTGCGGCCGGGGTGGGCGTGGGCACCGTCAGCAGGCCCAGGTTCACGGCGCTCGACCACATGGTGCCCTTCTGCAACGGCTTGATCGTCGTGCCGTTGGGGGTGGGGCTCAGGGAGCCGCTGCCTTCCACGCTGAAGGTGACATGATAAGCGTAGTAGATAGGTCCGCCAATTTCACAAACAATTTCTTTTGTGTTGCTGCCGGTGATGTGGCAGGGCTTGCCCGGTGTGGCCCGCCCGTTACCGCCGGCGTAATCGTCCTTCAACTGGCCGGTTCCGGTTACCCAGAGGTCGGCCCAGACGTTGTGCGCCATGAACAGGTCGGAGGGCCAGGCGGTGAATGTCTGGCCTGCAACATAATAGAATACGATCGAGGCGATGGTCACACCGCCGTCTTTTAGCACCAGGGTACAGGCCTGGGCACCCTGCGCAGGCGCCGCGTATACGGCGCGCAACGTGATGACGCCGTCGCCGTTCGCATCGTTGGCTGCGGTGATCGTATGGCTGCTGCCGGGGGCGAGCTGGACATTGTCCTCCGTCAGCCAGTGCGAAACAGGGTTGCCGTTATATACGGCGTCCGCATAGAGCACATGGATGGACTCTCCGGCAACGTAAACGCCGTTGTCCACCGCTTTCAGGCTCGTGGTCGTGTTGCGGTAAGCACCGCTGCCCAGATTGTAATCGATGGTGTAGGTTTGCACGGCGGCGGGCGCCACAAGGTCGTCGCCGCTCTGGGTAACAACTACATCGTCGTCGCCCGACTTGGTAACCGCTTTGGCCACCTTGGGCTGTGCGATCTTGGCCTTTTCCGTGTCTTTCGGCTGCTCGACGCCGCCGGCCGGGTCGTCAGCGGGGTCGTCAGCGGGGTCATCCGCCGGGTCGTCAGCGGGGTCATCCGCCGGGTCATCGGCAGGATCGTCAACCGGGTCGTCCGCGGGCTGGGTGAACGCGCGCGGATACAGGTTGATGGTGATGCTGGCAGCGCCACCGGTAACCACCGGGGCCGCCACATCATACAGTGCGGCTTTGTCCTGCAGCCAGGCGCCATCCCAGATGCCGCCATTCGCGTCATTGGGTACCGCCGGGATATTGGCCGCCGGGATGTACTGCCCCTCCAGCACCTGCACGCTGCCAAGCAGCTGGTCCGCGCCGTCAAAGAACGCGACACTGTGCGTTGGCATGGCAGGTAGCTGGCAGGCTCCGTCGCCACAGTTATACGGCCCTGCACACTCGTGTATCTCCACAGGCATCGTGCTGGTAAGTTCCTCCCCGGTCGATTCCGGTTGAGGTGCCTCGCCGGCGAGCGTCGCCATCGGGAACACACTGATGAGCAAAAAGACCGATAGCAGCACTGCCAGGGTCTTGCCCATTCTCTTCTTCATTGTATGCCTCCTTAATTAAATCCCCAAGTTCATTTTACACGTCCATTTGTGGTTTACCAACTATTTTTCCGCCTAGTGCACTGTAAAAAAACAGACAGTGGAATAGCTAGTTTCTTGATGTAAGTCCATTTTAGCACAATATGGTCACATTTCGGTAACATTGAAGGGATCGTCAGCTGTAAATTGTGCAAATGCAGCAATTTTGTTGTATTGCACAAACGTAAAAGTACATTTTTGTACAATTATCGATGATATCGACAGGTATCGGCAATAATAGCATCTCCCCCCTATATCTTATATACATTATATATATCGCTTTGTGCGGGCAGAAGGGCGCCGCCGTATGTAACCTTGCCATGCATCCTGATATTCCCGGATCGATTCCTATTAAATGCTTGAAATGTGCGCAACCCTGTGGTATGCTGAATACAGGTTGAAGCGGACAGGATATTGCCTGCCGCCAAAACCGCTTTGCACGAGACATACCGTCCGGCTCTGACACCGAGGGGTAACCCCGAGGCGAAAGGCGCGAGCGCACACGCATGTGTTTTTGGCGCGCCTTTTGGCGTGCTTTTTTTGTTGAGCAAACGCATATAACAACAGGAATGGAGAACACCATGGAAACAAGAGTGGCCATCATCGGCATCATTGTGGAGAACAGCGAGGTGACCAGCCGGCTGAACGAGATCCTGCACCAGTATGGCGAGTACATCATCGGCCGCATGGGGTTGCCCCACCGCGAACGGGGCATCGCCATCATTAGCGTGGTGGTGGACGCGCCGCAGGATGTCATCAGCGCTCTTTCGGGCAAGCTGGGCATGCTGCCCAACGTGAGCACCAAAACCGTATATTCAAAACTGGAGACGGGCGGGGACGGCTCATGAACGAACCGGTCGCACTTCTGGATAAGCTGGAGCGGGAGCGGGCGCTTACAAAAGGCGAATATGCACGCCTGATGACCGCGTGGGACACTCCCCTGCGCGATGAAGCCATGCGCCGGGCGCGCGAGACGGCCCGCCGTACCTACGGGCGGGAGATCTACCTGCGGGGGCTGGTGGAACTATCCAACCACTGCAAGAACGACTGCTACTATTGCGGCATCCGCGCCGGCAACAGGAACGCCGTGCGGTACAGGCTTTCGCCCGAAGAGATCTACGCCTGCTGTGCGGAGGGCTACGCGCTGGGCCTGCGCACCTTCGTTTTGCAGGGCGGCGAGGATCCCTGGTTCGCCGAGAAACGAGTGGTGGACATCATCCGGGGCATCAAGGCCCGCTTCCCGGACGTGGCGCTCACCCTCTCGCTGGGCGAGTGGCCGCGGGAGAGCTACGAGGCCTTCCGTGCCGCAGGGGCGGACAGGTACCTGCTGCGCCACGAGACGGCCGACCCCACCCACTATGCGCTGCTGCACCCACCGCGGCTCTCGATGCAGAACCGGCAGCGCTGCCTTCGGGACTTGAAGGAGATCGGTTTCCAGACCGGGGCGGGGCTCATGATCGGCTCGCCCGGGCAGACGGCCGAAACACTGGCGGAAGACATGCTGTTCCTGCAGGGGCTGCAGCCCCAGATGGTGGGCATCGGGCCCTTCCTCCCCCACTGCGACACCCCCTTCGCGGGCGAAGCGCCCGGCAGCGCGGAGCAGACGCTGTTC
>JAVBQQ010000002.1:0-43129 GCA_031548875.1 Oscillospiraceae bacterium
GCAATTTTTGTGTTGCTGCTCTTCCAGCTCACGTTTTTATTCGCGGCGTCGGCGGGAGAGAGGGTCTTTTTCAGAGTGGTGCTCTTGCCCACGGCCACCGTGCGGTAGCTGGCGTCCAGTTTGACGCTTTTGACCGACTTGCCCACGTAGATGGTGCATTTGGCGGTGTTTTTGCCGTCCTGCGTGGGGACGGTGATGGTGCGCTTGCCGGCCTTTACGCCGGTGACCTTGCCGGTTTTGCTCACCTTGGCAATTTTTGTGTTGCTGCTCTTCCAGCTCACGTTTTTATTCGCGGCGTCGGCGGGAGAGAGGGTCTTTTTCAGAGTGGTGCTCTTGCCCACGGCCACCGTGCGGTAGCTGGCGTTCAGCTTGACGCTTTTGACCTTTTTGCCCACATAGATGGTGCATTTGGAAGTCTTCTTGCCGTCCTTGGTGGTGCAGGTGATGGTGACCTTGCCGTTTTTCAGGGCCTTCACGACGCCCTTGCTGCTCACCTTGGCAATTTTGGTGTTGCTGCTTTTCCAGGTGACGCCCTTGTTGGCGGCGTCGGACGGAGAAAAGGTTTTCTTGAGGGTGTAGGCTTGGCCCTTGGAAAGCGTTTTCACCTTGGTGACCAGCGAGACGGATTTGACCCGCTTGCCCACGTAGATGGTGGCTTTGACGGTCTTTCCGCTGCCATCCTTGGCTTTTGCCGTGATGGTGACCTTGCCCGCCTTCAGGCCCTTCACAACACCTCTGCTGCTCACCTTGGCGATTTTGGTGTTGCTGCTTTTCCAGCTGACGGCCTTATTTGTGGCGTTTGTGGGCGAGGCGGAGCTCTTGAGCGTAAGGGTCTTGCCCACGCCCACCGTCTTCATGGTGGTGTTCAAGCGGAGCTTTGTCACCTTCTGCTCGGCGGGGGTGATGTAGATGTAGCCGATGAGGTAGTTGCCCCCGCGCACAGAGCCGTAGGTGCTCATGATGGAGAGGGGGATGTATTCCTCGTGCCAGTAGGGGTTGCCCATATAATAGCCGTTGCCGGGGCTCCAGCCGCCCTCGGTGATGTGGACGGTGCCTCCGGACACGCTCTCGACAAAGGCAACGTGGCCGTAGCCGCCGCCCCAAACGGCGATGGCGTTGGCGCGGGGGGTCATACCCGTTTCCCAGCCGGCGGCGCGGGCTTCGTTCAGCCAGCCGCCCGCATCATAGCGCACGGGCGGGCAGATGCCGGTCGCTTCATAGGTGCGGCCCCAGGCGTAGCGGGTGCAGCCCACGTTCCAGGGAATATAGCCAAATGGGCTGGTGGGGCTGTGATACGCAGGGGAGCCGGGGTTCGCGGCGGGGGCCAGCAAGGGGGCCGAGGGCTGCACGGCGGATGCGACGGAAACGGGCGCGGACGCAGTATCCTGCTGCTGATCGGCCGCCTGCACGGCGGACGGGGCGGCCTGCGCAACAGACGGTTCGGCCTGTGCGGCAAACACCGTTGTGCCAAGGCCGACGGCCGCGGCGGCAACAACGCATATACACAGTAATTTTTTGATCAATCGACTCAAGCAAATCCTCCTAGTGCGGAACAAATCGCCCAAAGTATAGCAAATGTTTAGGTGTTTGTCACGTTTTTGTAATAATTCAGAATTCGTTGTTTTCCACGAAGCGGACGGGACAACCTTCGCCACAAACCGGAAGAAACGCACAGAATTTTCGAATGCTTATTGTCAATACTTGCCAATAAGAGTGACAAAATTGAGATCGAATTCATGCAAAATGCATGAAAGAAGCGCGTTCGAGGGGGTAGAGCGGGTTTCTGGCGGTGGTATGGTATACTATGGTACATATGAATCGTGTTGGACATATCTGCAAACTTTGTAGAAAGAGGGGAAGATACAGATGGACGAGCTATTGTTTGTGTGCTATCCGCGCTGCAGCACCTGCCAGAAGGCGAAAGCCTGGCTGGAAGCGCAGGGCGTGAGCTATGGCTTCCGGGATATCAAGCAGCAGCGCCCCACGCAGGACGAGCTGCGTGCCTGGCAGGCGGCGAGCGGCCTGCCGCTGCTGCGGTTTTTCAACACGAGCGGCATGCCCTACCGGGCGCTGGGCCTGAAAGAAAGGCTGCCTGCGATGAGCGAGGAGGAGCAGTTTGCGCTGCTGGCCACCGATGGCATGCTGGTGAAGCGGCCCATCCTGGTGGGGCGGGGTGTCGTTTTGGTGGGCTTCAAGCCCGACGAGTGGCGGGCGGCCCTGGCAGAGTGAGCGCCAGGGGTGTTGTGCGGGCGGAAAAAACAAGAACGGGAGACTCGAAAGAGTCTCCCGTCTGCTTTTATGTATGGAGGAAAAGCGCAGGGGTTTGGCGCGGCAACTGCTGAATGTATATATAATACATTATAAAGGGGATGGGGGAGAGGGATTCAACCCTTCACAACCTCGCTCATCACGCGAGCCAGCAGCCCGCGCAGGGTTTGCGTCTCGTCGGGCGAGAGGCCGGCCGTAAGCACCGCTTCGCATTCCCCGATGGTGGCGAGGATGTGCGGGTACACCTCGCGGGCCTTGGTGGTGGGGTACACCTGCAGCTGGCGCCTGTCGTCCGCTGAGGTGACACGGTACAAAAAGCCCTGCAGCTCCAGCTTATGCAGCGCCCGCGCCACCCAGCCCTTGTCGATCTTCATGAGCGAGGCAAGCTGCTCCTGCGAGGAACCTTCGTGCTCGCACACGCACTGCACGTACATGTACAGCCCGCGGGGGATATCCAGCTTGCGCAGGCGTTTGTCCAGCAGCATGCCAGTGTGGCGGTGGATGATGGAAAACTGCTTTACAAGTGTATCCATGTGTGGCGCCTCCCTTTCGCAGAGCGAGCGTGTGATGCAAAGTGCGCAGAGTTATGGTTGCTTTGACAATTATATTTTAGCCAAACTGTCCAATCTTGTCAATCGGTTTTGCTGAACCGGTTGACATTGCCGTGAGACGGCGATATAATAAAGTTGTCTAAACAACCAATCGCGACGGGCGATTCTTTTTTGTTCAAATAGTTGCCAAGGCAACATAATTATACTAAAGGTGACGCATATGACGGAAATGACGACAAGGGAAAACATACTGGGGCAGGCGCCTGTGGGCAGGCTGCTGGCGCGTTTCGCGGTGCCCAGCGTGCTGTCTTTGCTGGTGAACGCGCTGTACAACATTGTGGACCAGATCTTCATCGGGCAGGGCGTGGGGTACCTGGGAAACGCCGCCACGAACGTGGTGTTCCCCATGACAGTGATCGTGCTGGCGTTTGCGCTGCTCATCGGCGACGGCTCGGCCTCGTACCTGAGCCTGCGCATGGGCGCGGGCGAAAAAAGCGCCGCCCAGAAGGGCGTGAACAACGGCTTTGTGATGCTGCTGGTGGCAGGGGGCGCGTTCCTGCTGGTTGGGTTTGTGTTCATGCAGCCGCTGGCCCGGGTTTCGGGCGCCACCGACAGCGTGATGCCCTATGCGCTGAGTTATGGGCGCATCATCGCGCTGGGCTATCCCATGGTCATCGTGGGCACCGGGCTCAATTCCATCCTGCGGGCGGCCGGCAGCCCCAAGGCGGCCATGCTGTCCATGCTGGCGGGCGCCGCCGTGAACACGATCCTCGACCCCATCTTCATCTTTGTGTGCGGCTGGGGCGTGGAGGGCGCTGCGCTGGCCACCGTGCTGGGGCAGGGGCTGTCCTGCGCCGTCACGCTCGTGCTGGCTAAACGGATGACCGCCGTGCGCCTCTGCCGCCGCGACATGCGGCCCCAACTGCGCCTGTGGAAGCGCATAGCCGGCCTTGGTATGTCCAGCTTCATCACGCAGGTGGCCATGACGGCCAGCATGCTGGTCATCAACAATGTGCTGGTGCGCTGGGGGGCGCTGTCCGCCTACGGGGCGGAGATCCCGCTGGCCGCGCTGGGCATCGTGATGAAGGTGAACCAGATTCTGGTGTCCTGCGTGGTGGGCGTTGCCATTGGTGCGCAGCCCATTGTGGGGTACAACTATGGCGCTGGGAACCTGGCCCGCGTGAAGAAGACCTACCTGACGGCGACGGGCATCTCGCTGTGTGTGGCGGTGTGCGCGCTGGCGGTTTTCCAGCTCTGCCCGCAGACCATCATCAACCTGTTTGGGCAGGAGAGCGCATTGTACAACGAATTTGCGCAGAAGTGCTTCCGCATCTTCCTGCTGCTCTGCCCGTTTGGGGCCTTCCAGCAGGGGGCGGGCGTCTTTTTCCAGGCCATTGGCAAGCCGGTGAAGGCCGCGGTGATCACAATGAGCCGACAGATACTGGCGCTGATACCGGCGGTGCTGTTGCTGCCCGGCCTGCTGGGGCTGGACGGTGTGCTGTGGGCCGGCCCGCTGGCCGACACGACGGCCTTCCTGTTTGCGCTGGGACTGATTTTGGCGGAGATGCACGGGCTGAACCGGGGCATCCGCGCCGGGAAGGCGGCCGATGTGCAGGCGAAGCCGGCGGCCGGCGTGGCGTGAGAGAGTATCGGTAAACCCCCGCACGGGAAAAGCGGGCGCGCACAAGGTTATCGTCAGCCGCAAGCCGAGGCGCATACAACTTTTATTCGTTGTGTGCGAAACGGAGCGGAAGGTAGATGACCGTTGCACGCCCGCTTTTCTGTGCGGGGTATTTTTGATTTTTACACCCCGGCGCGCTGCTTGTGGCGGGAGACCACCAGCGCCACCGACCCCAGCGCCACGGCGAACAACAGCTGGATGAGCAGGCAGACGAGCAGCTGGGCGGGAATACCGCCGCCCGAGAGGGCGCTGGAGCCCTCGCCGCCGAACATGCCGGCGGTACCGTTCGTGCCCAGTTCGGAGGCAAGCTCCACCCCGCGGATGTACCAGTAGGTGGGCAGGAAATGGGCCGCTGCCTGCATGCCGCTGCCCATGAGGTCGAGAGGGACATACACGCCGCCGAGGAAGCAGAGCGCCAGCCCCACCACGTTTGCCAGCGCGCTGATCGTGTTGCCGGTCTTGCTCACCATGCCGATGAACAGGCCCAGCGCCATGGAGAAGACGAGGAAGACGAGCGCGTTCAGCATGCACCACAGCGCGCCCGGCTGCAGCATCTGGCTGCCGTACAGGACGAAAGCGATGATGACGAACAGGACGAAACAGGCCAGGGTGAGCAGGGTGGCGCCCAGGGCAAGCTCCAGGTTTTTGCGGCGCAGCGGCAGCGCCGACGCGTTCATGCGGGCGGCGAGGGACGGCTTGCCAAACACCAGCATGACCGGCGAAAGCCCGAAGATGAGGATCATCATGAAGGCATAGCAGAGGTAGTTGAAGTAGTAGTACACGGCGGGCACCTGCTGCACCTCTTGGTGGCTGAGCTGCACCTCGGTCTGCCGGGCGAGGTCGTCCTGCGCGTGGGCCAGCGCGTCGGCCACCGAAAAGCCGGAAGCCGTGTAGGCGCGCACCGTGTCCACAAAGCGCTGCACCTGCCTGTCCACATAGGTGGCGGAGTAAGAGTTGGGCACCTGCGCCGTGTCCAAAACAGGCGCGTCGCCGGCCAGCAGGGCCTGCTCGTATCCGGCGGGGATGAACAGCACGTATTCCACCTCGCGGGCGTACAGTGCGTCTTGCAGGCGCTCGGTGTCGTCGGGCAGGGGCACCTCGCGTTGCTTTTCATACACATAGCTGCGCAGGGCGCGGGAGGTCTGGGTGCCGTCGCGGTCGATGACGGTGACGGGAAGGGCAGTGTCGGTGAAGGTGAGCTGTGTGTCCTGCATGGCCACGTTGGACAGCGTGACGGCGAGGAAGACGAAGATGCAGGCATAAAGGATCATCAGCCCTTTGTTGCGCCCGATGATGGTGAAAAAGCACTTAAAGACTTGCATATTGCTTCCTCCTTAACGCCAGCACGCTGGAAACAACCAGCACGGCCGTGATGGCCATTAGGACGAGCAGGTCCTGCCAGTAGCGGGCGCCCACGCCGTAGGCGTCCAGCGCGTAGAAGGCGTCCACTATGAGGGCGGCGGGGTTCAACCGGTTGGCGATGGGGAGGGTCTGCTCGACTACATAGCGCATGTTCCAGTACATCAGGCCGCCCAGGAAGGAGAGGGCGAGCGAGAGGGCGATGAGGATGCCCTCCTTCATGTTCTGGCTGCCGCGCACCACGGCGCCCAAAAAGAAGCCCAGCGCCACGCCGCACAGGCAGCCCACAAGACAGAGGAGCACCATGGCCGGCGCCTGTGTGCCCAGCTGCACGCGCAGCACAAAGCGCAAAAAGAGCAGCAGGATGCACACGTCGGCCAGCACCACCGTGAGCGAGGCGAGGCCGTCGCTGGCCACTTGTGCGGACTTTTTGGTGGGGGTGATGCCCCGGCGGGTGCCAAGGGCGGAGAGGTCCGGCTGCATCTGCACGGCGGCGATGAGCCCGAAAAAGCCGCCGTACAGGCAGGTCATGGCGATGAGGGCGTAGAAGTTCTGCAGCATGTAGTCCAGGCTGCCGCCCGAAAGGGAAACGCGCGCGGTTGCGGGGTCGTCGCTTAGTAGCTGGCGCAGGGCGCCCTCCACCGCGGCGGGGTCCTGCTGCGCGATGGTGCCGGCGGTGGCGTTTATCTGCAGGTAGCTGTCCACGATGTTTTTGAGGATGCTCTCGTCCAGGCCCTCGTTTTTGCAGGTGAGGGAGATGTCGTCGCCAAGGCGCAGCACGCCAGCCACGTCGCCCTTTTCCAAGAGGGCGTCGGCGTCGGCCTCGGTTGTGAAGGTGGCGGCCAGCAGGGCGTCGTCGCCCTCTGAAAGAGAGCGGACGACCTCGGCAAACTCCTCGCTCTCGCCGCCGTTGCCGATCCCTTCCACCACGGCCACGGGCACGGCGGCGAACGTTTCGGCCCGGGTGGCGATGGAGCCGAAGCTGAGCCCGAAAAAGGTAGCCATCAAAAGGGGGAAGGCCAGCGACCAGAACATGTAGGTGCGGTCGGCGAGGAAGCTCCTCAGCCGGTACCAGTAGAGATGTCTCATCCCGCTTCGGCCTCCCCCCCGTCGCGCAGCTCGCGCCCGGTGATATCGAGGAAGACATCGTTGAGGGTGGGCAGCTCGGAGGTGACCCGGCCAAAGGGCAGCTCGTGCCGTTGCAGCAGGTCCAGGACGCGCACGAGGTTGTGGGTGCCGGCGCTGCAGTGTACAGTGAGCGCGCCGTCTTCGTAGGCGGCGGCGTACACGTGGGGCAGGGTCTTCAGTTCCTCCAGCACCGGCGCGTCCACGGCCGGCATCTCGATGCGGATGCGTTCGCCCATCTTGATCATGCGCTTGAGCTCCTCGCTGGTGCCCTCGGCCATGCTGCGTCCCCTGTCCATGATGACGATGCGGGTGCAGATCTGCTCCACCTCCTCCATGTAGTGGGAGGTGTAGATGACCGTGGCGCCCTCGCGGTTGAGCCGCTGGATGCCTTCCAGGATCTGGGCGCGGCTTTGCGGGTCCACGGCCACGGTGGGCTCGTCCAGGATGATGAGCTTTGGCTTGTGGGCGATGCCGCAGGCGATGTTCAGGCGGCGCAAAAGGCCGCCGGAGAGTTTTTTGGGGTGGAATTTGGCAAAGTCGGAAAGGCCGACGAACCCGATGGCCTCGTCCACCAGCTGTGCGCGCTGCTGCTTGTCCTTTACGTACAGGCCGCAGAAATAGTCGATGTTGGCGCGGACGGTGAGCTCCTCGAACACGGCCACCTGCTGGGGCACAAGGCCAATGTTCTGCTTGGCGGCGTAGTTCGTGGGTGTCATCTTGTGGCCAAAGAGCTGGATGTCGCCCTTGTCCACCGCCAGCAGGGCCAGCATGCAGTTGATGGCTGTGGTTTTGCCCGAGCCGTTGGGGCCCAGCAGGCCCAGCACCTCGCCTTCTTCGATGTGCAGGTTGAAATGGTCCAGCGCGATGAGCTCCTTGTAGCGCTTGACGAGGTCTTGGATGGAGACGATGGTTTGCATGTGTGGCACCCCTTTTCGCGGTTGCAATGGTTGCCGGCGATGGGCCGGCCTGCCCGGGCGGCGCCCGGATTTGCCTCTGTAATCATAATAAGGCAAAGTGGGCGCCGCGGGCAGTGAACAGCGTCACCCATTGGATGTGACAATTGTCATATCCGCAGGGCGGGCAAAAGGGATCCCTGCCGTTGACGCGGGCAGAGAGACGTGATACGCTATGCGGAAGACAGAAAAAAACAACGGGGAGAGACGGTACTATGCGGGCAAAACAAAGAGGGGCGCTGCTGCTGGCGGTGCTGTTTTTGGCGGCGCTGTTGGCGGGGTGTGTGCAGGAAGATGCACAGAGCCGGGCCATCCAAGGGTTTGGAGAGGATGCCTTTTCGCAGCAGATGGGCGCCGATTGGCCGGGTTTTGCCCTCTCCTGCTTGTACGGCCTGGTGGCGGACGGCGAGGAGGAAGACGTCCTGCGCTTCATCGTGGATCTGGATGAGGACAGGGCGTCGCGCGAGGATTCGGCGGAAATCATCTGGCGCACGGCGTCGTTTGTGCTCACGCCGGAGGTGTTTTCAAAGGTGCTGGAACAGGCCGGCTTTGACGATGGGCGCGCGTTCCGGCTGGGGTTTTATGTGTTCACGCCGAAATATCTGGATGCTGCGGGCTATGATGTGGCAAAGGGTTTGGAACTGGACGGGAACTATCTATTCGGCATGCTCAAGTGGCAGTTTAGCGAGGGACAGCGGGAGCAGGCGGGCACCGACGATGCTTTTCGGACCTTGTCCATCGCATACCTGGACATGACCGAAGAGGGCTACGCCCTGAACGAAGCATTTGTGGACGAGACAGAGGACAAGGTTGAGGACGGGTCCAGCACGCCTACGGGCACGAGCGAGGTGAAGTTCACGCCGCCGCCGGGATTTGCGGCGGTGGAGGTGGAGGACTCGCAGGCGGTGGGGGGCTATTACAGCGACCCGGAGAAAAAGTCTGACGATTCGATTTTTTACGATGCCTACCAGGCGGGGATGCAGAGCGCCCGTGATTTTACCCCCGAGGGGTTTGCGGACTACATGGAAGGGTATTGCGCCGGCGATGAAGAGATGCTGAAAGAGCTTCGCGTCCTGGAGACGGGGTATGTGGACGTGAACGGGCGGGAGGCGTTCCGCGGCGTTGCAAGCTACCTGGAGGACGGAAAGACCGTCTATCATATGGAATGCCTGTTCGTCCTGCCCGAGACCGGGGAAACCTGGCTGTTTACCTACCTGGACGTGACGGATGGCGAGCCGGAGATGCGGGAGGCGTTCGACCAGAGCGTCCAGACCATTGAATTTGTGATCAAGGAATAGCAGAGGGGCGTCGGCCGCCGTTGCGCCGGCCCGCTGTGTGAACACGGCAGAAAAAGCCGCGCCTGCCCGAAGTGGCAGGCGCGATTTTTTGTGCGCGCACGGGTGTGTCGGCTTGCGCGGCAGGGCACACTGTGCGTATAATTGAGAAGAACTGGTAGCGCGCTTCTCCCACGCCGATGAGGGGGGAGAGGCGAAGAGAGGAGGACGCCCATGAGGTGGCTGTGCAAGGTGGCGCTGTTTGCCCCCGGCGTCTTCCTGCTGGTGGCGGGCGGCAATGCCGCCTTGGGAGAAACGACCGTGGGCGCCGTGCAGGTGGCCGCCATGCTGGCCGCCGTGGCCGTGGGCTGCGTGGGCGGCAGCTTCCCTTGGCGGTGGCTGTCGACGGCGCTGGCTGCTTTGTGGACGGTGTTTACGTTCGTGTGGCCGGCGTTCGGGCTGTTCCTGCCGCTCGTGGTGTTCGACCTGCTGGAAAAGCGGCTGTGGCCGCTGCTGGCGCTGGCGCCGCTGTGCGCGGTGGCAAACCGGGCGGCCTATGGCGCGGGCGCGCTGTTCTATATTCTGTTTGGCAGCTGCCTTGCGGTTCTTGTGTGGGTGCTGCAGGACCGCGCGCAGCGCCTGCGGGCCGAAAACCGCGCCGTGCGCGACGCGGCTGTGGCCGCGAACCTGGCGCTGGAAGCCCGGAACCGGGAACTAGCCGCCGCGCGGGAGGCGGGCGCGCACATGGCCACACTGAGCGAGCGGGGGCGCATTGCGCGGGAGATACACGACAGTGTGGGCCACATGCTTGCCCGCGCCATGATGCAGACGGGGGCGCTGATGGCCACGAACAAAGACGGGGCCGCCGGCGAGGCGCTTGCCGCCCTGCGCGGCACGCTGGACAGCGCCATGAACAGCGTGCGCGCCAGCGTGCACGACCTGCGGGACGAGGCGCTCGACCTGCAGGTGACGCTGGACGCCTGCCTGCGGGACTTCCCCGGCTTTGAGTACAACCTGAACTACGACATGGGCGAGGGCGCCCCCCGCGAGGTGAAGGCTTGTTTTGCCGCCGTGGTGCGCGAGGCGCTGGCAAACGCGGCCAAACACTCGAACGCCACCCGTATCCGGATCAGCTTACAGGAGCACCCAGCCTTTTACCAGCTGAGCTTTGTGGACAACGGCGCGCCGGGCCGGGCGCAGGACGGCGGCGCGGGCATGGGGCTGGACAATATGCGCCAGCGCACCGAGGCGCTGGGCGGGCGCATGGAGGTGTGGCGGGACAAGGGGTTCGGCATACACATCACCATTCCAACAAAGGGGGACGGGGCCGATGGCGATACGTATCATCCTGGCTGACGACGACGCGCTGGTTACCGAGGCGCTGGCCACCATCCTTGCGGCAGCGGGCGGCATCGAGGTGGCCGCAGCCGGGCGCAGCGGCGAGGAGGCGGTGGAACTGTACAAATGCCACAGGCCAGACCTGGCCCTTTTGGACATACGCATGCAGGGCATGGGCGGGCTTGCCGCGGGCAGGGCCATCCTGGCGGAGGACCCCGGCGCCCGGGTGCTCTTCCTTACCACCTTTGCCGACGACGAGTACATCATGGAGGCGCTGCGCATGGGCGCCATGGGTTACATCCTCAAGCAAGATTTTGACCAGATTGCCCCCGCGCTGCGCGCGGCCCACGCCGGCCAGCGGGTGCTGGGTGGCGACATCTACGCCCGGCTGCCCTCGCTGCTGGCCCGGCCTGGCCGGGCAGACCTTTCGGCCCATGGCATAGAACCGCGGGAGGAGGATATCATCGAGCTGGTGGCGGAGGGGCTTTCGAACAAGGAGATCGCCGCGCGCCTGCACCTGAGCGAGGGCACCGTGCGCAACTACGTGAGCGTGGTGCTGGAAAAACTGGCCTTGCGCGACCGAACCCAGCTGGCTATTTTTTATTACCGCAACGGCCCTGGCACGGGCGGGCGGGAACTGTAAAAACCGGGTTGCCTTTGCGACCGGGCTGTGCCATAATAGATAGGTTTTTTGTGTGGTCACAAAGCGCAAATCGGATGAAGGGGGCGTGGCATGCAGGCGGTACTCGTGGTGTTCCTGCTGATGGCCATCGTGCTGGACGTGAGCCTTCTGGTGTTTGCAAACACCCGGCAGGACTACTCCCGCTCCATCTATTTCGCCTTCTTCTGCACGGCAGTCCTCCTATACACGCTGGGGTACCTGGTCGAGATCATGAGCAACACCGCAGAGGGGGCCACCGCCGCGCTGATGGTGGAGAACGCCGGCATCCCGCTGGTGGCGCCGCTGTTCCTGCTGTTCTCGCTCAGCCTGTTCAAGCGGCAGACCCTGCGGCGCTGGATGCTGCCGGCTGTGCTGGTATACGGGTTCCTCATGTTCCTGTGCGTGCTGCTGAACGGATGGCACCATCTGTACTACACCTCCATCGAGATGGTATACAACGGCAGCGCCTATTTCCTGAAGCTGGGCCGGGGGCCGCTGTACCTGGTGCAGCAGCTGGTGAGCAACGCGATGATGGTGGTGACCTATGTGCTGTTGTTGCGGCGCTTTGTCGTGGGCGGCAGCAAGCTGCGGGCGCAGATGACGTTCATCGTCATCGGCTCACTGTTGGTGTTTGCGGCGAATATCCTGAACTTTTCGGGCGTGCTGCCCACCGGGCTGGACCCCACCCCCTTCGCCATGTCCGCCGCGCTGGCCCTTTTTGTGGCGGACCTCTCCCGCTACCGCATGCTGGACCTGTCGGCCTTTGCGTCCAGTACAGCCATCGAGACGATGGACGACGCGTTTGTAGTGCTGGACAACGACTGGTGCTTTGTCTCGTGCAACCGGCGGGCCAAGGCGCTGTTCCCCGCACTGGCGGGCTACCAGGGCACCGAGCCGGTGGTGCGGGCGCCCGGTTGGCCGCAGGTGCTGGGCCCGGCGCGTGTGGGCGGGCAGGTCACCTTTGAACGGGCCGCCCCCGGTGGGGGCAGCGTCTCGTACCGTGCCAACATCAGCCGCATCATCAGCGCCGGCGAGCGGCGGCAGATCGGCTGGTCGGTGGTGGTGCGCGACGTAACGGACATGGTGTCGCTGATGGACCAGCTGGAAGAGCTGGCCGTGACCGACCCGCTTACCGGTATCTACAACCGCCGCCAGTTCCTCCTGATGGTGGAGCGCGAGTTCCGCCTGCGGGAGCGCCACCAGCTGGAACTGTCGCTCATCATGTTTGACCTGGACCATTTTAAAGAGGTGAACGACAAGCACGGCCACATGGCCGGCGACCACGTGTTGCGCGAGATGGTGGATACTGTGCGCGGGCAGCTGCGGCCATATGACATCTTTGCCCGGTACGGCGGGGAGGAGTTCGTGGTGTTCACCACGGCTGACGGCGAGAGCGGCCCCGGCGAGTTTGCCGCCCGTCTCTGCCGCACCATTGGTGGGGCGGACATCCGCTTCGAGGGGGCACACATCCCGCTAACGGCCAGCTTTGGCGCCGTGCACATCCCGCGGGGGGCCACGTTCAAAGACGCGATGCACGCGGCGGATGACGCGCTGTATGCGGCCAAGAACGAGGGCCGCAACACCGTGGTTGTGGGGGAGATGGCGTAGGTTTTTTTATTGATAGCAGAAGCATCGCCATTTTGGCGATGCTTCTGCTTGTTTTAGAAAACTGTTCGGGATGCGGCCTATGGCCGGCATCCCGGTGGGAAGAAAACGGAAAGAAAAGTGGTGCCCTTGTTTGTGCATCAGGCCCCGGAAGGCAGTGAAACAGGCACGGGCAGGGGCGCGTCGGGCGTCCTGCGCAACGAGCGCATCTGCCGTGCGAAGGCGATGGTGAGCGGCAGCAGCGCCCCCAGCCAGGCCAGCGGTTCGGCGGCGCAGATGCCGGTGAACCCCCACGCGCGCACCAGCACGGCGGCGGCAAAAAAGCGCATGACCAACTCCGCCACGCCCGCCAGCGTTGGCACCAGGCTGTGCCCCAAACCCTGCAGCGTGTAGCGGAATATGAACAGGAGCGAGAGCAGTGGGAAGAAGCTGCTGCTGATGATGAGCAGCTGGTGGGCCATGCCCACGATCTGCGGCTCGCTGCCTACGAACCAGGAGCAGAACACGCCGCCGAACAGCACGTTCACCACGATCATGGCCAGCGCCCAGGCCACCGACATGCCCGCGCACTGGCGCACGCCCGTGCGGATGCGCGCGTACTGGCCGGCGCCGTAGTTCTGCGCGGTGAAGGTGCCGATGGTGACCCCGAACGATTGCAGCGGCAGCGAGCTGAACGTGTCCACCTTGACACCGGCGGTATAGGCGGCCACGGCGGCGGTGCCCAAGCCGTTGAGCATGAACTGCACGGCCAGCGTGCCGATGGCGATGATGGACATCTGGAAGCCCATGGGCAGCCCCAGCCGCAGGTGGATCTTCAGGTCGGTCGCGGTGATGCGCCAGTCCTGCCGGGTGAGACGCAGGACGGGTATCTTGCGCCAGATGTACACCCAGCACAGGCCGCCCGCCACCAGCTGGGCCGCCACCGTGGCGATGGCCGCCCCGGCCACGCCCAGCCCCGCGCCCACGATGAGCGCGATGTCCAGCACCACGTTCAGCACACAGGCAAACACAAGGAACCACAGAGGGCTGCGGCTGTTGCCCACGGCGCGCATGATGTTGGACAGCAGGTTGAACAGCATGGTGGCCGCGATGCCGCCCATGATGATGACCGTGTACAGCACGGCGTCGTCCAATATTTCGGCCGGTGTGCGCAGCAGCACCAGTAGCGGCCGGGCGCCGGCCACGCTGGCCGTCGTGAGCACCACCGTGAGCAGCGCACACAAGACGAGGCTGGTGGCAAAGCTGCGCCGCACGCCGGCGTATTCGCCGGCGCCAAAGCGCTGGGAGGTGACAATGGCCATACCGGCGGTGGCGCCCTGCGCAAACCCGATGATGAGGAACATGAGGTAGCCAGTGCAGCCCACGGCCGCCAGCGCCTGCACGCCCAGCGTGCGTCCCACGATGAGTGCGTCGGCCATGTTGTAGAACTGCTGGAACATGTTGCCCACCATAAGCGGCAGCATGAACAGGAGGATCAACCGCGCGGGCGAGCCCGTCGTCATGTTTTTTACCACCCGCCGCACCTCCCTTCCTGTTTGTCGCCGATTGCCCAACATACCGATTTTACTCCCAAAACGGGCGGCTGGCAAGTTGGGCGCCGGGGCCGACGCTGGGCGTGCGCGCCGCAAATGGGGAAACCAAAATACCGTCCACGCGTAAAAGCGGAAGGGCATATTGTGCGGCGTTTTGCACGGAGCGTGGCCACGGGACAGAATGTGAAATTTGAAAAACGGACACCAAAATATAATCTGCGCCATTGCGCGATGGCAGAGGGAAAATTATAATGTAAACAGATGTGCGTTCGTGCGCGGTGTACGCAAGAACGCCGAATGGGGGCGGAAGGGATGAGAACGGGGAAGAAGATGCTGGCGGCGGCGCTGGCCGGTGTGCTGTTGTGCATGTCGGCGTTGGCCGGCTGCGATACGGCCGGAGGGGACGCGTCGGGCGGTGTGTCGGCCACCGGGGAGATGCCCGGGTGGCAGCGCTCGGCAGCCGAGGGCGAGGAGGTCACCCTCGATTGGTATGTCAACTTCTCGTGGTTCACCACCAAGTGGGGCGGCAACCTCGTGTCCGACGCCATCACGCGGGAGACGGGGGTGGACATCCGTTTCGTGACGCCCACCGGCAACGAGTGGGAGAAGCTGGACGCCATGCTGGCGGCCGGCACGCTGCCCGACCTCGTCACGCTGGGCTACTGGGAGCCGGAGGTGAGCCAGATGATTGCCGAGGGCATGGTGTACCCGCTGAACGAGCTGGCCGACGAATACGACCCCTACTTCTGGCGGGTGGCCCACCCCCAGCGGGTGGCGTGGTACACACAGGAGGACGGCAACCTCTACGCCTATCCCAACTCCTCCTACGCGCCCAGCGACTATGAAGGGCACGACAACATCGGCTCGAACCAGGTGTTCCTCGTGCGCGAGGACATCTACGAGGCCATCGGCCGGCCGGACATGACCACCCCCGAGGGCTTTTTGCAGGCCGTGCGCGACGCGGCGGAACAGTTCCCCGAGGTGGGGGGCGAGGCGCTGATTCCCATCGGGTTGTATGATTTTGACAAGGACGGATGCTTCTCGCTGGAGGCCATGCTGATGAACCTGCTGGCCATCCCCTTCGAGAAGGACGGCGAAAAGTACGACAGGTACACAGACCCCGACTACATCGCCTGGCTGAAGACCTTCCGCCAGCTGGCGCAGGGGGGGTACCTGGCCGACGAGGTGTTTGTGGACCGCCGCGCCCAGATGGGAGAAAAAGTGATGCAGGGGCGCTATTTTTGCATGATCTATCAGCATACGGACATTGCCGACCAACAGAAGGCGCTGTACGAGGCGGACCCGCACGGCGCGTACATTGCTGTGGACGGCCCCCGCAACGCCGCGGGCGATGCACACACGCTGCCGGGGGTGGGCATCTACGGCTGGACGGTGACGCTGGTGAGCAAGAACTGCAAAAACCCGGACAGGGCCATCCAGATGCTCTCCTACATGATGAGCGAACACGGGCAGAAGCTTTTGTACCTGGGCGTGGAGGGCGAGACCTATGATATGGTGGACGGCGCGCCGGTGGTGCCCGACGATGTGACGCAGCTGCTGAACAGCGACCGGCTGGAGTACAACCGGCTGTATGGCGCCGACAACACCTACTGGATGCTGCAGGACAACGCCATGCAGCTGGACTGGCAGCCCCCCCTGGAGGGGCCGCTGGCCCAGATGCAGGAGTGGACCCATCCCTACACGGTGTACGCCGCCCAGTATGACGCCGTATACGAGGCGGGCAGCGAGGCAGCCGAGGCCAACGCGCGCATACGTGAGGAATGGGGCCGGGTGCTGCCCCAGCTGCTGCTGGCCGGCAGCGATGAGGAGTTCGACCAGCTGTGGGACACCTTTCTGGAAAAGCGGGACGCGCTGGGCTTTGATGCCGTACAAGCCGAGGGCACCCGCCAGATGAACGAGGCGAAGGAAAAACTGGGGATCTCGTAAAAGCGGGCGGCAAGCGGGGAGGAGGGGAGGGACGGCGTGAAAAAACTGGCGGGCAGGTTGGGCGGGCTGTGGCTGAGCCAGAAGTTCACGCTGGCCATCTTCTGTGTGGTGCTGGTGCCGGTGGTGCTGCTGGCGGCGGTGTTGGTGGCCAATATGCGCGACGTGGTGGTGGAGGAGCGCATCAAGGATGTGGAGGAGAGCTTGTTCCAAACCAGCGCCGGCGTGGACAAGGCCGTGGACCTGTGCAACATGACCACCCAGGTGTTCCTGAACAACACCGCCCTGCACGGCTACCTTGTGCGCGCAAAAGAGGGAGACGCCTTCCCGCCCGAGGAGCTCATCGACATCTACCGCAACGACGTGGGCGGGTTTGAAAAGCTGGTGAACGCGAACCCCTACCTCTACCAGGTGCGCGTGTACTACGACAGCGCCACCCTGCCCGAGATCATGCCCATTTTATACCACAAGGACCGCATGTACAAGCTGAGCTGGGCGCAGGGGAAGTGGAAAAGCGGCGCCTGGCAGTTCGACTATGCGGACACCGCCTTCCGGGCCGAGCTGTACGACCCCACCCAGCATGTGCTCTCGCTGGTCACCGCCATCGAAGACTACGAGCTGGGGGAGCTGGGTGTTTTGGAGGTGGCCATCCGCATGGACGAATTGCTGCCCGCGCTGTACGAGGACCAGCCGGGCACGACGGCCTACCTTGTGACGGAAGACGGCGGCACCTGGTACGGCGGGGGAGGAACGGGAGGGCAGGACACGCCGGAGCAGCGGCAGCAGCTGTATGCCCTGCTGGACCCGGACGCCACCGAGGTGCAGACGATACGCACCCGCCTGGATGGCGAGCGGGTGTGGGTGTCCGCCATCCCGCTGCCGCAGCTGGGCGGGGTGTACATCGAGGTGTCCGCCCTGGGGGACATCGCCGGGCGGCTGGCCATGCTGCAGTGGCTGTTCTGGGCGGCGCTGGGGCTGGTGTTGGTGGCGCTGGCACTGGTGGTGAACCTGCTTGTGAAGGCGATGCTGAAGCGGTTCTACCTCGTGTTCAGAACCGTTGTGCAGGTGGGCCGGGGCGACCTTGCCGTGCGTGTGCCCACCGCCAAAACAGGCGACGATGAGGTGGGGCAGCTGGCCCTGCAGGTGAACCGCATGCTCGACCGCATCACCCAGCTGATGGAGGACAACCTGAACCGCCAGCTGCTGGCCAAGAACTCGCAGATACGCGCGCTGCAAAGCCAGATCAACGCGCATTTCATATACAACGTGCTCGAGTCCATCAAGATGATGGCCGAGGTGGAGGGGCATCTTGAGGTGTCTGACGCCATCACGGCGTTGGGCAAGCTGCTGCGGTACAGCATGCGCATCACCGACGCGCAGGTGACACTGGCCGCAGAGATGGACAATGTACAAAACTATCTGGCGTTGGCAAACCTGCGGTTCGATTACCACATCGAGCTGCAAAACCAGCTGCCCGACCACGTTTTGCAGCGACGGCTGCCCAAGCTGACGCTGCAGCCCATCGTGGAGAATGCCCTGGTGCACGGCATCGAGCAGTTGGCGGAGGACACGGTGATCATCATCCGGCTGGTGCCGCCCCAGGCCGGCCTGCCCGCGGGCAGCTACTGTGTGGAGGTGACCGACCACGGCCGCGGCATGACGCCGGAACAGGTGCGGGCGCTGAACGACCGGCTGGCCGGCGGGCTGGAGCCGGAGGGCGGGGGTATCGGCCTGAAGAACGTGCACGACCGCATCGCCATCGATTTTGGCCCGGAGTATGGCCTGCGCGTCTCGTCGCAGGCAGAGCGCTACACCTGCGTGCGCATCTGCCTGCCCAATCTGGAGGCGCCCGAGGAACGGCGGGAGGGGGAGGCAGAGCGGTGAAGAGGGTACTTGTCGTGGAGGACGAAAAGGAGATCCGCCGGGGCATCTGCGCTATGGTGCGGCGTGCGCCCGTGCCGGTGGAAGAGGTGCTGGAATGCCGGGGCGGCGCCGAGGCGCTGGCCGTGTTGCACCGCTGCGAGGTGGACGTGATGTTTACCGATATCCGCATGCCCGGCGTGGACGGCATCCAGCTGGTGCAGGAGGCGGGCGGGCTGCCAAACCCGCCGCTGATGGTGGTCGTCAGCGGCTACGATGATTTTTCCTATGCGGTGGAGATGATGCGCCACGGTGTGCGGGACTATATCCTGAAGCCGGTGGAACGCGAGAAGATATTCGCATTGCTTGCCGACATGGAGGAGGAACTGGCCGCCCGGCGGCGGGAACAGGACGACCGCCACGCCGCCGGACGCGAGCTGGTGCGCGGGCTGATGCTGGGGGGGATGGGGGCGGGGACGGACAGGCCCGCCGCTGTGCAGCAATGTGCCGAAGAATTGCCCGACGGACCGTACGCGGTGGTGTGCCTGCCGCCCAAAGCGGCGTTGCTGCCCTCTTTTGACAAGCATCCGGGCGTGCGACGAATGGGCGAGATGGAGGGGCACGGGGTGCTGCTGCTGTCCATGGCGGACCTTGCACCCCTGCAGGATGCACTGGCCGAAGCGTGTGCCGGTGTGGGCGGGGTCCACACCGGGCCCAGGCAGTTGCACGCGGCATACTGCGAGGCGGCGGCGGCGCGGTGCCACGCCTTCGTACAAGGGCGGATGCGGCAGTTTGAAGAAGGGGATGTGCCCGCCAGTTCCGTCGGGGCCGACACCGGGCTGACCGAGCAGGTGGCCCACCTGTTGGGCGCGTTCGACGCGAAGGGCGCGCAGCAGGTGTTGGGGCAGGCGCTTTTACGGGCGCAGAATGGCAGTATGGAGCCCGCCGCGCTGGTGGGTTGCCTGCAGGCGCTGCCGGGACGCATAGGCGCGCTGTATGGCAGGCAGGCGCCCGAGCGGGAGAGCCTGGCCGGGCTGGGTGAGGTGTGGGCCTGGCGCAGCGCCTATGAACAATACCTGGCCCTGTGCGCCTGGATGGACGATTTTTGCGCCGTTTTGCAGGAGGGCTATGAGGATGACAATCGCCGCAAGATACACGAGGCGGTGCTGTTCCTGCGGGAGAACTACCGTGCCGAGATCGACATGGCCGTGGTGAGCAACCACGTATCAATGAACTACACACAGTTTTCCCACCTGTTCAAGCTGTATGCGGGGGCCAATTTTTTGGACTACCTGAAAGCCCTGCGCCTGGAGGAGAGCCGCCGCCTGCTGGCCGAGACGGACCTGCGTGTGCGCGAGGTGGCCCACCGGGCGGGCTTCAAGAACGACAAGCACTTCATGAAGGCGTTTAAGCAGAGCCTGGCGGTGTCGCCCACCGAGTACCGGCGCAACCTGCGCCATGCCGGCGAGGGGTGAGGGGCCGGGGGCGCGCGAGAATAAAAGAGCAGAGCCCCGGTGCTTTTACGGCACCGGGGCTCTGCTTGTCTGGAGGCGGGTATTCGGCTATCTGTTTGGAGACTGCCTATCTAAAAGGCCGGTCACTCGGCTATTCGCTTGGATTCCGCCTTGTGGGCGTTGCGGGCGGCGCGGGGCGTGGCACACAGCTTGCCCATGTCGGCCAGCGCGCGGCTGCGGCGGCGGTATTCGCGAGGGCTGACACTGTCCACCCGGCTGAAGCATTGGGAGAAATAGCTGGGGGAGGAAAACCCCAAAACCTGCGCGATCTCGGCGATGGAATGGTCGGTATGTTGCAAATAGCGCCGCCCTTCTTCGATGCGCCTGCGGATGAGGTAGTTGATGGGCGAGATACCGTATTCTTTGGTGAACGCGTGGACAAGGTAATACTTGCTAAGGTGGGCGATGGTGGCAAGCTCGTCCAGCGTGAGGTTTTCCTTGTAGTGTTGGTCGATGTACTGCTTGATGATGGCGCACTCGCGGTTGGCCCGTTTGCCGGCAGGCTCTGGCGGAGAAAGCGGCAGCAGGCGCTGCAGCTTGATGAACAGGATCTCCAGGAAGCGGCCGACTACAAGCCCATAGTGAGGATTGCGCGTTTCCAGCTCTTGCAGCATAGCGCGCAGATAGGCCAGCACCTCGCTGTGCGCGGCAAGACAGGGGATGACCATCTGCCGTGGCACGGGGTGGTTTTCAAACAAAACTTCACCACCCTCCACGCCCAGCACGATATATTCAAGCGTGCTTGTGTGGGCGGCCGTTTCGGTGTGCTGCACGCCCGGTGGAACGGCGACCAGGTCGCCCGCAGATACCGAAAAAAGATTTTCGCCGGCGCGGAACTGGCCCTGGCCGGACATGATGTAAAAAAGCTCGGTGTGTGGGTGCGCGTGAGAGGTGCTCAGCCAATCCCCCTCGTGCCGGGAAGTGGAGATGTAGAGAAGACGAAGCGGTGCGGTGCCAGAAAACAGCTCTACGGCATCCTGGTGGACAGTGTCCATTCTGGTGGATTTTCCTCCTGTCAGATGTGGATTTGGGTTTAATTGCTTTGTTAAAGATGGCGGGCGGGCGGCAAAAAGAGAAACAGCGAACTACTGAACGTTCGTTAGCGAATGACGCGAGCAAACCATCTGCCCTAGCCGTTCATCCGATAACAAGCTTATCACAAAAGTGTGATAAAAGCGAGAGTAATATTGAAAAAACGATGCAATTTGGCAATAATTATAAAGTATGGGACGTGTGATATTTCGCTGTCGCAAGATGATGTAATTTTTCGCAATGCCCATAAATGGAATGGTTTGCAATGATGTTGTCGAATTTAAAAAGCGTATCATGCGAAAAAACGCCACCTGTCGAGGGACAGACGGCGGAACATATGTAATATTGCGTTCCCTTTTTGCGGTCAAAAATAGCGCCGCCGGGAAGGCGGCGCTTAATACCTCGGCGCGTCGTGCCTGGTCGGACGCGGGTCGGCATTCAGGCGAAAGCCCGCAGCAGGCGCTCACCCGCCTGCTCCACAGCGTCCAGGAAGAGCTCGGGCTGCAGGCCGCTCTCGGCGTAGGCGCTTACCGCCACGTGCAGGGCGTCTGCGTTCAGCCCATAGCCAAGGCCGGCGCCGTCGGCTACCACCGGGGCGAAGCCGAAGTAGTCGATGCAGGGGGCCACGATGCTGCTGGTGGAGAGCGCGTCGTGCTTGAGCGCGCGGAAGCCCTCGCTCTCGAAGAGGGCGGGCAGAGGCGCGGCGGAGTGGTACATCCGCTGCATCGCGTCCAGGCCGGTCATGTGGCGTTCGCACCCCAGGCCCTGCTTGCAGCGGGAGATGTCCTCGCTGTGGGCGGTGGTGGCCAGCAGCAGTTTTTCGCGCAGCTCTTCATCGGGGGCGTTCTGCTCCAGCGCGGTGACGAGCGCCACCGCCTCGGGGGTGACGGTGCGCATGCCCTCGGTGCGGCCCTGGTAGAACGCCCGGGCGGACACGGCCTCGTAGGTGGAGCGAAAGCGGCCGGTGCAGCTGTGGTACGCCGCTGTGAACAGCATCTGCACGAAGGCGTCGGGGCTGCAGTTGCATACCTTGACGTGGGACTTTGCGATGGAGGGCATGCGCCGCTGGGCGAACAACATGCTCTTCCCCCAGGCGGCGAATTCGTCCTGCACGGTTTGCAGTTTTTGCGCAAGCGCGGGCGCCACCACCCACTCCAGCAGGCGCAGGTGGGGCGCGGCGATGGAACCGGTGGAACCGTCGGCAGTGGGGATAAAATATTCTTCGTCCTGGCCAAGGCTGCTCTCCAGGATGCGGTCGGCCTGGGCCAGCATATAGCCCCACAGGCTGCCATCGCAGCCCGAGTGCTCCAGGCTGACGCCCAGCTGCCCGCCCGAGCAGACGACCTGGACGGATTTATCGAACCAGCGGTTGGCGGCGTCGCCGCAGATGACGCTCTTGCCGTACTCGGTTTCGGTCTTGGGCGCGTCATCCAGGCAGATGACGAACACCGATTTCTCGATCGACTCGAGGCTGAGACGGTTGAGCATCTCGCGCGAGAGTTCGGCCCGCAGGGCGGCGGCCTGCTCCCGCGGGGCGCAGGTGAAGGCGGCCACGCCGGGGGCGGGGGGCAGGGCGTCGGCCTGGCGGCGTATCTGCGCAAAACCCGCGGCCAGCACGGGCGGGGGATGGATGCGGCCCACAAGATCGGTGAGGCCGAGCAGGAACCAGTGCCCCTTGCAGCAAACGGCGGCGGACATGGGCCGCGCCAGCTGCGGGATGAACCACATGTCCCGTTCGCTTAGGGGGATGCGGGTGTAGAACATGTAGCGCAGCGTGTCCATGCTGGCGTAGCTTTTGGCCATTTCGGGGGGCAGGCTTTCTGCGCGCAGCTCCTGCACGCAGTGGGACAGGGCCCAGGTGAAGAGGGGGAGCATGTCCGCCTCGTTGCCCCAGCGGCCCCGCCGCAGCTGCAGCGTGTAGTGCAGGCCCTTGGGCAGCGAGCCGCGGAAGGCGGTGTAGTTGTCATCCCAGAAGGGGCGCAGCCAGCTCGTGTTGCCGGGCAGGCCGGCCTGCCAGCTGTGCAGCCGGGCCTGCAGTTCCTCGCCCGCGCCCCCCGGCGCGCAAAACGCGTCCACGCATTGGCAGAAGGAGGCGTAGACTGCTTCGTCCACAATGGGCGCCACCCGTTTCTTCAGCTCTTCGCCGGTATCGGCCAGTGCCGGAATGGGCAGACGCGGCAAGGTGTGATCGTGTTCGTATACCCCCATGAGGCCCTCCCTGTCCAGAGGGGCGGGCGGGGCGCCCGGCCCTCTTTACCAAATTGTAACTATATCTTACTATATTTCGATGCATCTGAAAAGGTTGGGGCGTGTAAAGTTCTTTGGAGGGATGTTTTTTGCGGGTTCTCCCCCATGCAGGCAGGATATGGGGAAAAGCGCTGAATCGTCCAAATATGGGCTGCACCAATTTGACATTAAAGTGCATTTTTTTTATACTGTATATTGTAAGATATACGAAAACGGAAAAATGGCGGTGTAAGGTCGCGCCTGCCAAAACGGAGCCGGCTACCTGCCGGCGCCCGCTTGAGGAAGGGGAACGCATGATCCGATTCGAAAGTGTGAGCAAGAGCTATGAGGCGAAAGAGGTACTGCGGGACATCAGCTTCGAGATAAAAAAGGGTGAGTTTGTGGTGCTCATCGGGCCATCCGGCTGCGGCAAGACCACCACCCTCAAGATCATCAACCGCCTGATCGAGCCGGACGGCGGCAAGGTGTACATCGAGGAGAAGGATACCGCACAGGTGGACCCGGTGGACCTGCGCCGCAGCATCGGCTATGTCATCCAGCAGATCGGCCTGTTTCCCAACATGACGGTGGAGCAGAACATCAGCGTGGTGCCAAAGCTGCTGAAGTACGACAAGATGAAGACGAACGAGATCGTGCACGAGATGCTGGACATGGTGGGCATGCCGTACGACGAATACGCGGGCAAGTACCCGTACGAGATGAGCGGTGGCCAGCAGCAGCGCATCGGCGTTTTGCGGGCGCTGGCGGCCAGCCCCCCCATCGTGCTGATGGACGAGCCCTTCGGCGCGCTGGACCCGATTACCCGCGGCGTTTTGCAGGAGGAGATGCGCAACCTGCAAAAGAAGCTGGGCAAGACCATCGTCTTTGTCACGCACGACATGGACGAGGCGCTGAACATGGCGGACACCATCATCTTTATGGACGGCGGGCGCATCGTGCAGATGGCCTCGCCCGAGGAGATGCTGGAGAACCCGGCAAATGACCTCATCCGCAGCTTTATGGGCAAGCGTACCGCAGACGAGCAGAGCCTGCCGCAAACGGCGGCGGATTTCCTGCGTACCCGCATCTTTACCACCTATGTGGACAGCGGCCTGCGCGAGGCGGTGGAGCAGATGGCCCGCCGCCACGTGGACACGCTGGTGGTGAAGAACCGTGACGAGACCTACGCCGGCATCATCGCCGTGGAAGACATCAACCGCCTGCCGAAGGGCAACGGTGTGAAGACGATAAACGAGCTTGTGAAGCAGAGCAACGCGACGAGCTACATTGACGAGGACGCCCAGGAATGCTTTGAGAAGATGATGTCGCCCGCGGGCGGCGACTACGTGGTGGTGCTGAACCACGACGACACCGTGGCCGGCATCGTTACCAAGACCAGCATGGCCAAGGCGCTGGCCGACGCCGTATGGGGGGATTCGGAATGATCGAATTCTTTAGCCTCTACGGCAAGCGCCTGGTCACGGCCATCGGCGTGCACCTGGGATATGTGCTGGTGTCTGTTGCCATCGCGTTCGTCATCGCGCTGCTGCTGGGCATCCTGCTCAGCCGCGCGCCCCGCGGGGCGCAGGTCATCCTGCCCGTGCTCTCGGTGCTGCAAACGATACCGGGCATCGTGTTCATCGGCGTTTTGTTCCTGTACAACGGCATGGTGCCCACAACGGTCATCTACGCGCTGGCCATCTATGCCATCTTCCCCATATTGAAGAACACCTATGTGGGCCTGATGGAGGTGCCCGCCGAGATGAAGGAGGCCGCCCGCGGCTGCGGCATGAACAACATGCAGGTGCTGTGGCGGGTGGAGCTGCCGCTGGCCATGCCGGTCATACTGAGCGGCGTGCGTATGAGCACTGTATATACCGTATCCTGGGCGGTGCTGGCCGCCATGATCGGCCTGGGGGGCCTGGGCGATTTCATCTATTCCGGCATCTCCAGCAACAACTCAAAGCTCATCCTGGCGGGGGCCATCCCGGCCGCCATCATGGCCGTGGCGCTCAGCCTGTGCATCGACCTCATCCGCAAACACGCGCTGCCGCGTTCGCTGAGGAGGGAGGTCGTATGACGGTACAAATGGTCCTGGACCACCTGTGGATGGTCCTTGTCGCCGTGGTGCTCACCATCATCGTGGGGGTGCCGCTGGGCATCTGCGCCTATTACTTCCCCAAAGCGCGCAGGGTGATCCTGCGGGTGGTGGAGGTACTACAGACGATTCCGGCGCTGGCGCTGCTGGGCATCATTATGGTGTTCATGGGGGCGGGCAAGCCCACGGTCATCGTGGGCCTGCTGCTCTATTCGCTGCTGCCGGTGGTGCTGAACACCTATGTGGGCCTCTCGGAGGTGGACCCCGCGCTGAAAGAGGTGGCCACCGGCGTGGGCATGACCCGCATGAACCGGCTGGCGCAGGTGGAACTGCCCATCGCCTTCCCGCTCATCTTCACCGGTATCCGCATCGCCACGGTCACCTCCATCGGCGTGGCGGTGTTCGCCTCATTTGTGGGTGGCGGCGGCCTGGGCGGCGTTATCTACCAGGGCATACGGGTGAGCAACATGACGATGATATTGGAGAGCACGCTGGCGCTGATGTGTATGGCCATCCTGTTCGATGTGTCGATGGCGTTCATTGAGCGCAAGCTGCGCATGCGGCTGACCGGCCGCCGCGCCTGAGAAAAAGCCCTTATTATCCGCACAGGTGTGCGAACGGCGCGTTTGCGCGCCTTACATAGCGAGGGAACCGAAAACGAACGAGAGAGAAAGGACATGGAGAGATGAAACTGAAAAGATGGCTTGCGGGGGCGCTGGCAGCAGCGCTGATGTTCACGCTGGCCGCGTGCGGCGGCAGCGGCGGCAATAGTGGAGCGGCGAAAAAGACCGACACCATCAACATCTACGACGGGCAGTTCTCGGAGATGTGGATCATCCACCAGATGGTGAAGCTGCTGGTGGAGGACCAGACCGACGCCAAGGTGGTCATCAAGGACCAGATGGCGCCGCCGGCCTCGTTTGACGAGGTGGTGCGCGGCAACGCGGACCTGATGAACAGCTACGACGGCACGCTGCTTACCACCTTCCTGCACCTGGACCCGTCCGACGTGCCCGAGGACATGACCCTGTACGACTTTGCCAACGCGCAGGCCGCAGAGCAGGGCAAGGGCGTGCACCTGCTGGGCAAGCTGGGCATCAACAACACCTATGCCATCGGCGTGCCGCAGGCGATTGCCGACAAGTACGACCTCAAGGGGATCAGCGATCTGGTGCCCGTGGCGGGTGAATTGATCTTTGCCGCCGAGCCGGACTTCTTCACCGAGGAGGGGAGCGCCAAATACAACCCCTTCGTTGAGTTTTACGGCCTCGAGTTCAAGGACGCCAAGCAGATCGACATGACGTTGAAGTATTCGGCGGTAAAGAACGGCGACGTGGACGTGATGGTCGTGTATGCCACCGATGGCCTGAACAAGGACGCTGGCCTTGTGGTGCTGGAGGACGACCGCCAGTTCTTCCCCGAGTACAACGGCGCTCTACTGGTGCGCGACGACATGTTTGAGAGGCTCTCCGACGCCGCGCCCAACCTGCAAGAGGTGCTGGACCAGCTGACCGGCACCATGACCAACGAGGCCATGGTGGACATGACCTACCAGGTGGACGTGGGTGTGGACGGCAAAACCAAGACGGCCGAAGAGGTGGCCCGTGAGTACCTGCAGGGGCTGGGGCTGCTCAGCTGACGAGAGCCATTGCCCGCGTGGTTTGAAAAACGAAAAAGAACCGGCTGCTTATCTCAAAGCAGCCGGTTCTTTATGCGTTTCATATATGTTTCAAAGGGGGCGCGCCCTAGAGTACCTCGCGTTCCCACTCGTCCCAGTCGCCCCACTCGTCGTCCTCGCCCCAGACGGCGTAGCTGTCGATGGGGTCTTCGGTGGAGAAGGCGTTTTTCAGCCAGCCAATAAGGCCGGAAAGCGAAAAAGAGCGGGTGGCGGCCCGTTCGGTCGTGTTGTTCATGCGTATCCATCCTTTCCTGGGCGGGTGGCGGAAGCAGCCCGCGTGCCGGACGGCCATCCACTGCCTTCAGGATAACGCATGCGTGTTTCAATTGTGTATCAGGCATGTAAGGTTTTGGTTGCAAAAAGCAGACAAAGTGATGACAAAACCCCGACGGATATGCTCAGTTTTGCGCTTTGGAGAGGAAGCCGTCCATGGCGGTGTACAGGTCGTCGATGTCCACCGGCTTTGCCACGTGGCTGTTCATGCCGGCCTCGAGGCAGCGCTCGACGTCCTCTTTAAAGGCGTTTGCCGTCATGGCGATGATGGGGATGTTTTCGCAGTGGTGCAGGCCGGACTCGCGTATCTGCCGGGTGGCGGCCAGGCCGTCCAGCCGGGGCATCTGCATGTCCATCAGGATAAGGTCGTAGGTGCTGCCCTTCATCCGCCAGATCTCCACCGCTTCCACGCCGTCGCAGGCGGTGTCCACCTCGATGTTCGTGTCGGCCAGCAGGGTCATGATGATCTCGCGGTTGATCTCAATGTCCTCCACCAGCAGCACCAAGCGTCCGGACCAATCGGGCACCTCGTCGCCGCTTGCGGGCGTGTCGGAGACGAAGGTCTCGTCGGTGATGCTGACCACCGTGTTGTACAGCGTGGAGGGCAGCACCGGCTTTGCCAGGATGTGCTGGATGCCCAGCCCGGCCACCTCTTTTTCCACGTCGGCGCGGTCGGCCACCGAGATCATCGCGATGGTGAGTGCGTCGCCGGCCAGCTTTTTCAGCTCCTCCGCCGTCTCTTTGCCGTTCATCTCCGGCATCTGCCAGTCCACAAAAGCCACGGTGTACGGGCGGCCCTGCTCGATGGCCAGCTTTGCCATGGCCACAGCCTCGCTGCCGCCGGACGCCGTGTCGCAGGAGAGGGAAAACCCGCCCAAGATGTTCTGGAAATAGTCCAGCACGTCCTCCGAGTCGTCCACCACCAGCGCGCGCAGGTGCTGCTTGTCCACCAACTTGGACGACACGTCGTGCAGCTGGCCGCCCCACCTGAAGTCGACCTCGAAGATGAAACGGGAGCCGGTGCCGAAGGAGCTTTCCACCCAGATGTCGCCGCCCATCAGCCGTACGATGCTCTTGCAGATGGCCAGCCCCAGCCCCGAGCCACCGTACTTGCGGGTGGTGCTGCTGTCCGCCTGCTCGAACGCACCGAACAGGCGGGCCTGCTGCTCCGGCGAGATGCCGATGCCAGTATCCTGCACCTCCACATGCAACAGGTTGGTGGTGTCGTTTTTGGGGGCCTGGCGCACCTTCACGCGGATGCTGCCGCCCTCGGGGGTGAACTTGGCCGCGTTGCCCAGCAGGTTGATGAGCACCTGCGAGAGGCGCAGCTCGTCGCACACCACCTTGCGGGTGAAGACCTCCTCGAAGTCGAAGGAGAGGTTCAGCTTTTTCTCCTCGATCCGGGGGTTTGCCACGTTGAACACGTTGCGGATCATCCGCTCAAAATCGAACTCGTGGGGGCTGATCTCCAGCTTGTTCGCCTCGATCTTGGACATGTCCAGCACGTCATTGATGAGGTCGAGCATCTGGCGGGAGGCGGAGTCGATCTTGTCCAGGCAGTACTGCATCTTGGCGGGGTCGTCCGTCTTGCGGGCGATGGTGGTCATGCCGATGATGGCGTTCATGGGGGTGCGTATCTCGTGGCTCATGCGGGAGAGGAAGTCCGTCTTGGCGCGGGAGCCGGCCAGCGCGTCCTCACGGGCGGTGATGAGGCTGCGGGTGACCTCGCCCCGCACGGCCGCCGCCGCGATGAGCATGCCGGCCGAGCGCATGGTGCGCGCTTCGCCCTGGGAGAAGACGCGCGCATCGTCGTGGCAGTCGTCGAAGCCGATGAAGCCCCAGAACTGCCCCTGGGTGACGATGGGCAGCAGCAGAATGGATGCCACGTCCCCAAAGCCGGGGAAAGCGGCGAGAGGGCCTTCCAGCTGGCGTACGGGGCCGTTCACGCCCGCAAAGCCGTCCAGCATCTCCCGCCAGCCAGGCATGAGGTCGTCATAGAAGAATTTGCGGTCTCCGTAGTCAAGGTACCCCGCCTTGCCCTCGGCGATCCATTCGCACAGTTGCACGGCGCATACCTTCTCATCCTCTTGCAGGTTGTGCCACACATAGGCGCGGTCCACGCCCAGGATGCCGCCCAAAAGGGCCAGGCAGGTGTGCATCGTGGCGTCGAATTCTTCGGGGGGCGCTTCCAGCAGCAGGGCGGCCACATCGTTGGCGGCCTGCAGCAGCTTTTCGTGGCGTTTCAGCGCCCGCTCGGTCTGCTTGATGGCGGTCATATCCAGCATGTAGGCCGCCAGGGCGAAGCTGTCCTTGTAGTCGATCTTCTTGAGGGTGAAGTACAGGGGCACCTCGTGCCCCTCGAACACCATCGTGGACTCGAACTCAAGGTAGCCCTTTTTTGCAGCCGCCTGCATGCGCGCAGCAAACCCGGGCGATTCTTCGCCCGAGGGCTGGACGGCCGGGGTGGAGCGCCGGATGATGGGCAGGACGTTTTCCAGCAGCTCGCGCTTGCTGGAAAAACCGAAATATTCCAGCGCGGCAGGGTTGCAGTCCACCGGCTGGAACGCGTCGTCAAAGATCATGTTGACATAGGGGTTGCCGTCGAACATGGCTTCGCTGGTGCGGCGCGCCTCGGCCAGGTCGCGCGCGGCCGACTGCACCTCCTGCTGCAGCTGGCGGTTGTGCTGCAGGGCCTTTTGCTCGCCCTGCACAAGGCTGTCTACGTTCAGGCAGCCGGCCAGGATACGCCGGGGAGCGCCCTCGGGCGTGTGCTCTATGATGCGCGCCGTGGTGAGGATCCAGATATATGGGCCGGCGGCCAGGCGGGCGCGCAGCTGCTGGGAGAAGCCCTCGGTCTGGCCCGCGACATAGGCCCCCACGCCTGCGGCGAAGGCGGGCAGGTCGTCGGGATGGATGAACGCCTGCAGCTCGGCGAAGGTGTGGGCGGCCGTTTCGGCCGTGTAGCCGAACATCTGCAAAAAGCGGTCGTCGAAGCGCACCTGGCCGGTGGTGTAGTCCCAGTCGATGGTGCCCAGGCCGGACAGCTCGGCCGCGAAGTCGGCCAGGCGGACGCGGTCGGTGAGGGTGTCCTCGGCCTGCTTGAAGCGCCCGATGTCGCAGGACATGCCCACGATGCGGGTGGCGCGGCCGTCGGGGCCGCGCTCGGCCACGGCGGCGCGGTCTTGCACCCATTTGAGGGTGCCGTCCTTGCAGCGCAGGCGGAATTCGATGTCGTAGCTGTCGGCTGCGCCCTCTACGCAGGCGGCGATGGTCGCCTGCAGGGTGCTGAAGTCTTCGGGCAGCACAAGGATCTCCCGTGCCTTTGTGAAGGCGGCGGGAAGCTCGGAGCCGTCATAGCCGGACAGCTGGTCCAGCCGGCCGCTGTGCACCACGGTATCGTTTTGCAGGTCCCAATCCCACAGGCCCACACCGGAGGTGTCGGCGATCGTGTCGAACTGGGTGGCAAGGTGGCCGCTGGCCCGGCGGGTGGTAACGCCGTCTTCAGGAGGCTTCATAGGCATCTTCCTTTGTGTGCAGTATGCTGCAAAGGGGGAGTGGCAGAAGAAAGAATTGCGTGGATAGGTAAATTGTACACTTATGGCGCGGGTAAAGTCAAACATTCCTTTTTATAGTGCAAAAGGCCCTAACAGGGACGGCAGCAGATGACGCACAACAGCTGCGCCACCAGGATGCCCAGCAGTGTGCCGCCCAGCCGGCGGGGCGCGAACCCGAAGCCCTGCGCGGCGGCGCGGTAGTGGAAGACGCCCTGCTGGTACCGTTGCAGGAAGGCGGCGTATTCCTCGTTGTCCGGGTCCATGCGCACGGCCTCCTGCGCGTGGGCCAGCGCCGTCACCCGGTTGCCAAGGCCGGCGTGGGCCACAGCGCTGCAATAGAACCACTCGGCGTCCTGCGTTTGCATGGCGGCCAGCAGTTGCAGCGCGTAGCTGTAGCGCCGCGCCTGCACGGCGGCGCGCACCTCGTGCATGCCGGCAAAGGGGGAGCCTTGCCAGCCGCCGCGCCCAAACCCGCCGAAACGGCTGGAAAAACCGGCGAAGGGATCGGCCCCGGGGCCCGGCCCCTCGCCGAACGGGTCGCCGCCCGGCGTGCGGCCCGCGTGCGGCGGGGTGGATGACGTATCGGCGGTTTCGCCCGAGCCATAGCCGCCGTTGTTCTTCAACCGGGCATAGGCTTCGTTGATATCCCTCATGCGGGCCTCGGCGGCAGGGTTGCCGGGGTTCAGGTCGGGATGGTACTTCTTGGCCAGCCGGCGGTAGGCGCGGGCGACGTCCTGTTCACTTGCGCCCGGGCGCAGGCCCAGCACCTTGTAAGGGTCAGCCATGGGTGTGCTGCGCCTCCTCTCCCACCGCGAGGCTGCGGTTCCCCTCACGGGGGAACTGCGGGCGGTAGCGCGTCCACACACCGGCATACAACACGTTGCGCAGGATATCCGCGTCCTGCGCGATGGGCAGTTGCTCGAACGCGCGGGTGCACGCATCCATCTCCAGGGCCAGGACGGGTTCGATATCCAGCCCCGGGTGTGCGGTGAGGGGGTTGTAGCGCTCGCGGCGCAGGTCGGCCCGCAGGTCGTTGTGCGCATCCAGCAGGTAGACAAAGCGGCCCAGCGAGGCGCCCACCTGTCGCAGCAGGTGGGCGTGAGCGTCCTCTGCCGGTGCGAACACCTCGCCCAGCAGCCGGCCAAAGCAGTGGGCGGGCAGGTCGGGGTTCGTTTCGCCCCGCGCTTCCATACCGCCCAGGGCGGACAGTTCTTCCGCCACGGCGGCGCACTGGCGGGGCCAACGTTCCCGGACGCCGGGCAGATGGGTGGCCAGCTTGCGGCTGCGGGCCAGAGCGGTGCGGGAGCCCTCGTCCTGCCAATCGTCCAGCTGTTTGTAATAGGCGAGCAACAGGTTCATGTCCGCGGCGTAGCCGCTGCTACCCAAAACAGAACAGGCGCGCCCCCGCAGCGGGTGCGGAGGGCAGCGCAGGCGCGCGTCGCCCACGGGGATGCAAGCAGCCGCCTGCATGGGGGCATCTGGCGGTGCATCGCCGTACAAAGCGGCCAGCAGCAGCGCGAGGAAGGTCATGTCATAGGAAAGGCAAGCCCTGCCTGCGGCGCCGAAGCGGGCGTGCAGCGCGTGGCAAAGACCGCAGTAGACGGCCCGGTAGCGCGCGCGCTGCGGCCGGTTGAGTGCGGTGGGCTGGACAACGATGCTGCCGAACATGTAGAAATGCCTTTCGCTGGGAACCTGCCTGCAAATATTCGATCGGACAATTGAAAGGCGGGTCCGGGTGTATGCGCGCGTGCGCCCGCGGAGACGGGAAAAGGGGGGAGAGAACAAGGATAGTCCATCATACCACGTTTTGCCCCCTAAGGGAACAATGCGGGGAGGTGATGCTGCAAAAGAGGGCGATTTATTTTTAAATACCATTTGCGAGTGACACCCGATTCGCAAAGGTGACCGTGGCGGCGATTTCGCGCCCGTTTTCCACCGCCTGTAGGGCGCTTTTTTCGGGAGATAAAATAATACGCAAAGCGCGCTGTTTACGTTACATAGGGGGATTATTTTATATAGCATGTAACTAATTACAATTTTGCTTCATCTATTGACAACCGATTTGCGGTTTGCTATATTTGCTGTATTGTATGCGCGGATTATTGTGCATACGCATTAAAAAATGAAGTGACTCCCGGCGTGCTTTCGGGGAGGGGGTGGCCTGCAGCTGGCGGAGCGGGGCCAGACCTGGATCGTATCATGGTATCTTGTTCAGTTATTATAGAATAGAATAGATCAAGCGAGAAGTAACTCATCTGCGATTGAGGAGGAAGATCGAAATGAGTCCAGTTCTGTTTGGTATCCTGGGCATCGTTGCACTAATCGTAGTTCTGTTCAGCGGAATGAACATCGGCTTCGCGATGCTGGTGGTCGGCTTTGTCGGCATGATCATCGCGCGCAACTTCAACGGGGCAATTGGCCTCTTGATGACAACGCCGTATGCCTCGGTGGCGAAGTATTCGTTGTCGGTCATTCCGCTGTTTGTTTTGATGGGTCAGTTCGCGTTTTATGGCGGCCTGAGCCAGGACCTATTCCGCTTCTGCTATAAATGGCTGGGGCGGCTGCCTGGCGGCCTTGCTGTTGCAACCATTGGCGCCTGCGGCGGCTTTGCGGCCATCTGCGGCTCGTCCACGGCCACGGCAGCCACCATGGGCACCGTGTGCATCCCCGAGATGAAGCGCTATGGCTACAAAGACACGTTGTCCACCGGCAGTGTGGCCGCGGGCGGTACGCTGGGCATCCTCATCCCGCCCAGCGTGGGTTTCATCCTGTACGGCGTGACGGCGGAGGTGTCCATCGGTTCGCTGTTTGCAGCTGGCCTGCTGCCCGGTATCCTGCTGATGCTGTTCTACATGGCTGCTGTGGTGGTGGTGGTGCTGCGCGACCCGGCTGCCGGCCCGAAGAGCGAGAAGTTCTCCGGTGCTGAAAAGGCGAAGAGCCTGTTGGGCGTGCTGCCCATCCTCATCCTCTTCCTCATCGTGATGGGCGGCATCTTCGCCGGCATTTTCACGGCCAACGAGGGCGCAGGCGTGGGCGCGTTCGGCGCATTCATCTTTATGATCATCAAGCGCAAGGCGTCGCTGAAGAACATCATCGCCGCCCTGAAGGACACGGTAAAGACCTCCTGCATGATCTTCCTGATCATGATCGGCGCGAACGTGTTCGGCCAGTTCCTCACCATGTCCGGCCTGCCCACGGCGCTGGCCCGCGGCATGCTGAATGCAAATCTCGGCCCCTATCTCGTGCTCATCATCATCCTGCTTATCTACGTGGCGCTGGGCTGCGTGATGGACTCGCTGGGCATGGTGCTGTTGCTGGTGCCCATCTTCCTGCCGCTGGTGCAGGGGCTGCACATCAACCTCATCTGGTTCGGCGTCTTGATGGTCATGGTCATGGAGACTGGCCTCATCACCCCACCGGTGGGCATGAACGTGTACGTGATTGCCGGCGTGGCGAAGGACGTGCCACTCTTCCGGATATTCAAAGGCGTGGTGCCATTCATTATAGCGCTGGTACTGGCAGTGGTCGTCATCATCCTCTTCCCCGACATCTCCCTGGTGCTGCCCCGGCTGTTCTCGGCCGCAGCATAGCCCCGCGTTTGGGCACTCACAGTTCCACCACCCCTTGGCGAAACGTTTTAATTGAGCGTTGCTTTTGCCCGGGCGGCCCGCCGCTCTGGCAGGAATATAAAGCAGAATTACAAGGAGGCAAAACATGAAAAAGAGACTGTCTATCGTTCTCGCGGCGCTGATGTGCGTCTCGCTGCTGTTGCTTGCAGCGTGCGGCGGCGGCGTGGAAGCGCCCGCAAGCTCGTCCACGCCGGCGGCGTCCACCTCGACCGCCAGCGGTTCCGAGCCCGGCTCCGAAGCCACCTCCACCGGCGGCGACGGCTGGGTGGTTGATCCCGCCAAGGCCGAAAAAACCCTGAAGCTGACCCACCACGACCCGCCGCAGAGCGCCACCGGCAAGTTCCTGGATGCCTGGGCTGCCCAGGTGAACGAGGCTAGCGACGGCCGCCTGTACATCGAAGTGGTTTCGGGCGGTTCGCTGGCCGGCCCGAAGGAATCGCTGGATATGATGAAGACCGGCGGTGTGGACATTGCCTGGAGCCTGCAGAGCTTCTACCCCGGCCTGTTCCCGATGACCGAGTCGATGATGCTGCCCATGCTGGGTATCTCGTCGGCTGCGCAGGGCAGCGCCGCCATCTGGGACCTGTACACGAACACCGACTACCTGAAGGCGGAGTACGAGGACTACCACGTGCTGCTGCTGCACACCAACTGCGACTCGCCCATCTCCACCACCAGCAAGAAGATCGAGACCGTTGACGACATCAAAGGCCTGCAGGTCCGCACGCTGGCCGGCCCCCCCACCTCCTTCATGGAGCTGCTGGGCGCCCAGCCCAACGATATCCCGATCGGCGACGTGTACTCCTCGCTTGAAAAGGGTGTTATCGATGCCGTTGTGACCGACTGGCACGCCATCAACTCCTTCAAGCTGTACGAGCAGCTGAACTACTATCTGGATGCCCATGTGCAGGTGAGCCCCTACTTCCTCTTGATGAACAAGGATTCTTACGCCGCCCTGCCCGAAGATCTGCAGAAGATCCTGGACGACAACAGCGGTGCTGCTGCTCTGGAGCTTGCCGGTGCGTCGTGGGACGACGTGCAGACCAGCGTGACCGAGATCATCAACGAGAAGGACCCCGAAGCCATCTACACGCTGAGCGACGACGAGACGGCGAAGCTGGTGGCGGCTGGTGAGACCACCGAGGCCAACTGGGTCACGGAAAAGACCGAAGCCGGCTACGACGCCCAGGCTTGCCTGGACGCCGCCAAAGAAGCCATCAAGAACGCTGCATAAGTAGAGATCCCGACCTACCAGACTTTTTGAGCGATTAAGGAGTGGAGTGACTTGGCCACGTTCAATAAGATCAACGGCGGCATGCGCAAGGTGAGTTTTGGAGTGTGCTATGTATCCATGGCAATTACCTTCATACTCATGTGCATGACGATCATAGATGTTGTAATGCGGTATTTTTTCCACAGCGGTTTCAAGGGCAACATCGAGTTGACCGAGATCGGCATTGCGCTTATCGTATTCCTGGGTCTGTCGTTCACCCAATATGTGGGCGGCCATGTGCACGTGGACATCTTCGTGAACATGATCAAGAACCTGCGTGTGCGCTTCTGCTGGAACGGCATTGTCCGCATCATCACGGCCGTTTTCTCCGCCTTCGTTACCTACGCCGTATTTCTGCGTGCGCCGGGTGAACGTACGGTGACGGGCGTGCTGAAGGTGCCGCTGGGCCCGGTCATGTACATCGTGGCCATCGGTATGGCTTTTTTCACGCTGGTGCTGTTTATGGACGGCCTTGATTATTTCCTGCAGGGTGTGAGCAAGGAAGGGCCCAAGCTGGGCAAATCCGAAGCTGAGATCCTGGTGGAGGAGGCCGAATCCGCCGTGGGCGGGCAATAACTCCGCTTCGCAAATACAAAGTCGAGGGCGTCTGCCCTATGCAGCATATCGCTGTATAGGGCGGGCGCTTTTTGCATGCGCGCCGCGGCCGGTCCTTGTGCGGATGCAGGCGCTTTTGCGTGCCGGCAGGCGCGGGCTGGGGGCCGCCGCGCAGTGTGTGGGCGGCGGAAGGGTTGGCATGTTGGAGGGGCTGGCAAGCACCCTTGTTAGAACGGCGAGAGGGCGGGTGAGCGCCCGTGGACAAAAAAGACCCGCCCCGGCAGCCGGTTGCTGCATGGGGCGGGTTTGTCTGTATAGATTGCGCTGCTGCCTGCCGGGCTGCGGCTGTTACAAAAGCAGCGGCAGGAAGACGAGCGAAACGATGGTCATCAGCTTGATGAGGATGTTGATGGAGGGGCCGGAGGTGTCCTTGAAGGGATCGCCCACCGTGTCGCCAATGACGGCCGCGGCGTGCGCCGGGCTGCCCTTGCCGCCGTGGTTGCCAGCCTCGATGTACTTCTTGGCGTTGTCCCACGCGCCGCCGGCGTTGGCCATGGTGATGGCCAGCACCACGCCGCACACCAGCGCGCCGCCCAACAGGCCGCCCAGGGCTTCCACGCCCAGCACAAGGCCCACGGCCAGCGGGGCAAACACGGCCAACAGGCCGGGGATGATCATCTCCTGCAGTGCGGCTTTGGTGCTGATGTCCACGCAGCGGGCGTAGTCGGGCTTATCGGTGCCCTCCATGATGCCCGGTTTTTCCAGGAACTGCACGCGCACCTCCTCGATCATCTGGAAGGCGGCGCGGCCTACGCTCTTCATGGTGAGCGAGGAGAACAGGAAGGGCAGCATGGCGCCGATGAACATGCCGATGACCACCGGCGTGGTGAGCAGATCGATGGAGGAGATGCCGGCCACCTGCGCGTAGGAGACGAAGAGGGCCAGCGCCGTGAGCGCCGCAGAGCCGCTGGCACAACCCTTGCCGATGGCGGCCGTGGTGTTGCCCACGCTGTCCAGCTTGTCGGTAATCTCGCGCACGTCTTTTTCCAGGCCGGCCATCTGGGCGATGCCGCCGGCATTGTCCGAGATAGGGCCGTAGGTGTCCACCGCCACGACCGAGCCCACGGTCGACAGCATGCCCACGGCGGCCAGCGCGATGCCGTACAGGTCGAACACGTAGTAGGAGAACAGGACGGCGGCCGCGATGAGCAGGATGGGCCAAACGGTGGAGAACATGCCCACGGCAAAGCCATCCACCACCACGACGGCGGCGCCGGTCTCGGCTTTTTTGGCAATGCCCTTTACGGGCCTGAAGGAATCGGAGGTATAGCGCTCTGTGAGGGCGCCGATGGCGATACCTACGGCGATGCCCAGTGCCACGGCGATAAAAGCGCGGACATTGCTGAACATCATGAAACTGCCGATGAGGGCGGCGATGAGCACGATGCCGCTGGCAAAGTAGGTGCCCAGGTTGAGCGCAAGCGCCGGGTGCCTGCCGCGGCTCTTGCCCACCAGGAAGACGGCCAGGATGGACGCGATGATGCCGGCGCCCACCAGGATGAGCGGGAAGGTGACACCCTGCGCGATGGGCACCTTGGGCATGGCATAGGCCAGAAGGATGCAGGATACGATGGCGCCCACATAGCTTTCGAACAGGTCGCTGCCCATGCCGGCCACATCGCCCACGTTGTCGCCCACGTTATCGGCGATGACGGCGGGGTTGCGCGGGTCGTCCTCAGGAATGCCGGCTTCCACCTTGCCCACGAGGTCGGCGCCCATGTCGGCCGCTTTGGTGAAGATGCCGCCGCCCACGCGCCCGAACAGCGCGATGAACGAGGCGCCCAAGCTGAAACCGGTGAGCACCTGGATGGTGGAGGCATCGAGGAAGAGGAGGATGACCGAGAGGCCCAGGATGCCGAAGCCCACCACGCACAGGCCCATCACCGAGCCGCCGCGGAATGCGATCTTCAGTGCGCCGCCGGTGCCCTTCAGCTTGGCGGCGTTGGCCGTGCGCACGTTGGCGATGGTGGCCACCTCCATGCCGCAGAAGCCGGCCAGCACCGAGAACCCGGCGCCCACGATAAAGGTGATGCCGGTGGCCAGGTTCACAACAAACCACAGAATGAGGAACATGGCGATGGAAAAGACCAGAATGATGCGGTACTCGCGCTTGAGGAAGGCCATGGCCCCCTCGCGGATGGCGGCGGCGATCTCCTTCATCGTGTCGGTGCCAGGTTCTTGTTTCTTGATCCAGCGGGAGAGCAGGAAGGCTGTGAGCAGTGCCACGAGACTGATCACGATCGTGATGATGAGCAGTAGAACTGGTGGTTTCTCCAGAATCAATGTTTTCACCCCAAAAAATCAAAATATAATGTAAATAAGCATGCCGAGTTTCTCTCACACGTGAGCATTATACCGAAGAATGGGAGCCCCTGCAAGTGTTTTGTTCTTTTCAAAGGCACGTTAAAAATTTCACATTTGGCGGTGGGCGCGCCTTGGTCCGAAAGGGGGCGGAAAAGAGCGTGGGAAAAAATGCCAAAACACGCCGGATATTGGCGAATGATACAAAAAAGAATCTGGATTTTTGGCCAGACGCGCAGAGGCATAAATTTTTTGTAAAAAAAAGAGAGAACGCGGCGAACGAATGAGGCAACTGGTAAGAAGAAAGATATCGCAATTACCATAGAGCGGTGGTATAATATTGCCATGCCACAGCGGCGTGTTTTTTATTGCCGTGTGAGGGAAAGGAGCCCACGAATGGATTCGACCAAACAGACCATGGACGACCCCGCTGCCGAATCGGGTAAACCTGCCAATAAGAAGCTACGCCCCGAAGTAAAGCTATCACTTGCGCGGGCCCAATCCTTCTACGGGCCGGGCGTGCACCAGCTCATGTCCACCATCGACAAGACGGAGTCCATCCGCCTTGCGTGCGCCCAGATGGGCATATCGTACAGCAAGGGCTGGAAGCTTATCAACCGCATAGAGAAAGCCTACGGGCGCAAGGTGCTGCACAGGCAGCCCGGCGGGCGCGAGGGGGGACGCTCGGTGGTGACCGATGACGGCCACCAGCTGATGCAGAAGTACGAGGCGTTCGCGGGCGAGGTGGACCAATGCGTGGGAGAGCTGTTCCAAAAGCATTTTGATTGACTACCGGGCGGCGGGCCGCGCGGTGTGCCCCGGATCCAGGGAGGATCTCCGGGGCTTTTTTGCGTCTGCTCACCGGAGGGCGTTAGACGGGTGGGGGCGCGTTATGGTATGATAATAACAGTTTGTACAAGCCAAAAAGCGATGGAGATGATGCCCCTTGCAGCCCACCCCGCCTTCCCCAGTTCAGCCACAGGCTGAACTGCAGCAGCCGCAGGCCGAACTACAGCCTTCGCAGGAGGAACTGCGCCCCACCGTGCTGCGGCGCGCGGTGGGCGCCGCTTTCCCGCACACCATCCCGGTGCTTACCGGGTACCTTGTGATGGGGGCGGCCTTTGGCGTGTTGCTGGCTAGCAAGGGGTTTGGCGCCGGCTGGGCGCTGGTGATGGCGCTGTGCGTGTACGCCGGCTCGGGGCAGTTTGTGGCCGTGGGCCTGATGGCGGCGGGCTTTGCGCCGGTGGCGGCCTTCTTTGTCACGGTGATGGTGAACGCGCGGCACATCTTTTACGGTATCTCCATGCTGGAGCCGTTCAAGGCGCAGGGGCGGGAGCGGTATTATATGATCTTTGCCCTCACGGACGAAACATTCGCGCTGCTCTGCTCCGCCGAGCCGCCCCCCGGCGTAAGCGTGCGCTGGTTCCGGTTTTTCATCTCGGTGCTGAACCAGTGCTACTGGGTGTGCGGCTGTACCATCGGCGCGCTGGTGGGCGGCGCGCTGCCCATCAACACGCTGGGCATCGATTTTGTGATGACCGCGCTGTTCGTGGTCATCTTCCTGGAGCAATGGCGCGAGAAGCGCAACCGCACCCCGGCGCTCATCGGCCTGGGGGTGTCCATCGTCTGCCGGCTGTTGTTCGGGCCGCAGTGGTTCATCCTGGCGGCCATGGCGGCGCTGGTGGTGCTGTTCAGCCTGCTGCGCCGCCCGCTGGAAAAGCAGATGGACAAAAGCGGGGTGGAGCCATGACCACCCTGCAGACGGCCATCATGGTGGCGATGTTTGCTCTGGGTACCTTCCTCACCCGCGCGCTGCCTTTTTTTGCGTTCCCCCAAAGCCGGCCCACGCCCAAGTATGTGTTGTACCTGGGGCGGGTGCTGCCCTTTGCCATCACGGCCATGCTCATCGTGTTCTGCCTGCGCGAGACGCCCCTGCTGGCGGCGCCCCACGGCCTGCCCGAGCTTCTGGGCGTGGCGCTGACGGCAGGGCTGTACCTTGCTTTCAAACAATCGCTGCTGGCCGTGGTGGGCGGCACGGTGTTCTATATCGTGCTGGTGCAGCTGGTGTTTGTGTGATTTTGCACAGGATAGTGGGCAGTTGACAGGGACAACTGTACTGCCCGGTGGCAGGCGTGGGGCTGGGAATGAGCGCCCGCGGCGGCTGGACGTTCTGTAAAGAGCGGAACAGGGGCCTTAACAGGTTGTTTTTGATCAAATGCCGGTGTTGGCACGCGCGTTGCTATTTATCTTTATGACTACGGAGGCCGAATACGCCAGCAAGGAGAGCGCCTATGACACGCACGGAGAAAGCGTCCTGCCGGGGCTGCCACGGCGGCTGCGGCGCCATCCTCACCTTCGAGGACGACAAGCTTGTGAAGATCCTGCCCGACCCGGACTCTCCCCTCTCCCGCGGGCGCATGTGCCCGAAGGGACTGGCCGGCGCCGACCTCTTGTACCACCCCAAGCGCCTGAACTGGCCCATGAAGCGTACGGGTGCGCGGGGCGAGGGAAAGTGGCAGCGCATAGGCTGGGACGAAGCGTATGACATTATCGCTGAGAACATCGAGGGCATCCGGCAAAAATACGGCATCGAGGGCTTGGGCATCGCCACCGGCACCGGCCGGCATCACTTCTATCTGGTGCCCCGGCTGGCCAACACGCTGGGCACCCCCAACTGGTTTGAGCCGGGCACCGCGCAGTGTTTTTTTCCGCGTATCATGGCGTCGGTATTCACCTACGGGCACCAGCTGGTGTGCGACTATTACAGCGAACAAAACCCCGACGTGATGCTGGTGTGGGGACACAACCCGGTGGTGAGCGGCGCTGACTGCGAGGTGATGTTCCGCGCGCGGGACGCCATCCGCAAGGGCGCGCGCATGATCGTGGTGGACCCGCGCCGCACCGAGCTGGCCCAACAGGCGGAGCTGTGGTTGCAGCTGCGCCCCGGCACCGACGACGCGCTGGCGCTGGGCATGCTGCATGTCATCATCGAGGAAGAATTGTACGACAAGGACTTCGTGGCGAACTGGACGACCGGCTTCGACCAGTTGAAGGAGCGGGTGGCCGGGTACACCCCCGCGCGGGTGGCGGCCATTACCTGGCTGCCCGAGGAGCAGATACTGCAGGCGGCGCGCCTGTACGCCGCGGCAAAACCGGGCACGTTGGAGTGGGGCTGCGCCATCGAGCACACGCCCAACTGCTTCCAGACGGTGCGTGCCATCGCCATGCTGCCCGGCCTGTGCGGGCACTACGATGTGCCGGGTGGGTTCATCAAGGGCACCGGCGTACTGCCCGGGGCGTCTTTCAACGCGCATCTGATGAGCGACGAGCAGGACAAAAAGCGCCTGGGGTACGAGGCGCATCCCATCCTGGCGCGCACCAGCGCCGTGAACGGAATGCCCGGCGCGCACGTGCCCTCGGTGCTGGAGGCCATCCGTACCGGCAAGCCCTACCCGGTGCGCGGGCTGCTTTTGTTTGGCAACAACGGCCTGTTGGCCTTCGCGCAGACGCATAAGACGCTGGAAGCGCTGCAAAGCCTCGACTTCATGTGCACGATGGACCTGTTCATGACGCCCACGGCCGAGCTTTCGGACCTGGTGCTGCCGGCGGCCAGCTGGATGGAGATGGATCAGGTGTATGCCGGGCCCTACGGCGGCGCCTGGGCGGTACTCTGCCAGAAGCAGATGGTGCGCCTGCACGAACGCAAGAGCGACGAAGAGGTTTTTGTGGAGCTGTGCCAGAAGTTGGGTGCGCCCTACGGCGCAGACAAGGCCACAGACATCTACGACGGCCAGCTGGCCGAGATGGCGAAACGGTTCCCCCAGTTCGAGGACATGACCTTCGAAAAACTGAAAGAGGTGAACTACCTCACGGTGCCCATCGAGTACAAACAGTACGAGAAGGCAGGCAGGCTGGACACGCCCAGCGGCAAGATGGAGCTGTACTCCCCGCTGCTGGATGAATTTGGCATCGACCCGCTGCCCCACTACGAGGAACCGCCCGAGAGCCCGCTCTCCCGGCCGGACCTGTACGAAGAGTATCCCCTCGTGCTGACCACCGGCAGCCGGTACCTGGAGTATTTCATCTCGGAGAACCGACAGATACGGCCCCTGCGCGAGAAGCATCCCTTCCCCACGGTGGAGATGCACCCGGCCACGGCGGCAAAGCACGGCATACAGGACGGCGATTGGGTGTTCATCGAGACGCCACGCGGGCGCATTACCCAGAAGGCGCTGGTGACGGACGGCATCGACGAGCGGGTGGTGAACTGCCGCATGGGCTTTTGGTACCCCGAGGTAGAGACGCCGGACCACGGCTTCCTTGCCTCCAACGTGAACGTGCTCACCTGCCAGGAGCCGCCCTACGACCCGGCTCTTGGCACCTACCAGCTGCGGGCGCTGCTCTGCCGCATAGAGAAGAACCCGGACGGTTCCATCGAGCAGCGGTTTCTGGCGGAGCGGGAAAAGCTGTACGGGGAGGCGTACCCGTCTGTGCGGGCGGCCGACGGCGACGTGTGAGGGAGCGCGCCTGCGGCGGCCCCCCGCACGGGCGCGGGGCGTGGAAGGCGGATTTTAAAAAGGCATAGAAAGAGGCCGGGCGGAGTGTTCCGCCCGGCCTTTTCTGTTTTGCCAAGGAGACCACACGGGCCGCGTCTTTTACGAGAAGATCATGCCCAGGATGAAGTCGTACATCCGGTCGTCGGCGCCCTGCACGACGGGTTTCATCAGGTCTTTGAGGGCGGGGTCGATACCGGGGTTGTTCTCGAGGAATTCCTCGATGGTC
>JAVBQQ010000068.1:0-27942 GCA_031548875.1 Oscillospiraceae bacterium
GTGGGCGGGGCCACCATCTTTGTGACCAATGTGGAACGCTTTGAAAAGGTGTGACCGCCCATGATGCTGGACACACTGCTGGGCAACGAACAACTGAAGGAAGCGCTGAAGGCGGCGCTGGCTTCTCACCATGGGGCGGCCGGCCGGGATGCAGGCGAAGATTCGCAGAGGACCTATTCGGCCGGCGACGATTTCGCGCATGTCCGGCAAGCCGGCCCACAAGGACGGCTTGAGGCCGGCCGGGAAGCGGGCGACGATTCGCAGAGGACCTATTCGGCCGGCGTGCACGCCCTCCTGCTGTGCGGGCCGGACGGCTGCGGCCGCGGGTTTGCCGCACGCTGCCTGGCCGCTGACTGGTTGTACCCCAATGAGGCCGGCCGGGAAATGGTCGACGATTATAAAAAAACCCGTTCGCCCGCCGCAGCCGTGCTATCCCGCCAGAGCCCCGAGCTGCTCGTGCTGGAAGGGGAGGGCCGTTCGGGCCAGATCCCGGTGGAACGGGTGCGCGAGGTGCGGCGGGACGTGTTCCACACCGGGCTTTCGGCCGCGGGCCGGGTGGTGTGGGTGCGCGACGCCCAACGCATGGCCCCGCCCGCCTACAACGCGCTCTTAAAAATACTGGAAGAGCCGCCTGAGGGCGTGTTGTTCCTGCTCACCGCCCCGTCTGCCGGGCAGCTGCCCGCCACCGTGCGCAGCCGCTGTGCGGCCTACACGCTGGCGCCGGTGGCGCTCGACGTGTGCGAGCGGGCCCTGCGGGAACGCCTGCCCCCCGGCAGTGATTCAGCAGATGCCCGGGACGCATACGACGATTTTGGCAAAGGCCGACCGGCCGACCTGCCTGCCCTATTGGCCCGGCTGTATGGCGGGCGCATCGGCCTGGGGCTGGCCGCTCTGCGCAACGAGACGCGCCTTGCCATCCTGCGCGACGCGCTGGCCGCCGCCCGCGCAGCCCTGGCCGCCGACCCCTTGGCACTTGCCCGGCAAGCTGGCCCGAAGGGACAGCTTGAGACTGGCCGCGCAGGGGACGACGCCTTGCGGCAGAGCACGGCGGCCGCCTACGGCCTGCTGCGCATCTTCTCCGGCTACGAGGCCCGCGCCGACGAGGGCGCGAAAGAGGGGCTGTCCGGCCGGGAGAAGCGGGACGCGCTGCTCTTCGACCTTTCGGCCGCTCTGGCCGCCGCGCTGCGGGGAGACTATGCTTTGATCGATACTAACGAACCAGAGGGCGACATTGCCCCGCGCTGCATGGCGGCCATCGAGGCGGTCGCGCTGGCCCGTGAGCAACTTGCCCGCAACGCTTCACCCAAAATCACGTTGGCGGCGCTGGCCCTGCGCCTTGCGCCCGCCCATCCCAACATATAAAGGAAACAGTATGAAGAAGATCATCAGCGTCCGGTTTAAATCCACCGGGAAAAATTATTCGTTCGACCCCGCCGGCCTGCCCATCGAGACGGGGCAGTACGTCATCGTGGAAACCTCCCGCGGCACCGACTGCGGCGAGGTGGCCCAGGGCGTACACGACGTGCCCGACTCCGCCGTGCAGGGCGAGCTGAAAAAGGTGGTGCGCGTCGCCGACGACGCGGATATCCGCCGCATGAAGCAGAACCGCGCCGACGAGATGGCCGCCTTCGAGCTGTGCGAGGAGCGCATCGCCAAGCACAAGCTGCCCATGAAGCTGGTGGACGTGGAATACACCTACGCCCGCAACAAGATCCTGTTCTACTTCACCGCCGACGGCCGGGTGGACTTCCGTGAGCTGGTGAAGGACCTGGCCGGCGTCTTCCGCACCCGCATCGAGCTGCGGCAGATCGGCGTGCGCGACGAATCCAAGATGCTGGGCGGCCTTGGCATCTGCGGGCAGCCGTTCTGCTGCAGCCGCTTTCTCAAGAACTTCCAGCCCGTCTCCATCAAGATGGCCAAGGAGCAGGGCCTCTCGCTGAACCCCACCAAGATATCGGGCAGCTGCGGGCGGCTGATGTGCTGCCTGGCCTACGAACAGCCCGCCTACGAGTACCTCGGCCGCATCACCCCCGGCCAGGGCAGCACGGTGCGCACGCCCGACGGCACCGGCACCGTCACCGAGGTGAACCTGGTAAGCGGCCAGCTGCGCGTGCGGTTCGACAAGGAAAGCGAGCTTCCTACCCGCTACTACCATCGGGACGATTGCACCTATATCTCGGGCGGCAAGCGCGCCCCTCAGCCGCCCGACCCCGAACCCGAAGACATCCTGCCCGAGGAGATTTCACCGGCGGCGGAATGCTGATTGGTTCTTGAAAAACAAAAAAACTGTGGTAGAATGAGAGCGGGAGAGGGCCGGCGGCCAAGCTGCCGAACACGGCCCACAGACGAACCAGAGAAAGGAAGAACACAACAATGGCCTACAAGATCAGCGACGCTTGCATTTCCTGCGGTACCTGCGAGGGCGAATGCCCCGTATCGGCAATTTCCCAGGGGGATGCCCAGTACAACATCGACGGCGACACCTGCATCGATTGCGGCGCCTGCGCCGGCGTGTGCCCGGTGGATGCCATCGCTCCGGAATAACCGGTATGGACGCGGGGCCAATCCCCGCATCCCGCGTGCCTTCGGCCCGCGATACCCCGCCCCAAAGGGCGGCGTATTCGACCTTGTTGTTGCTTCGCAAGAGACCGACGGCAACAAACACTATGGCGGACACGTATGTGTCCGCCCTTTTTTCAAACCTGCATCGGGAGGGGGCGCCGCACGTGGGCGAAAAGGTGCCTGTCATCGCGGGCGGCTCGCCGCCTGAAACACCAATCCCGGAAACCCGGCAAGCCGACGCGGCGGGGCGGCTTGAAGTCGGCCGGGAAGCGGGCGACAATCTAGACAAAACCGATTCGGCCGACACCCTGCCAAACGGCACCGTGGTCTTCACCGCCGGGCAGCACCACATCGGCACCGACGCGCTGCTGCTGGCGGAGTTTTGCGAGCTGCGGCCCGGCTGGGCGGTGTGCGACCTGGGGGCCGGCTGCGGCATCCTTCTGTTGGCCTTGGTGGACCGCGGCCTCACCGGCCCGGCCGTGGCCGTGGAGCGGGACGCCGAGGGCGCGCGGCTGGTGCAACGGGCGGCCGCCGCAGGCGGCCTTGCGCAGCTCACCGTCGTCCGGCAGGACCTGCGCACCTTCCGCAGTGGGCGCCCGTTCGACCTCGTTGTGGCAAACCCGCCCTATTACAGCGCCGGGCCCGCTTCGCCCAACGCTCAGCGCGCCGCGGCCCGCCACGAAACCGGAGCGGGCGACCTGGACGAATGGTGCGCCGCGACGGCCCGCCTGCTCAAGGACCGCGGGCGGTTCTGCCTTTGCTACCCGCCCGAACGGCTGGCCGAGCTGATGGACACCCTGCGCACCCACAAGCTTGAGCCAAAACGGTTGCAATTCGTGCGCGCGGCGGCAACGGAACCACCCAGCCTGGTTCTTATCGAGGCCCGCAAGGCGTGTGGCGTGGGCCTGCGCATACTGCCCGACCTACTTATCATATGAGAAGCTCGGCGGACGCCGCTGCCCCTGGGGGCGCCGTGCGGTATCGATAACACTGATTCCGCCAAAGGCGGATTGTGAGCCCCCGCCAGGATTACAGATGTACAAACACCCGCCCCAAAGGAGAAACCCATGTCCGGTACACTCTACGTCGTGGCCACACCCATTGGCAACCTGGGCGACCTGACCCCCCGCGCCGCCAAGGTGCTGGCCGAGGCCGATTTTATCGCCGCCGAGGACACACGCGTCACATTGCGGCTGCTGAACCACCTGGGGCTGAAAAAGAAGCTGATGAGCTACCACGAGCACAACGAGCGTGAACGCGCGCAGGATATCCTGGCGCGGGTGCTGGCGGGCGAGTGCTGCGCGCTGTGCAGCGACGCCGGCATGCCGGCCATCAGCGACCCCGGCCAAACGCTCATTATCGAAGCGCACGAGCGGGGCGTGCAGGTGGTGCCCGTGCCGGGAGCCAACGCCGCGCTGGCCGCGCTGTGCGTCTCCGGGCAGGACACCGGCCGCTTCGTGTTCGAGGGCTTCCTCTCGCAGAACGCGCGGGTGCGCGCCGAGCGGCTGGCCGCCCTGGCCGCCGAGGAGCGCACGATGCTGTTCTACGAAGCGCCCCACAAGCTGCTGCGCACGCTGGAAGACCTCTGCGCCGTCTTTGGCCCCGCGCGGCCGCTCACAATCTGCCGCGAGCTGACCAAACTGCACGAGGAGATACGCCCCACCACGCTGGCCGAGGCGTGCGGGCACTACGGTCAGAACACACCGCGGGGCGAGTTTGTGCTGGTGGTGGCCGGCCGCCCACCCCAGCCGGAGGAGACGCGCGTCCCGTTGGCCGCCGCCGCACGCGAGGCGCTGCGCTGTGTGCAGGAGGAGACGCTGCCCATGGGCGAGGCCGCCCGCCGGGTGGCCTCCGCCACCGGACACGCCAAGAATGCTCTTTACAAAGAAATGCTTAAGCTGCAAAATGTTTAGTGTTTTTGCGGGGTGTTTAGATGAAACTGCTTGTTTTTTCGGACACACACGGCTATCCTCGCCCCATGCTGGAGGTGGTGCAGGCCACGCCGGACGTGGACATCGTATTCCACCTGGGCGACGGTGTGCGCGACGCCGAGCGGCTGCGGGAGGCTTTTCCGGGGGTTGGGCTGTATGTGTCGCAGGGCAACTGTGACGGCGCCGGCACCGGCGACTACCCGGTGGAGGGCCTTGTGGACATCTGCGGCCTGCCCGTCTACTATACCCACGGCCACATGCTGGGCGTAAAGAACGACCTCTCCCGCCTGTGGATCGCCGCGAAGCAGCGTGGAGCGCAGGTGGCGCTGTACGGACACACGCACCTGCCGCACTATGAGTTCCGGGCGGGCATCCATCTGTTCAACCCCGGCTCCATCTCGCTTCCGCGTTCTTCTTCGTACACCTACGGGCAGATCCTGCTGCACGAAGAGGAGGCGCCCCGCTTCGAGGTGATGCGCCACGGCGAGGAATAGCGCGCTATTCTTGCAAAAACACAAAAAGAGACGCAGCACGGGGGCATCCCATTTGCTGCGTCTTTTGTGTTGTCTTCCCGCGGACAAGGGCTCACAGGTCGATGTCGAAATCCGGCTCTTCCACGTTGATGTTCTCGTTCTGCGCGTTGGTGATGGCGATGTCGCCCTTCAGCATGGCGCCCTCGTCGATAATGACGGTGCCGGCGATGAGGTTGCCCACCAGCGTGGCGCGCGGCTCGAAGTGGGCCCGCTCCTCCACGGTCAGGTTGCCCTTCACCTTGCCGTTCACCTGCGAGGTACGGCCCGAAACGTCGCCCACAACGGTGGTCTCGCCGTCGATGGTGACAAAGTTCTTCACGGCCACATTGCCCTTGATGAGCGACTTCGTGATGACCGCGTCGGCGGCCTTGATGTCGCCGATGATCTTGCCGGTCAGTTCCAGCGTGGAGGCCACGTTCAGGTTGCCCTTGATCTCACCCTCCACGCGCAAGCCGCCGGCGGTGGAGATGTCGCCCACAATGACGGTGCCGGGGGCTACCACGGTCACATCGCCGGTGGCCGCAGTGGGAGCAGCGGCGGGAGCAACTGCAGGAGCTGCCACCGGTGCGGCAACCGGCTCCTCGGCGGGCGTTGCCGCTTCTGCTTCGGCAGCAGGCTCTTCGTCGGCGGCCTCGGTGGACTCATTTGCGGAAGGAGCGCCGCCAAAGATCGAGCCGGCCGGCTTCTCCTCCTCGGCCTCGTCGGCGGCGGGGGCGCCGCCAAAGATGGATTCCTTTTTGTCGGGCGCAGGGGCGCGCGGCGGGCGCGCATCGGGCTGGCTGAAGGACGAGAAGGAGCTGGGAGCGGCCTTTTTGTCCTCGCCTTCCTTCGCGTTCGTATCGGTATCCCCGTCCAACAGTTCTTTCATCGCCTGGGCAAAATTGTCTTTCGCGCTCATGTGTAAAACCTCTCTCCTCATATTTGAAAACTGGTGCGTCAGTCGTCCTGCATGGAATAGTAGCTCACCGGCTGCACGGCGTTTGTGAGCGGCTGGAACTGGTAGCCCCGCTCCCACAGGCCCTCTATGACGGCCGGGAGCGCCTGCGCGGTGGTTTCGCATGTCGCGCTGTCGTGCAGAAGCACGAACGCCCGCTGGTGGCCCGAAGCGCTGGCCAACACGCTGTCTGTGATCTGTTCCGCGTCCGCACCGCCCACCACGGCGTCATTGCCGGCGGCGTTCCAATCGAAAAACACAAAGCCCCGGCGCTCCATCTCGGCCACGATCTCGTCGCGCACGTCGGCATTGTAAGCGTTCACGCTGCCGCCCGGGAAGCGGAAGATGGTGGGCGCGTCGCCCGTTACCACCGCAATGCGGCGGTACATCTCGTCAAAATCGGCCAAAAACGCCTCCACCGAGGCGTACACGGTGTTGTAATCGTGTGAGTAGGTGTGCACGCCGATGGTGTGCCCCGCCTGCGCCGCCCGCCGCAGCAGGTCCTCATCCTTCTCACTGCCCGCACCGGTGACGAAAAAGGTGGCCCGGATGCCGTATGCGTCCAACGTGTCCAGCACATCGGCCGTCACGGGCGAGGGGCCGTCGTCGAAGGTGAGGTAGCAGACCATCGCATCCTCCACCTCCACATTCCCGGCAGGGGCGTCGTCCGCCGGTGAGAGTGGGGGCGCGGCGTACAGGTGGGGGTACAGGCTGCGGTAGCCGGTGTCCCCGGGCAGCGGGTCGGACGCGTCGGACACATCCTCCGCCCACGCGGGCGCGCTTTGGGCCGCCGGTTCCACGCGGGTGGCCAGCTCGATCTCCAGCTCCTTCGCGCGTTTCTTCTGCCCGGCGTACAACACGCCAAACACCACGGCCAGTACCACGGCCGCCACAAGCAACACAAACGTTGCGTACACAAGCGCTTTTTTAAAAAAGCGGACGGATCCAAACTTCATGTAGAACCTTCCCGGCCGCCGCGTCCGGCGGCGACTGATGGATTGCGGGCAAGTCTATTCGCCGACGAAGCAAGGGTTATGCGAAAGCAAAGCCTTCACATAACCTGGCAAGGAAAGTAAAGAATGGCTCAATGCCCTGCGGTATGATATCATTCATTATAGCAAAGTCGCAGCCAGAATGCAATGAACAGAATCCCAATCAGACAGCATGCCAATACAATATATTGTGCGGTTTCTGCTTAAAAAGAAAGCACCCGCCCCGCACGGCCGGGGTGGACGGCAGCTGTGCGGTGCGGGCAGGAATCACAGAGGGGACCCCCACAAATTGAAAAACCCGTGCGGGGTGGCACGGGTTTCTCAAAAGGGGTATCTCATTGGTGTGAGGAGGAATCATGCGCAGGGGAGAGGTTGCGGCTTCCTCGCCTCTGCAAAACCTATTATATAGGCCACTTGAGAAAGGATTGTGAAGGGCGTATGAATAAATTGTAAATAGTGGCGTCGTTTTGCGCAAATTGCAGAATTTTGGCGTTCCTCCGCTTGGTTTTGATTCCTTTGCGCGTTTTAATTTATTCGTATCTGCGCGTGTTTTGCGCCGATTGGCCTTTTCAGGGCTCCTGTGCGTCCTGAAGTGCCTCAAAAGCCGCGTCCACGTTGAAGTTTTTCTCCTCCAAAAACTTTTCCTTGTCCAGGTATGCCTTGTAGCTCTTCATGGTAAAGTGGCCGGTGTCCCGCGGCAGGCCCAGCTGCACCTCGCTGGCCGTAAACACGCAGATGACCTCCACCGGCACCACCTTGATGTTCTTCTCGGCCAGCGCGTCGCGCAGGATGCGCACGTCGGCGGCGGCCTCGGCGATGGGGTTGGGGAACAGGGTGCGGGTGCCCAGCGTGGTCACGTTCACCCATTCCTTCTCTTTTTTGCTGCCGTACACGTTGCCGTAGTAGCCAAGGGCCTTCACGCCCAGAACGCCAAACGGTCCCACAACCACAGCCTCCAGCTGCGCCGTGCCGTTTTTACCCCGTATGCTGGCGGGCGAGATGCAACGGAAGCCGCTGCTTTTTGCAAAGCCGGCCGCCACGCGCCCCGCTTTGGCCGTGCTGACAACAGGGGTGCCTCCCTTGTTTACCCGCTCGCGCTTCGGGCGGCGGCGCACCACGAACACAATGACAATGACCACGACGGCGACGACCGCAATGATGATGGGGATGAGCGTTTGCAGGGTCACGGACGGTTCCTCCTTTTGCGCGGCCCACCCACTGGCGGCAGCGTTTGTATCATTGAAAAGGTATCGGGAAACATAGATGATATTATAGCAAACCGGCTGCTGTTTTTCAAACCTGTGCGGACGGCGGGGGAATGTTTTGCACGCCCCAGATTGTGCGCCGGCTTCTTGATATGGCAATTAAACCTCCTTTTTACGTGTGTTTTTGCGGTGGGAAAACTCGATTGACATTTGCTTTTCCCCATGCTATCATTATAGCTGCATTCGCGCTGGTAGCTCAGCTGGATAGAGTGACTGGCTACGAACCAGTAGGCCGGGGGTTCGAGTCCCTCCCAGCGCACCAGGGCCCTATGGGCCCGGCGTCGCCTGCGGCGCGGCAAGTGAACATGGAATGAGAGCCGCCTTGTCCATTTGCCGCGCCGCAGGCGTGTTTTTTTAAGGATAAAGTGCGGGATAGCCCCGCCGCTATGCATTGTACGGACGGGGCGCCTGGGCACCCCGTCCGTTTTTTTGCTGGCTGCCGCAAAAGCGCCGCCGGGTAAGGAGCTTTGGTATGAAGATCGTGATCGTGGGCGACGGCAAGGTGGGGCTCACCCTCACCCAGATGCTGACGGCCGAGGACCAGGACGTGACGGTGGTGGACTCGAACCCAAAGGTGCTGGAGCGGATGCAGGAGTCTTGCGACGCGCTGGCCATACAGGGGCACGGCGCATCCCGCATCACGCTGGAGCAGGCCGGCGCCGGCGAGGCCGACCTGCTCATCGCTGCCACCAGCCTGGACGAGATCAACCTGCTGAGCTGCCTGATGGCCAGCAAGATGGGCTGCAAGAACACCATTGCCCGGGTGCGCAACCCGGTATACGCCGACGACCTCACCTTCCTGCGCAAGGAGCTGGGCCTCACCTTTGCCATCAACCCCGAAGAGGCCTGCGCGCGCAAGATCTTCCAGCTGTTGCAGTACCCCTCCTTCCTCGCGCGGGAACAGTTTGCCAAGGGACGGGTGGAGGTGGTGCGCTTCAACGTGGCCAAGGGCTCGCCGCTGGTGGACGTGCCGCTTACCCGGCTGTACAACGTGGCCAAGGTGCGGGTGCTCGTCTGCGCGGTGGACCGCGCGGGCGAGGTCACCATCCCGCACGGCGGCTTCGTCATCCACGAGGGGGACGACCTGTTTGTAACCGCCGCGGGCGAAACCCTGGCCGCCCTCATCAAGAGCCTGGGCCTCTCCGCCCGGCGGGTGGGGCATGTGACCGTGGTGGGCGGCAGCCGCGTGGCCCAGTACTTGGCCATCCGCCTGCTGCGCAGCGGCGTGGCCGTCAAGATCATCGAGGCAAACACCGAGCGCTGCCAGGAGCTGGCCGACCTGCTGCCCGACGCCGAGATCGTGGAGGGCGACGGCACCGAGCAGGAACTGCTGCTGGCCGAGGGCATCTCCCGCTCCGATGCGCTCGTCGCCCTCACCGGCATAGACGAGGAGAACATCATCCTGTCCATGTACGCCAAGGAACTGGGCGTGCCCACCATTATTACAAAGTGCAACCGCACCCAGTACACGGACATGTTTCGCAAGATGGGCATCACCTCAGCCGTCAGCCCCAAGCAGATCAGCGCCGAGGAGATCGTGCGGTATGTGCGCGCCATGAACGACTCGGCCACCGGGCCGATGGTGGCCATGCACAGCATTGCCGGCGGCAAAGCGGAGGCGCTGGAGTTCGTGGCCGAGCCTTCTTCCAGAGCGCTGGGCATCCCGCTGTGGCAGCTGGAGCTGAAGGAGGGCATCCTCATCGCCTCCATCTCGCAGGGGTCCAAAACGGTCATTCCCGCCGGCGACGCCGTTATCGAGGCGGGTGATTCGGTCGTTGTGGTAACGGCCGGGCAGCACATCCTCACGCTGGACGACATTCTTGCCTAGGACCCGGCGGGCGGGACGCAGCCGTTTTTCCGGGGGCGGCTTTGGCGGCGGCCCCAATATACGCCAAGGAGCAATACCTTGAACTATCGTGCCGTTGGGAAGTATCTATCCTACCTGATCCTGGCCGAAGCAGTCTTCCTGCTTTTTCCGGTACTGGTCAGCATCATCTACCGCGAATACGACGTCATCCCCTGGCTGCTGCTCACAATCGCCATCTGCTGTATCGCTGGCTTTGTGCTGCGGCTCACCTGCCGGTTGAAGCAGCACACCCTCTACCCGCGCGAGAGCTTTGTTGTGGCGGGCCTTGGGTGGATCTCCATCAGCGTGCTGGGCTGCCTGCCCTTCATGTTCACCGGCGAGGTGCCCCATTTCGTGGATGCGTTGTTCGAGATGGTGTCCGGCTTCACCACCCCCGGCGCCTCGGTGGTGGCCGACGTGGAGAGCCTGAGCCACGGGCTGCTCTTCTGGCGCAGCTTTTCCATCTGGCTGGGCGGCATCGGCATCCTCGTCTTCATCATGACCATCGTGCGCGCCCAGCACGGCGCCGGCTCGGGCATCCACCTGCTGCGCGCCGAGACCACCGGCCCCCAGGTGGGCAAGCTGATGCCCAAGACGCACGAATCGGTGCGTCTTTTGTACCTCATCTATCTGCTCATGTCCGGCATCTGCCTTGTGTTCCTGCTGGCAGGCGGTATGCCGGTGTTCGACGCCTTGTGCACCATGTTCGCCACGGCGGGCACAGGCGGCTTTAGCATCAAAAACGACAGCATCGCCTCGTACGCGCCCTACCTGCAGAACGTGTGCACCATCTTCATGCTGCTGTTCGGGGTCAACTTCACGCTGTACTACATGCTGCTCAAGCGCGAGTGGCGCTCTGTGCTGAAGGACGAGGAGCTGCGGCTGTACGTGGGTATGGCGCTGGGCTTCATCCTCACCATATCCATCATCCTGCTGGTGAACAATGAGGGCTCGTTTGGCTATGTGCTGCACAACGCCTCCTTCACCGTGAGCAGCGTTATGACCACCACCGGCTTCTCCACCGTCGACTTTGACCTGTGGCCCCAGATGGCCCGCGCGTTGCTTTTGGTGCTCATGATCTTCGGCGCGATGGCTGGCTCCACGGGCGGCGGATTCAAAACGGCGCGCACGCTCATCCTGCTGAAGACGATGCGCGCAGCCCTCCACCGGCTCACCCATCCACGCAGTGTGAAGACCATCCGGGTGAACGGCAAGCAGATCGACAGCGAGGTGATCAAGGCCACCTACCTGTTCTTGTGTGTGTATTGCTGCGTGGTGGCGGTGTGTTTTGTGCTCATCTCGGTGGACGGCATGCCCATGGAGACGAATATCTCCGCCACGCTCTCCTGCATCAACAACATCGGGCCGGGGCTTGGGCTGGTGGGCCCGGTGCGCAACTTCGACGGCTACTCCTACTTCTCCAAGATCGTGCTTACCATCGTCATGCTGGTGGGGCGTTTGGAGATCTTCCCCATCCTGCTGCTGTTCAGCCCCACCACCTGGAAGCGTCAGTGATTTCTTTTCCGATTTCTATCCCGATGTGAAAACGGCAAAAACAGCCCCGGCAGGCCAGCAGGACTGGCGCCGGGGCTGTTCTGTTTTTTATTCCCGTCTCTGGCTGCCTGCCGGCAGCAAAGCAGATGAAAACGCAGGGCGTTGATTTCTCCTCAGCCCACCGGGACGACCCATCCCTTCGGGTCCGGCTTTGTGCCCCACTGGATACCGGTGAGCGTGTCGTACAGCTTCGCGGTCACTTCGCCGATCTTCCCGTCGCCCACGGTGAATGTTACATCCTTGTAGCGCATGCCGCCCACCGGGGTGACCACCGCCGCCGTTCCGGTACCGAACACCTCGCGCAGGCTGCCGTCCCTGCCGGCGGCCAGCACCTCGTCGATGGAGATCTTGCGCTCGGTGACGGTATAGCCCCAGTCGCGCAGCAGCTCGATGCAGCTGGCGCGGGTGATGCCGGGCAGCACGGTGCCGTCCAGGCTGGCGGTGAGAATTTCATCACCCACGCGGAAGAAGCAGTTCATGCTGCCCACCTCTTCCACGTATCTGCGCTCCTTGCCGTCCAGCCACAGCACCTGGCTGTAGCCCAGGTCGTGCGCCTTCACCTGGCCGGCCAAGCTGGCGGCATAGTTGCCGCCGCACTTGATCTCCCCGGTGCCGCCGGGGGCCGCGCGGGTCATCTCGTCCTCCACATAGATCTTGACGGGGTCCAGCCCCTCTTTATAGTACACGCCCGAGGGCGAACAGATGATGAAAAAATAATACCGGTGGGACGGCTGCACCCCCAGGCGCGGGTCCACCGCGATGGTGCAGGGGCGGATGTACAGGCTTGTGTTGGGCGAGGCGGGCACCCAGTCCCTTTCGATGTCCACAAGCGTCTTCACCGCCTGCACGAACAAGTCCTGCGGAAACTCCGGGATGCACAGCCGGCGGTGGGTGTCCGCCATGCGGGCGGCGTTGCGGTCGGGCCGGAACAGCTGCACCCCGCCGGCGGGCGTGCGGTAGGCCTTCAGCCCCTCGAAGCACTCCTGCGCGTAGTGGAACACCATAGCCGACGGGTCCAGCACGAACGGCTCGTACGGCTTTATCACCGCGTCGTGCCAGCCCACGCCCTCGTCGTAGGTGCAAAGGAACATATGGTCGGTGAAATAAAGGCCGAAGCCCAGGTCGGCGTCTGCGGGTTTCTGTTTGTGCTCCTGTGCTTTTTGGATGGTGATCTCCATCTTTTTACTTCCCTCCAGCTGATAGATTCCCTTATCTTCTTATTGTATCCGTCGCGCGGCCATTTGGCAAGCGGCAGGCGGTTGACCGCCCCCGCGCCCGTTTGATACAATAGAGCGGGCGGCGCCTGCGACACAGCAGATACCCGGCAAGCTGGCCCAAAGGGACAGCTTGAAGGCGGTCGTGCAGAGGGTAACTCCCTGCAACAGAGGGAGACGACCGCCACCCGCCCGGAAGGAGAACCCCCATGCAAAATGGCTGCCTGCGCGGCGTCCTGTTCGATATGGACGGCGTGCTGCTCGATTCGGAACGCCCGCATATCGAGATCGACATCCAACTGGCCGCCGAGATGGGACATACGCTGCCGGACACGCTCATCCCGGAGCTGTTCGGCTCCACCGAGGGGCGCATACGCGCCATGGTGTGCGAGCAGATGGGCGGGGGGTTCGACTGTGATTATTTTTTGGACGAGAGCCGACGGCGGGCGGCGGCTTGGCTGGAGGCGTCCGGCGCGCCGCTGATGAAGGGCGCGTTGCCGCTTTTGCAGGCGTTGCACGCGCGCGGGGTGCCCTGCGCCGTGGCGTCCTCGTCGCAGACGGCCGCCGTGCACGAAAGCTTGCGACGCGCGGGTGTGTTGGCGTATTTCGCGGCGTTTGTGGGCGGCGACGAGGTCGCCCGCTCCAAGCCTGCGCCGGACATCTTCCTCGTTGCGGCGGAAAGGCTGGGGCTGCCGGCGGGGGCCTGCCTGGCCGTGGAGGACAGCTACGCCGGCGTGCGCAGCGCGGCCGCGGCCGGCTGCGTGACGGTGATGGTGCCCGATGTGCTGCCCGCCACAGCCGAGATGCGCGCCCTTGCGGCCGCCGTGCTGTCCACCCTTGACGATGTGCTGCCCTTTTGGGTGGCGCGGGGCGGGGCGTGAGTAATATGATGAGGTCGATTCTATGAAACTGAACAAAGCGCACCTGCGCACCTTTTCCATCGATACGCTCGTCTTTATCGGCGGCAGCATCCTGTATGCGCTGGGCATCTATACGTTTGCAAAAAACGCGAATTTCGCGCCGGGCGGCGTGTCCGGTATCGCGCTCATCCTCAACCACTTCACCGGCTGGCCCATCGGTATTGTCACGCTGGTGCTGAACGTGCCGCTTGTGCTTGTGTGCACGCGCATCATCGGCCTGCCCTTCGTTTTGAAAAGCATCTGGACGATGATCATCAGCGCCCTGTTCATCGACGTTGTTTTCCCGCACTTTCCCACCTACAGCGGCAGCCCGTTGCTGGCCGCCATGTTCACAGGCGTATTGATGGGCGCCGGCCACGCGCTCATCTACATGCGCGGCTCCTCCACCGGCGGCAGCGATTTTGTCATCATGTCGGTGAAAAAGATGCGCCCGCATTTCTCGGTGGGGCAGATATCCCTCGCGTTCGACGCCGTGGTCATCCTGGCGGGCGGGTTTGCGTTCGGCAGCATCGACAGCGTGCTGTACGGCATCATCGCCTCCTACGCGGGCAGCAAGACCATCGACAGCGTGCTGTACGGCGCCGGCAGCGGCAAGCTGACGGTCATTGTGACCGACCACGGCCAGGAGATCGCCGACGCTATAGACGCCGAGGTGGAGCGCGGCAGCACGCTGGTGCCGGCCACCGGCGCATACACCGGTATCCGGCGGGACATGCTGCTGTGCGCCTGCTCCAAAAGCGAGGTGTACAAGGTGCGCACGGCCGCCCGCGCGGTGGACCCCCACTCGATGATCATGATCACCGAGGCCAGCGAGGTGATTGGCGAAGGATTTGACCCGCCCAAGATCCCCGGCCACGAGGTGGGCCCCACGCCGCCTCGCACCCAGCCGGGCGACGAGCCGGACGGTGGCCCCCGCACCGGGGGTTGAGGAGCGCACGGGCCTGTGTGCACAAGAAGCGCGGGCGCCTTTTCGGGTGGCGCGCTTTTTTTGCGGGGCCCGAATTTTTGTAAGGATTTAATGACAGACGCACGGACTTTTCTGTTTTTCGACACCCTTCTTCTGCTATACTAATGATAGAACGTTGGCAATATCGCATCCCAAACAGAGGACACCGCCATGATCACGCTCGAATACATCGACCACGGCCACGGCTTTGACTGGGGCCGCGCCAGTGGCGACTACGGCCACTACCGTGACATCTACCCCGCCTCTTTTTACGAGAAGATGGCCGGCCTGCGCCTGTGCACACAGGGCCAGCGGGTGCTGGACGTGGGCACCGGCACCGGCGTGCTGCCACGCGGCATGTACGGCCACGGCGCCTCCTTCACCGGCATCGATATCTCGCCCGGGCAGGTGGCGGTGGCAAGGCGCCTGTCGGCCGAGCGGGGGATGGATATCGAGTACCGGGTGGCCGCGGCCGAGGAGCTGCCCTTTGCCGACGCCAGCTTCGACGTTGTACTCGCGGCCATGTGTTTTTTCTATCTGGACGAGCGCCGCGCCCTGCCCGAGATACACCGGGTGCTGGCGCCGGGCGGGCGGTTATGCATCATCTCGATGATGTGGCTGCCCCAGGAGGATCTTCTCACCAGCGCCAGCGAGGAGCTGGTGCTGAAGTACAACCCCCACTGGACGGGCGCGGGCTACGTGCGCCGCCCGCCCGAGGTGCCCGCCTGGGCACAGCCGCGGCCGGGGGCCCCCGCGCCGCTCTTTGCGCCGGGGCAGGCACTTGCGTGGGCGGAGAAGATCCCCTTTACCCATGACGGGTGGCTGGGCCGCTTCAAGGCCTGCCGAGGCATGGGTGCCTCCAGCCTGGGCGATGAGCAGATCGCCGCCTTCGAAACCGACCTGGCCGGCATGCTCCTCGCTTTCGAAGAGCCGCTTCTGGTTCCCCACTATCTGATGGTGGAGGTATTCGACCGAATTTGATATCGGCGCAAAAAGCACAAAACCCGGCCTGTTTTCGCCGGGTTTTGTTTTTGCCGCTTTATTTGTTTTCGGGTCGCTCTCTTGCACCCACCGCACGGTCGCCCTCAGTCCCTCTTCTCGTCCTTCAGGTCGTCGTAGGGCGGCACCCAATCGTCGCCAATGGGCGGTGCGGTCTCGTCCTGGCGCAGCGGGTCGGGCGGGGTGCCCAGCGGCACCGCCTCGGTGGGCAGTATGTCGTCCACCTCGGCCGGGGCCGTGCCCAGGGGATAGGGGTTCTTGTAATGTCTTCTCTTTTCCATGGGGATCCTCCAGTCTGCTGCGCCGCCAAAAAAGGCAGCCGGTTTCTTTTCTACGAAATCTTGCAGGTTTTGCGTTTCATTTTGCAAATATATGGTATGATAAAAAGCAGGATCCGCGCTCGGGGATGGTTTTTCCGGCGCGGTGGACAAACCTTTCCAAACGGAGCGTGAAACCAATGCCGGACGTAATGGACCTGCCCACCCCCAGTTCCGCCGCAGGCGGAACTGCCCCCGCCGCAGGCGGAACTGCCCCCGCCGAAAGCCCAATGGCCGCACCCGCGGCGCCCGCCGGCGCGCTTGTGCGCGGCAGGGACCCCCATATCGACATCATGAAGGGCGTTGGCATGCTGCTGGTGCTGATGTACCACCTGCAGACGGAGGCGTACCTGGGCTACAGCATCATCGGCTTCAGCGCCATGTTCATGATGCCCCTGTTTTTCTTCGTGAGCGGGTACCTGCACGCCGGCTCGTCGGATGAAAAACTCCCCTTCGGGCGGTATCTCGTCAAGAAGGTGCTCACCATCCTGCTGCCCTACGCCATCTTTTTTGTCCTCTCCTTCTTCTGGATGGAAACCATCTACTCCTATGCCGCCGGCGGGACGCTGTTCGGGTTTCCCTTTTCGCCCCTGCAGCTGGTGCAGGCGTTCTTTCTGGCGGGCAATTACCTGTACGACCTGGCCGTGGTGCCTTTCCCGCTGTGGTTCCTGCACGCGCTATTCATCGCCAGCATCCTCTTTTTCTTTGTGGCCAAAATCCGCTCCCACATCCTGCAGTTTGTGCTGGCCGTCGCGCTCACCATCGCGGCCGTGCCGCTGCAGGCCGCCCTGGCCGATTCCCCCCTCTGGTTCGTCAAGCTGATGCCGCTGGCCCTCGCCTACATGCTGTTCGGCCATCTGTTCCGCTGGCTCATGTCCATCCCGACCACCGAGACACCCACGCCCGAAAAGCGGGACCGCAGCCGCCTGATCATGGCGTTCCTGGCGTTGGGCTGCTTTTTGGCCGGGCTGTACTGTATGCGCTATGGCGGCGGCGATATGTGGAACATCGCCTCCTACTGGCACGTGCCGGGGGTGCTGGTCTGCATCCTGGGGGTCTACTTCTTCTCCCGCACCACCACCAACCGGCTGCTGCAGTTCGTGGGCGTTTATTCCATCCTCTACCTGGGCCCGCACCCGCTCATCATGCGGCTGCCCTTTGTGGACGGGATGCTGGATTGGTTCGAGCGGCAGGGCTTCGACGGGGTCATCGTGTATGCCGGCTACTTCGTCGTCACCTTCCTCATTGTCACCGTGCTGGTCGCCATCGCCATGTACATCCGGCGGGGGGTGATGGGCCTGGTGCGCGCCCGCGCCGCGCAGCGCGCCTGGGCAAAATCTCCGCCGCGCAAGCAGCCCGCATCGCCCGAACCAGCCGCCAAAGAGGCCAAAACTCCATACCACAAGGGGCAATGAGCTGCCCTTCCCTTTCAGTATACCACCCACCCGGCCGGGTCGCGTGTCGAAACAGGGTTGCCAAGAAAAGGCACAGCTTGCACAAGATACACTTTTGAAAGGGTTTTTGAAAGTACAACAAAAACACAACAATAAACCGGCAGGAAGCTTGCTTCCTACCGGTTTATTTTGTATAAAATATGCGATTATTGCGCGTATAGTTCCACCAGGCGTGTCAGGTACGCATAGCGGTCTTTGCTCTGGTCCACCGCCAGCTGCGTCAACTGTTCAGCGCGCTCAGGGAAGCTGAGCTTGAGGCTGGTGTAGCGCGTTTCGCCATCCAGGAACTCGGCATAATCGCCGGTGGGCTCCTTCGAGTCGAGCGAGAAGGGGTTCCCGCCCGCGGTCTTTTTGCGCGGGTCGAACCGGAAGTTGAACCAGTAGCCTGCCTGTACGGCCTTCTTCATCTCTGCCTGGCAGTTCACCATGCCGCCCTTGATGCCGTGCATCTCGCAGGGGGAGTAGGCGATGATGAGCGAGGGGCCGGGGTAGCTTTCGGCCTCCATGATGGCTTTGAGGGTCTGGTTCTGGTCCGCGCCCATGGCGATCTGGGCCACATACACATAACCGTAGGCCATGCCCATCTCGGCCAGGCTCTTCTTGCCAATGGCCTTGCCGGCGGCGGCAAACTGCGCCACCTGGCCGATCTGGCTGGACTTGGACGCCTGACCGCCGGTATTGGAGTAGACTTCGGTATCGAACACAAAGATGTTCACATCCTCGCCCGAGGCAAGCACATGGTCCACCCCGCCGTAGCCGATGTCGTAGGCCCAGCCGTCGCCGCCAAACATCCACATGCTCTTTTTGCCCAGGTAGTTCTTCTCGGCCAGGATGTCCTTGGCCGGTGTGCAGGCCTCGCAGTCGCACTGGGTTTCGCCCGCCGCCTTCAGCTCCTGCATGTGCGCCTGCATGCCGGCATGGTGCTCGCCGAACATCTCTTTGGCCTTGTCGGTGGCCATGAAGGCGACCGCGTCGTCCACGTTCAGGATGCATTCTTCCAGCGCGGCGATATAAGCGGCCGTGGCTTCGGCGTTGGCCTGGCCGTCGTCAAAGGTGCCCAGCCATCTCTGAGCCGCTTCCTTCAGCCCCGGCCAGCAGTACTCCACGGCGATCATCTCTTCGGTCTGCTTCTTCAAACGGTTGCGGATGGCCCGCTGGCCCAGGTACATGCCAAAGCCATTCTCGGCGTTGTCCTCGAACAGGCTGTTGGCCCATGCCGGGCCGCGGCCGCTCTTGCTCACGGTGTAGGGGCTGGTGGCCGCAGGGCCGCCCCAGATGGACGAGCAGCCGGTGGCGTTAGAAATATACATGCGCTCGCCGAACAGCTGGGTGATGAGACGTGCATAGGCCGTTTCCGCGCAGCCGGCACAGGAGCCGGAGAACTCGAGCAACGGCTTGTTGAACTGGCTGCCCTTCACGGTACTTTCGGCCATCATGCCGTCTTTTTTGTCAATATTGGCCACGCAGTAGTCGAACACGTCCTGCTCGGGCAGCTGGCTCTCCTGGGGCTTCATCTCCAGCGCCTTGCCCGGCGCGGGGCACACATTGGCGCACACGCCACAGCCCATGCAATCCAGCGGGCTGATGGCCTGTACGAACTGTAGATCCTCCACGCCCTTGCCCTTCATGGGGGCGGTGCGCAGGGCGGCGGGGGCTTTGGCCGCTTCGTCGGCCGTGAGGGCGAACGGGCGGATGGTGGCGTGGGGGCAGATGTAGGCGCACTGGTTGCACTGGATGCACTTGTCCGGGTCCCACAGGGGCACGTCCACGGCCACGCCGCGCTTCTCGAACGCCGAGGCGCCCTGCTGGTAGGTGCCGTCCACATGGTCCACAAAAGCGGAAACGGGGATCGAATCGCCCTCCTGCAGGTTGACAGGCTCCATGATGCCGCGCACCATCTGGCCCAAGGCGCCCTCCGCCCTGGTGCCGGCGGCAGGGCCGTCCTGCGCGGTCTTCCACGCGGCGGGCACATCCACCTTCACGATGGCCGCAACGCCCGCGTCGATGGCGGCGTAGTTGGCGTTCACCACCGCTTCGCCCTTTTTGGCATAGCTCTTGTAGGCCGCGTCCTTCATGTACTGCAGGGCGTCGTCGATGGCGATGACGTTTGCCAGCTTGAAGAAGGCGCTTTGCAGGATGGTGTTCGTGCGCTTGCCCATGCCGATCTCTCTCGCCTTGTCGATGGCGTTCACGAGGTAGACTTCCACACCGTTCTCGGCGATGTAGCGCTTGGCGGCGGCAGGCAGATGGGTGTCCAGCTCCTCCGGCGTCCACTGGGCGTTGATGAGGAACTTGCCGCCCGGCTTCACATCCTGCACCATGGGGAAGCCCTTGATGATGTAGGAGGGGTTGTGGCAGGCAACGAAGTCCGCCCGTTTGACGTAGTAGGGCGCCTTGATAGGCGTGTCGCCAAAGCGCAGGTGGCTGATGGTGACGCCGCCGGTCTTCTTGGAGTCGTACTGGAAGTAGGCCTGCACGAACTTGTCGGTGTGGTCGCCGATGATCTTGATGGAGTTCTTGTTCGCGCCCACGGTGCCGTCGCCGCCAAGGCCCCAGAACTTGCACGAGATGGTGCCGGCCGGGGTGGTATCGGGGCAGTTTTTCGGCTCGGGCAGCGAGAGATGGGTCACGTCGTCCACAATGCCCACGGTGAAGCCATTCTTCGGCTCGTCCTGGGCCAGGTTCTCGAACACGGCAAACACGTTGGCCGGGGGGGTGTCCTTGCTGCCCAGGCCGTAGCGCCCGCCCACGATCAGCGCGTCGGTCTTGCCGGCCAGCGCGGTCTTCACGTCGATGTACAGCGGCTCGCCCAGGGCGCCGGGCTCCTTGGTACGGTCCATCACGGCGATGCGCTTCACCGTTTTGGGCAGCGCCTCATACAGCTTGTCGGCGCAGAAGGGGCGGTACAGCCGCACCTTCACAAGGCCCACCTTCTCGCCGGCGGCCACACGGTAATCTATGACCTCTTCGGCCACATCGCAGAAGGAGCCCATGGCGATGATGACGCACTCGGCGTCGGGCGCGCCGTAGTAGTTGAACAGGCCGTAGTTGGTGCCCAGCTTTTTGTTCACCTCGGCCATGTACTCCTCCACGATTCCGGGCAGGGCGTCGTAGTAAGGGTTGGCGGCCTCGCGGTTCTGGAAGAAGATGTCGCCGTTCTGGTGGCTGCCGCGCATCACCGGCTTCTCGGGGTTCAGCGCGCGGCGGCGGAAGGCGCGCAGCGCGTCCTTGTCCATCATACCCTTCAGGTCGTTAAAGTCCCAGGTTTCGATCTTCTGCACCTCGTGGCTGGTGCGGAACCCGTCGAAGAAGTTGATGAACGGCACCCGGCCCTTCAGGGCGGCCAGGTGGGCCACCGGGGTCAGGTCCATCACCTCCTGGGGGTTGGATTCCGCCAGCATGGCGTAGCCGGTCTGGCGGCAGGCGTAGATGTCCGAATGGTCGCCAAAAATAGAGAGCGCATGGGTGGCAAGGGTGCGCGCGCTCACGTTGATGACACCGGGCAGCAGCTCGCCGGCCATCTTGTACATGTTGGGGATCATGAGCAGCAGGCCCTGGCTGGCCGTGTAGGTGGTGGTGAGGGCACCGGCGTTCAGGCTGCCGTGCACCGCGCCGGCCGCGCCGGCCTCGCTCTGCAGTTCCACCACGTTCACCTGGTCGCCAAAGACGTTCTGCATCCCCCCGGCCGACCAGCTGTCTGTGATCTCTGCCATGGGCGAGGAAGGCGTGATGGGGTAGATGGCCGCCACTTCGGTGAAGGCGTAGCTTGCGTGGGCGGCGGCGGTGTTGCCGTCCATCGTTTTTTTGGCTCTGGGCATATTCATTCACTCCTCTTGTGTTGTTCGTTCGAGGCGGATAGCAACTGTAGGTTTTTACGCTAGACATCTATTGTATCATTTGTGGGGGCGGCACGCAACAGATTCCGCCCATCCCATCGCTGCCATTCCTGCATAACTGTCATTCCGGGAGGATAACGGGCCGCCGCGCCGTCCGGCGTGGCCTGTCGGCGTCTCTGTTAAGGGGCACATCCCTTCATCTGCGCCCCGTTTGACAGCCGGCGGCGCAAAGGCTACTATTAAAGTTACTACACAGAAAATTCCAATAAGGGCGGTGGGAAATGTGGCCGACGAAGAAAATGCATGCGCTGATGGCGTGCATTGCGAAGAGACGCTGACAAGCGAGGATATCTACAAGGGAAAGGTGTTCTCTGTAACGCGGGACACCGCCCGCCTGCAGAACGACAACGTGGTGCTGCGCGAGGTGGTGCACCACCCGGGCGGCGCGGGTGTGGTGGCGCTGGACGAGGCGGGGAAGGTGGCGCTTGTGCGCCAGTTCCGCTATGCGCAGCAGCGCGAGATGTGGGAGATACCCGCCGGCAAGCTGGAAAAGGGCGAGCCGCCCGCCCATGCCGCCCGGCGCGAGCTGGAAGAGGAGGTGGGTTGCACGGCCGACCATTGGCGGGATTTTGGCCGCCTGGCCCCCACGCCGGCCTATTGCACAGAGGTCATCTACCTTTACCTTGCCACCGGCCTGCACAAAAGCCGCCAGAATCTGGACGACGACGAGTTTCTCACCGTTGAGTGGGTGCCGCTGGCCGAGGCGGTGCGGATGGTGATGGACGGGCGCATCATCGACGCCAAAAGCGTGGCCGGCCTGCTGCGGGCCGCCGCCCGCCCGGGGGAGCCGCCCATCAAAAAGTAAAGCCACATACACAAAGAGCGATGGAAAACCCATCGCTCTTTGTGCTATATCTGTGCTCAGTCGCTTATTCGTCCTTTTTGGCGTCGTTCGCGTCGACATCGGTTTCATCTTCGCCCTCGACGATGACGATCTCCTCTTCCTCGGTCACTTCCACAACGTCGTTCTCGTCGTCTTCGTCTTCGCCCTCGTCCTCGATGAGCGTCTCGATCTCTTCGGCCAGCTGCTTTTTATCGGCCTCTTCGGTGCTGCTGGCTACAAAGAAGGCGGCCAGGATGTACAGCACCAGGCGTATGGCCAGCAGGATGATCGTCCACACCGGGGGCACTTCTTCATAGCTGAGGAAGCGGTCGGGGAACAGCTGCCACAACCCGTACTGCAGCATGAAGGTCTGCGTGGTGAAGGTGATGAGCGCAAACGCAACCACGAACACCGTGCCCGCAACCACGCCCCGACGCACCGGCGCCTTCAACGTGGGCTGGCCGCCGATGAGGTAGATGGCGAAGGCGATGGAGACCAGCATGAAGAATGCCTCCAGTAGCCACGCCGTGGGCGCCTGGCCAAAACCGACCGACATGCAACCATACAGCGAGAAGATCTGGTAGGCGCTCAACACCAGATACAGCCACCCGGCAATCTGGCGCATCAGCTGGGACGTCGTCTTCTTTTCTTTCATGGAAAACCCCTTTTCTGGCGGCGGCCGCATTCGCCGTGGCCCTCCGCGCAATAATGTTCATCCGGGCCGCATCACAACTTCCGTTGCCCAAGACCCTTGCGAATACCGTTTATACAGCAAAAATGTGTGGTTTTGGTGAACAGCCAAACGCGCCTGCCGACGCGCCGCCCGTCCTGCCAAGCTTGACTATTCTACCACGCCGGCACCCTGCCCCGCCACATTATTTTGTAGCATTGTGGGGGAGGCGGGCATTCCTTCGCATCATCGTTCTTCGGCGCGCAAGGTTCACCCGTCGCCTTCTGCTTCGCCCTCGCCCGCATCATCGTCGTCGGGCGCCGCTTCACTGGCGGCGGCCTCGTCCTCGGCCTGCAAGCGGGCCAGCTCCTCGGGGCTCAGCTCCTCCTCGGCGCCGTCGTCCTCCGGTTTGTCCGTCTCCTCGTCGCTGCGCTCGGTGCGCGCCATTGTCACCACCTTGTCGCCCTCGGCCAGGCGCATCACACGCACACCGCCGCCGTAGCGGCTTTGGGTGGTCACGTCCTCGGCGTGCATGCGGATGATGATGCCCTCCAGCGAGATGAGGATGATATCCTCGTCCTCGTCCAGCACCTTCACGGCCGCCACGCTGCCGCCGCGGTAGTTCAGGATACCCTTGCCGCCGCGGTTTTGCAGGCGATAATCGTCCAAGTTGGTGCGGCGGCCCTTGCCGCTCTCGCTCACGGTCATCAGGCTGGCGCCCTCGCGCAGGATGGAAACGCCCACCACGGTGTCGTCGCCCTGCAGGCGCACCGCCCGCACCCCACGCGACATGCGACCCATCTCGCGGGCCTGCGTCTCGTGAAAGCGGATAGCGTAGCCGCCGTGGGTGGCCACGACCAGCTCATTGTCGCCGGTGGTCAGGCGCGCCCAAGCCAGGCTGTCGCCCTCTTCCAGCCGGATGGAATTGAGCCCCGAGCGGCGGATGTTGTTATACGCCGAAAGCGGCGTGCGCTTGATGTACCCGCCCTGCGTGACCATGGTGAGGTACCCGCCCTCGTGGCCGCGGGGCACGCGCAGCATGTTCTTCACCTTCTCGTCCGCCTGCAGCTGCAGCAGGTTCACGATATTGGTGCCCTTGGCGGCGCGGCTGCCCTCCAGTACCTGGTAGCCTTTCAGCCGGTAGGTACGGCCAAAATTGGTCACGAACAGGATATCGTCGTGCGAGGAGGCGATGAACAGCTCCTCCACAAAGTCTTCCTCCTTGTGGGAAAGGCCGGTCACGCCGCGGCCGCCGCGTTTCTGGGTGTGGTACTCATTCGCCGGGATGCGCTTGATGTACCCGGCGTGGGTGAGGGTGAAGACACACTGCTCCTCGGGGATGAGGTCCTCGATGTCCACCTCGCCGCTCACGGCGGCAATGTCCGTGCGGCGCACGTCGCCAAAGCGGTCGCACACGGCAACCAGCTCTTCCTTCACTACAGCGCGCACCTTTTCTTCACTGGAGAGGGTGTTCTCCCAGGCGGCGATCTTCTCCCGCAGTTCCTTGAACTCGTTCTCGATCTTCTCGATCTCGAGGCCGGCCAGCTGCCCCAGCCGGAAGGCCACGATGGCCGCTGCCTGCGGGTCGTCGAAGCCGAACTTGTCCATGATAGCGGTCTTCGCTTCGCTGGAGCCACCCTTCGTGGCGCGGATGGCGGCGATCACCTCATCCACGATGTCGATGGCACGGCGCAGGCCCTCCAGGATGTGGGCGCGCTCGCGCGCTTTTCGCAGGTCGTACTCGGTGCGCCGGCGGATGACCTCGCTCTGGAACTCTACATATCGGGTCAGGATGGTTTTGAGGTCCATCACCTTGGGCACCAGCTTGCTTTCGCCGTTCGCTTCCACCTTGTCCAGCGCCAGCATGGTAACGCCGATGGAGTCTTGCAGCTGGGTCATGTGGTACAGCTGGTTCAGCACCACCTGAGGGTTGGCGTCGCGCTTGATCTCGATGACCACCCGCATGCCCTCGCGGTTGGTCTCGTCGTTGATGTCCGAGATGCCCTCGATGCGCTTTTCCTTGCACAGGCGGTCGATGTCCTGCTGGAGCTTGGCCTTGTTTACCATGTAAGGGATCTCTGTGATGATGATCTGGAAGCGGCCATTCTTGGTTTCTTCGATCTCGGCGCGGCCGCGCAGCACCACCTTGCCGCGCCCAGTGGCGTAAGCCGCCCGGATGCCGCTGCGGCCCATGATGATGCCGCCGGTGGGAAAGTCCGGCCCTTTCACGTGCTCCATCAGCTCGGGCAGCTCTATTTCGGGGTCGTCGATGAGCGCGACGAGGGCGTCCGTCACCTCGCGCAGGTTGTGGGGGGGTATGTTCGTGGCCATGCCCACGGCGATGCCGGTGCTGCCGTTCACCAAAAGGTTTGGGAACCGCGCAGGCAGCACGCTGGGTTCTTTCTTAGATTCGTCGTAGTTTGGCACAAAATCTACCGTTTCGCGCTCGATGTCGTCCATCAGCGCCACGGCGATCTTGCTCATGCGGGCTTCGGTGTACCTGTAGGCCGCGGCGGGGTCGCCGTCCACCGAGCCGAAGTTGCCCTGGCCGTCCACCAGCGGATAGCGCAGGCTGAAATCCTGCGCCAGGCGCACCAGCGCGTCGTACACCGATGCGTCGCCGTGGGGGTGGTAGCTGCCCAGCACGCTGCCCACCGTGTCGGCCGATTTTTTATACGGGTGGCTGGGGTCGTTGCCCCGCTCGTACATGGTATACAAGATGCGCCGGTGTACCGGCTTCAGGCCGTCGCGTACGTCGGGCAGCGCCCGCGACACGATGACAGACATCGAATAGGCGAGGAAGGAATCCTTCATCTCCTTCTCGATGTCCCGCACGATCAATTTTGAATTGGGGTACCCCTCTATGGGTAGATGCCTGTCCTTTTCCATTCGTAGTCCTTCCCCGCAGGCGGTTTCTGGCTCCCTGGCCGGCCGCCCTCTTTATTTGTTCTGTTATCGCCTGTGTTCGCTTATGTATCCAGGTTTTGCGCGTATTTCGCGTTCGTCTCGATGAACTCGCGCCGGGGCTCCACCTTGTCGCCCATCAGGATGGAAAAGGTCTCGTCGGCCAGTTCCGCCTCGTCCACGCTGATCTGCACGATCATGCGGTGTTCGGGGTTCATCGTGGTTTCCCACAGCTGGTCGGGGTTCATCTCGCCCAGGCCCTTGTACCGGCTGATCTTGGGCTCGCCCATCTCGATGGAAAGGGCCTCCATCTCCTCATCGGTGTAGGCGTAGCGCACGTCCTTGCCCTTCTGCATGCGGTAAAGCGGCGGCTGGGCCACATATACGTGCCCCGCCTCCAGCAGCGGCCGCATGAACCGGAAGAAGAAGGTGAGCAGCAGCGTGCAGATGTGGCGGCCGTCCACGTCGGCGTCGGCCATGATGAAGACCTTGTGGTAGCGCAGCTTTGTCAGGTCGAACTCCTCGCCGATGCCGCAGCCCAGCGCCATCACGACCGGCATCATCTTCTCGTTGCCGAATACCCTGTCGATGCGGGCTTTTTCCACGTTCAGCATCTTGCCCCACAAGGGCAGGATGGCCTGGATGTTCGAGTCTCGCCCCAGCTTTGCGCTGCCGCCCGCCGAGTCACCCTCCACGATGTAGATCTCCGTCTTGGCTGGGTCGCGCTCGCGGCAGTCGGCCAGTTTGCCCGGCATACGGTTGTTTTCCATCACCGTTTTGCGGCGAACGAGTTCGCGGGCCTTCTTGGCCGCCTCTCTCGCGCGCGCGGCCGAGAGGGCCTTGTCGTAGATGGCTTTGGCGGCGCCGGGGTTCTCCTCGAAATATTCCTTCAGCTTCTCGTACACCATGCTTTCCACGATTCCGCGGATCTCCGTGTTGCCCAGCTTTGCCTTTGTCTGGCCCTCGAACTGTGCGTCGGTCAGCTTCACGCTGATGATGGCTGTCATGCCCTCGCGCACGTCGTTGCCCTGCAGGTTTTCATCTTTTTCCTTGATAAACCCTTTTTCGCGGCCAAAATCGTTGAACGCGCGGGTGATGCCCGTCTTGAAGCCCTGCTCGTGGGTGCCGCCGTCGGGCGTGTGGATGTTGTTGGCAAAGGCGAGCAGCAGCTCGTTGTAGCTGTCGTTGTACTGCAGGGCCACCTCTGCCACCGCGTCGCCAACCTGGTTCTTGAAGTAAACCACCGGCTCGTGCAGCACGCTGAGCTGCCGGCGCTTATGGATGTGCTCTACAAACTGGCGGATGCCGCCTTCATACAACATCGTCTTGCTCTGCTCCTGGCCGGGGCGCTCGTCGGTGAGGGTGATGCACACACCGGCGTTCAAAAACGCTTGTTCGCGCAGGCGGGTGAGCAGCGTCTCGTAATCGTACACCGTCTCCTCGAAGATCTCGGGGTCGGCCTTCCAGCGCACGATAGTGCCCTGCTGGTCGGTGGTGCCCGTTTCGGTGAGCGGGCCGTCCTCGATGCCGCGATGGAAGCCCTGCTCATATACTTTGCCGCCGGTGCGCACGGTGACGGTGAGCCACTCGCTCAATGCGTTCACCACGCTGGCGCCCACGCCGTGCAGGCCGCCAGCCACCTTGTAGCCGGAGTTGTCGCCGCCAAACTTGCCGCCCGCGTGCAGGATGGTGAATACCACCGTCACGGCCGGGATGCCCATCTTGGGCTGGATGCCCACCGGCACGCCGCGCCCGTTATCGGACACCTCCATGATATTGCCATCCTTGATGGTGACGTTGATGCAATCGCAGAAACCCGCCAACGACTCGTCGATGGCGTTGTCCACGATCTCGTACACGCAGTGGTGCAGCCCGCGCGGCCCGGTGGAGCCAATGTACATGCCCGGGCGTTTGCGCACCGCTTCCAGCCCCTCCAGTACCTGAATCTGGCTGCCATCGTATTCGTTCCTGTTCATTTCCGTATCCATTCTCGTCCTCTTCTTTTTCCTGCTATTTGTTCTGTTCTTTTTTATGCTTCTCTATTAAGGTCCTTTGGGTCTTCGTTGTAGCTCATCTACGCGCTTTTTTAGCGTTTGGGCCGTTGGCTGGCAGATGTACACCTGCCGCCGTATGCCGGCCTTGTTTCGGTTTTCGGTGCGGCTGCCGGCCTTTTGGGGGGCAT
>JAVBQQ010000032.1:0-35463 GCA_031548875.1 Oscillospiraceae bacterium
TATCGATATGCGCTACATCGAAGCCGCCGAGGCCAAGGTACAGGGCGCCGAGGTGAAACGCACGGGCGAGGGCTACGCGGAGGTGGCAAAACAGCTGGCCGCCGCGGGCGCGGGCAGACTGTATGTCGAGAACGAGATTACAGTGGCAACGCTGGACAAGATGCGCGAGAAACTGCCCGGCATCGAGCTGGATGCCTCTCCCGCCCTGTCTGAAGCCATCATGGCCATGCGCACCATCAAAGACGCAGAGGAACTGCGCCGCATACGGCAGGCGCAAGCCATCACCGACGAGTGCTTCTCGCACATCCTGGGCTTCATCAAGCTCGGCATGCGCGAGATCGACATCGCATTGGAGCTTGAGTTTTATGCCCGCAGCCACGGCGCCGAAGCCATGGCCTTCGAGACCATCTGCGTGGCCGGTCCCAATACCAGCATGCCCCACGGTGTGCCCGGCGAGTACCGTGTGCAGAGCGGCGATTTCCTTACCATGGATTTCGGCGCCAAATCTGAGGGCTACTGCGCGGACATGACCCGCACCATAGCCGTGGGCGAGCCGGGCGAAGAGAAGCGAAAATTGTACGACCTCGTGCTTAAATCCCACAACGTCGGCCTTGCCGCCGCTCGGCCGGGCCGCAAGGGCAGCGAGATCGACGCCGAAGCCCGCCAGGTCATCAAGGACGCCGGTTTCGGCGAATACTTCGGCCACGGCCTGGGCCATGCGCTGGGCATCGAGGTACATGAAGACCCCCGCTTCTCCTGGCTGTGCGACGACGTCATCCAGCCGGGCATGGTGCTCACGGTGGAGCCCGGCTGCTACCTGCCCGGCCGCTTCGGCTGCCGCATCGAGGATACGGTCATCCTCACCGAAACCGGCTGCGACCCGCTACCCAAAAGCCCCAAGGAACTCATTGTGCTGTGAGTGACACTCGGCCGCGCCGCCGAAAAAGGGTTGAAAAACGCCCCTGTATAGGATAGAATGAGTAAGGTATCCCGCAGCGTGGCCAAAATCGCGGCCGGACGGGTACGAAAACAGACGATACACGGGCACTTCGTCCCGTGTTGGGGTGGGCCATGCGCCCGCATGAAGGAAGGATGATGGGATGATTTCCGCAGGCGATTTCCGCAATGGCGTCACTTTCGAGCAGGACGGCCAGGTACTTCAGGTGGTGGAGTTCCAGCACGTGAAACCGGGCAAGGGCTCGGCTTTCGTGCGCACCAAAACCAAAAACGTGATTACCGGCGCCGTTACCGAGACCACCTACAACCCCAATGACAAGTTCCCCAGTGCGCAGATCGAACGCCGCGAGATGCAGTACCTGTACGAAGACGGCGGCCTGTACTATTTCATGGATACCGAGACCTACGAGCAGACCCCCCTCAACGAGAAGGACCTCTCTGACGGTTTTCGCTTTGTCAAAGAAAACGAGCTCGTCAAGGTGCTCAGCTATAAGGGCAACGTGTTCGGCATCGAGGTGCCCAACTTTGTGGAGCTGGAGATCGTGGAGACCGAGCCGGGCATGAAGGGCAACACGGCCACCAACACCCTCAAACCCGCCAAGATGGAAACAGGCGCCGAGGTGCGGGTGCCGCTGTTCATCAACGAGGGCGACCGCATCCGCATCGACACACGCACTGGCGAGTATATGGAGCGCGCCTGAGCCTTGATCTTGATAAAGAATGGAGATAACAGATGAACCTTTCCGAAAAAGCCGCCTACATCAAGGGCCTGGCCGAGGGCCTGGACCTGAACGAGATGGAACTGTCCCCCGAGGAGAAGGAAGCCCGCATCCTGCGCGAACTCATCGACCTCGTGTCCGAGATGGCGAACGACGTGGAGGACATGTCCGCCGACCTCACCGAGCTGTATGACGCCGTGGAGGAGATCGACGAGGACCTCACCTTTGTGGAGGAAGAACTGTACGGCGATATCGACGACATCTTCGGCGACGATGTGTACGAGATCACCTGCCCCAACTGCCACGAGGGTGTGATGTTGGACGAAGAGGTCCTGATGAGCGGAAACGTGGTGTGCCCCGCCTGCGGCGAGAAGATCGAGATCGAGATCGACGCCTGCGATTGCGGCGAGGACCATCACGGCTGAGAATAGTTCCCCGGCAACTACAGGCGCAAAGCAAACAAAAAAGACGCGAAGCCCCATGGGGTACGCGTCTTTTTGTTTTGCGTGTTTTTTGTTTTGGCATGTTTTTTCCGCTTCGTGCGCATCGCGTCTTGTCACTGGGGCAGCTGCCCGGGTTGCGGCTCTGGCTGTTGCGCTTCCTGCAACAGCTGTGCCGCCCGCGTGGCATACCAGGTAGTGCCGCCGTTGTCCCGCGCCCTGGTGAGATGCGGCAGGGCCTGCTGCGGCTGGCCGGTACGCAGGTAGAGTTCACCCAACCTGTATTCCAGCGCAACTTTTTCTAGCAAGGTTTTTGCCAGAAACAGCTCCTGCGTCAGGTATGTCTCCACACCTTCATACTGGCCGCATGCAAACCTGTATACATACGATTTATCTAGCAACCGGTGCTCATACGCAGTGCGCAAGGCACGCCGGCTTCGTTTGGAAAAGACCGGCTGTTCCAACCAGGCGTGCATCCTCTCTAGGTATTCGCACGCGCTGGACAGGTCACCCGCTCGCAGGCGGCAGACGAACCGGTTATTGTTCTTTGCAAATTCATTCGCAGCATTGGGTTTGTACTTTTTGTCCCACACGCCCAGTTCCGGGCCGTTCAATATTTTCTCCGCCTCCTGCATCTGTCCGGCGGAGATCAGCGCAGTCGTCAGGTTGATAAGCATGACAAGATAACCCCTGCGGGGATACCGGGAGGAACACAGCCGGCGATACTCGGCCACGGCTTTGTCGGGCCGGCATTCCGTCGCAATCAGGTTGTTCACGGCCGCAAGCTTCTTCGTGCCATACCTATGCGTCACCACAACAATCACAAGCAGCCCCGCGTAAAACGGGATAAGCCACAAGAGACCGATCTGTGGAAACCGCCACGCCAAGAAAGCAAACAAGACGAAATCTCCCGCACACAACCCAGCAGCCAGATATCTTGCCTTCGGATACGCCATCCGCCATCACACCTTCAGTTCCGTCTTTTGCCCAAGGCTCTCCTTGTTCGCGGCCAGCAGCGGGTCAATCGTCCCGGACAAAAATTCCTCCACCTGCTGCGGCGCCCGGCCCACAAAATCCCTCGGCTCCAGCGTCTTTAGCAGCTCCGCCTCATCCATGCCGAAGGCCGGGTCGGCCGCGATGCGCGCCAACAGTTCGTTTGGGCCGCCCTCCTCCTTCACCACGCGGGCCGCCGCCAACGCGTGTTCCCGGATGCGCTCGTGCAGCAGCTGCCGGTCGCCACCCTTCTTCACCGCCCGCATCAGGATGTTCTCGCTGGCCATAAAGGGCAGCTCGGCTTTCAGGCGGGCTTCCACCACCTTGGGGTACACCACTAGCCCGTCGCACACGCTCAGCAGCAGGTTCAGTATCGCGTCCGCCGCAAGGAAGCCCTCGGCCACGGCGATGCGCTTGTTGGCCGAATCGTCCAGCGTGCGCTCGAACCACTGGTTGGCCGCCGTGAGGGCGGGGTTCAGGCAGTCCACCATCAGGTAGCGCGCCAGGGCGCAGATGCGCTCACAACGCATGGGGTTGCGCTTGTACGGCATGGCGGAGGAACCGATCTGATTCTTCTCAAACGGCTCCTCCATCTCCTTGAAGCCCTGCAGGATGCGCAGGTCGCTTGCCAGCTTGTGCGCGCTCTGCGCAACGCCCGAGAGCGCCGACAGCACCTGGTAATCCACCTTGCGGCTATACGTCTGGCCGGACACCTGCACCACGCGCGGCAGGCCCATCTCGACGGCAATAGCGTCTTCCACCTGCTTCACCTTCTGCGCGTCGCCGCCAAACAGTTCCATAAAACTGGCCTGCGTGCCGGTGGTGCCCTTGCTGCCCAGCAGCGCAAGGCCAGCCAAGCGGCGCTCCACCTCTTCGAAGTCCATATACAGTTCCTGCAGCCACAGCGCCGCCCGCTTGCCCACGGTGGTGGGCTGGGCGGGCTGCAGATGGGTGTAGGCCAGGGCAGGCATCTCCTTGTACTGCCGGGCAAACCCAGCCAGCAACCCCATCACACCCAAAAGCTTTTCGCGCACCAGTTCCAGCCCCTGCCGCATCACCAGCACATCGGTATTGTCGCCCACATAGCAGCTGGTGGCCCCCAGATGGATGATGCCCGCAGCATCGGGACACTGCTGCCCATAGGCGTACACGTGCGCCATCACATCATGGCGCACCTCCGCCTCGCGGGCTTCGGCCACCTCGTAGTTGACGTCGTCCACCTTCGCTTGCAGTTGGGCCAGTTGCGCGTTGGTGATGTCCAGTCCGGCGGCCTGCTCGGCCCGCGCCAGTGCCACCCACAAGCGCCGCCAGGTGCGAAACTTGTTGTCTGCCGAGAAGATAAACTGCATCTCATCCGACGCGTAGCGGGTGGAAAACGGCGAAACATAACGGTCTCGGGTCATAGCATGCCTCCGGTTCAAATATGGGCGTTCTGGATATCACGGTATATGAACATCTGTTAATTTTACACATCTGATTTATTTTGATAAAATTATGATATTTGTAGTTTTGTCGTTTTTCGCAGTGCTTACACTTTAAAGTACGATACACCGCCTTCAAACAGGCGCTGGTACTTGTTGCCCGGCACGTTCACGTGCAGCAGTCGACCGCTGCGCTCGCTGTGGCCCATCTTGCCCAGGATGCGCCCATCAGGGCTTGAGATGCTTTCGATGGCAAAGACGCTGCCGTTGGGGTTGAAGCGCACGTCCATCGTCGGCTCGCCCGCGAGGTCCACATACTGGGTGGCGATCTGCCCGTTCAAAGCCAGTGCCGTGGCAACGTCGGCGTCGGCGGCAAACCGCCCCTCGCCGTGGCTCACCGGTATCGTGTGGATCACGCCTACCTCTTCATGCATCAGCCAGGGCGAGAGCGCGCTCGCCACACGCGTGCGCACCATCATGCTCTGGTGGCGGCCGATGGCGTTGAAGGTGAGCGTGGGTGAATGCGCATTCTGCGGGCGGATCTGCCCATGGGGCAGCAGCCCCAGCTTCACCAGCGCCTGGAACCCGTTGCAGATGCCCAGCACCAGGCCGTCGCGCATCTCCAGCAGGCGGCTCATCGCTTCGGCCACGGCCGGCCCGCGGAAAAACGCCGTGATGAGCTTTGCACTGCCATCCGGCTCATCTCCGCCCGAAAAACCGCCCGGCAGCACCACCATCTGGCAGGTGTCCAGCCGGCGCACCAGCTCCTTGGCGCTCTGGGCCACGTCCAAAGGCGTCTGGTTGCGTATCACCAGCACGTCCGGCACGGCGCCCGCTCGATGCAGGGCATGTGCCGTGTCATACTCGCAGTTTGTGCCCGGAAACACCGGGATGAGAGCCCGGGGCTTTGCCACGCTCACGCGGGGTGAGCGGCGGGCCTCGTCATCCATCTTGAAGGTGAACACCTCCACCTTCTCCTCGGGCGAGGGGGTGCGATAGGGCAGCACTGGTTCCAGCCGCGCCTCATACGCCTCCTGTACGCCTCCCAAGGCAACCCTCTCGCCGCCCACGGCCAGCTCGTAGCGCATGGTCGTCTCGCCAAGGTCCTCGCCCAGGTCCACATCCTCGGCAAGCTCCAGCAAAAAGGAGCCGAACGCCGGGATGAACAACTCATCCTCCGGCATCGCGGCCGTCAGGCGCACGCCCATGCGGTTGCCGAACGCCATCTTGCACAGGCCTTCGGCAGGGCCCCCGGCGCCCACGGCCCAGGCCGCCAGAACCTTTTTGCCACGGATTGCCTCACGCAGCAGCTTCAGGTTTTCCGCAAAGCTTTCCGGATGGGGCAGCAGGCCGCCGTCCTGGTATGCCGGGCGCAGCCATACCAGCTTGCTGCCCGGCAGCTCGAACTCCGGGCTCATCACATCGGCGGCGTCGCCCGCGGCCACGGCAAACGAGATGAGTGTGGGCGGTACGTCCAGCTCCTCGAAGCTGCCGGACATCGAATCCTTGCCACCGATGGCCGCGACGCCCAGGTCCAGCTGCGCCCGCAGCGCGCCCAGCAGGCTGGCAAACGGCTTGCCCCAGCGGGTGTCCTCGTCGCGCAGCCGCTCAAAATATTCCTGGAAGCTCAGGTAGATGTTCTCCCGCGCAAAGCCGCCGGCGCACAGCTTCGCCACACTGTCCACCACGGCAAGGTACGCACCGTCGTGGGGGTTCTGCTCCGAGATAAAGGGGTCGAACCCGAAGGCCATGCCCGCGCAGGTCGACGTATCGCCCCGCACGGGTATCTTCATGGCCATGGCCTGGGCCGGCGTCAACTGGTACTTTCCGCCGTAGGGCATCAGCACACTGCCCGAGCCGATCGTCGAATCGAACCGTTCGCCAAGCCCCTTGTTGCAACAATGGTTCAGCGTTTTCATGTGGTTTTCAAGCTTTTCGCCCAGCGTCTTGCCCGCTGGCTGGGCAGTTGTGGGCACCGGCAGCGGCGGCACACGTACCCCCGCATGCTTTTCAGCGCCGCTGGACGCCAGGAAGCTGCGCGCGATGTCCACGATGACCTTCCCGCGCCAACGCATCACCAGGCGGTCCGTGTCCGTCACCACGGCCACCTGCGTCGCTTCTACGTTCTCCTGCGCGGCAAGCGCGATGAAACGGGCGGCGTCCTTGCTCTCCACCACTACCGCCATGCGCTCCTGGCTTTCGCTGATAGCAAGCTCCGTGCCGTCCAGTCCGTCATATTTCTTGGGCACGGCGTCCAGGTCGATGTCCAGCCCGTCGGCCAGTTCGCCAATGGCCACCGACACGCCCCCCGCGCCAAAATCGTTGCAGCGGCGGATGAGCAGGGATGCCTCCGGGTTGCGGAACAGCCGCTGCAGCTTGCGCTCCACCGGCGGGTTGCCCTTCTGCACCTCCGCGCCGCACTCTTCCAGGCTTTGGGCGCCGTGCGCCTTAGAGGAACCGGTCGCCCCACCGCAGCCATCGCGGCCGGTGCGCCCGCCCACCAGCAGCACCACGTCGCCGGCCCGCGGCTCTTCACGGCGCACATTTTCCAGCGGCACGGCGCCCAGCACCGCCCCCACCTCCATACGCTTGGCAATGTAGCCCGGGTGATACAGCTCGGTCACCTGCCCGGTGGCGAGGCCCACCTGGTTGCCGTAGCTGGAATACCCATGCGCCGCCGTGGTGACCAGCTTGCGCTGGGGCAGCTTGCCTGGCAGCGTGCTGCCCACCGGGGCCAGCGGATCACCCGCGCCGGTCACGCGCATGGCGCCAAACACGTACCCCCGGTTGGCCAGCGGGTCGCGTATCGCACCGCCAATGCAGGTGGCCGCGCCGCCGAACGGCTCGATTTCGGTGGGGTGGTTGTGCGTCTCGTTCTTGAACAACAGCAGCCACGGCTCCGTCTCGCCGTTGTTGTCCACATTGATCTCCACACTGCACGCGTTGATCTCATCGCTCTCGTCCAGGCCCTTTAGCACACCGTCCGCCTTCAAGGCTTTCGCGCCGATGGTGCCCAGGTCCATTAGGCTTACTGGCTTGTCTCCCCTGTCACGCCCCAGCTCTTTTCGCAAATTTTTATATAATTCATAGCTTTTATTTGCATTTTCGTCCTCAACCACTATATTGTCAAGATAGGTGTTGAATGTAGTGTGTCGACAGTGATCGCTCCAGTAGGTGTCAATCATCCGCAGCTCTGTGAGAGTGGGATCCCGCTCTTCGGCTGCAAAATACGTCCGGCAGAAGGCGAGGTCCGCTTCATCCATCGCAAGGCCGTACTGCTCACGCAGCTGCGCTAGCCCGGCATCGTCCATGGCCGTGAAGCCCTCCACCGTGGCGATGTCCGCCGGCTCGGAGTAGACGGCATGCAGCGTTTCGGGCAGCGCAAGGTCCGCCTCACGGGCCTCCACGGGGTTGATTAGATACATCTTCACCGCCGCGAGGTCGTCAGCGGAAAGCGCGCCCTCCAGCAGGTATACCCGGGCGCTGCGCACGGCTGGGCGCTCGCCCTGGCTGATGAGCTGGATGCACTCGCTGGCCGAATCGGCCCGTTGGTCAAACTGGCCGGGCAGGTACTCCACGGCAAAGAGGTGGTCGGCCGCGGGCAGCTCATCGTGCACGATATCCAGCGCAGGTTCGCTGAACACTGTATCACGGCTGCTCTCGAACAACGCCGTGGAAAGCCCCTCCACATCGTAGCGGTTGAGCACCCGCACGCCGCGCAAAGCTTCCACGCCCAAAAGGCCTTTCAGCTCGTCGAACAGCGCATGCGCCTCCACGGCATATTCCGGTTTTTTCTCCACATACACTCGGTTGACCATAAGCCCTCCCCGTCATCCAATCCTTTTTGTCCCGGCACACGCCCACTTACGGAGGGCGACAACCATCCGGAAGCTTGCAGGCAATCTGCTGTGTCATGCTATCCGCCGGGGCCTGGCGGCAGGTATCTCCCGCCCCTTGCTATCGCCGGCTGCTGCGCGTCATCTGCAGCGCTTTCTTGCCAATGTCACTCCTGTAATAGGCGCCGTCGAAGTGGATCTTTTCCACCGCTTCATATGCGATGGCCAGCGCTTCGGCCAGCGTCCCCGCGCCGGCCTGCACGCCCAGCACCCGCCCGCCGGAGGTAAGCAACCGCCCGTCCAACAGCCGGGTGCCCGCGTGGTACACCTGCACGCCGGGCAGCGCCTCGGCCTCTTCGATTCCGGTGATGACCTTGCCCTTTTCGTAGCTGCCGGGGTATCCGCCGCTGGCCATCACCACGCAGGCCGCCGCCCCGTCCTTCACGCGCACCATACTTTTGTCCAGCGCGCCATTCGTGCACGCCTGCATGATCTCCACAAGGTCACCCTCCAGCAGGGGCAGCACCACCTGTGTCTCCGGGTCGCCAAAACGGCAGTTGTACTCGATCACCTTGGGGCCCATCGCTGTCATCATCAGCCCGAAATACAGGCAGCCCTTAAAAGGCGCGCCCTCCTGCCGCATAGCGCGCACGGTGGGCAGGAAGATCTCCTCCATACAGCGGGCAGCCATCTCTTTTGTGTAGTACGGGCTGGGCGCGATGCAACCCATCCCCCCCGTGTTGGGGCCAAGGTCGCCGTCCATCGCACGCTTGTGGTCGGTGCTGGAGGTCATGGGCACCACCCGCTCACCGTCACAGAAGGCCAGCACACTCACCTCCGGCCCTGTCAGGAATTCCTCGATGACCACCTGCGTGCCGCTGGCGCCAAATATCTTCTCCTCCATGATACCATGGATGGCCGCTTCCGCCTCGGCCTGCCCCAGGCAGATGGATACCCCCTTGCCCAGCGCCAGGCCGTCCGCCTTCACCACCACCGGGTAGTCGGACTCCATCCGCAGATAGCTCAGCGCCTCCTGCGCATCCGAAAAAACACGGTACCCCGCCGTGGGGATGCCGTACTTGCGCATTAGGTTTTTGGCAAACACCTTGCTGGCCTCGATGCGCGCAGCCGCGGCACTGGGCCCGAAAGCGGGGATGCCCGCCGCCGCCAGCGCGTCCACCATGCCCATCGCAAGCGGGTCGTCGGGCGCCACCACCACATACTCAACGGCATTCTCCTTGCAATACTGCACCACGCCCGCAAGGTCGGTGGCCTTGATATCCACATTCCCGGCGTCCAGCGCCGTGCCGCCGTTGCCCGGCAGCACCACCACCTCGCCGCACAGGGGGCTTTCCTGCAGCTTGCGCACCAGGGCATGCTCGCGACCACCCCCGCCAATCACAGCGATCTTCATTCCCATCGCCATCCTCCAGGCTCAAATCTGTATCAAAATTCTATACGATCGCAATCGTTCAATGATGGAACAGCCTCAGCCCGGTGAAGGCCATGGCGATGCCATACTTGTCGCAGGTGCTTATCACATGGTCGTCGCGGATGGAGCCGCCCGGCTGCGCCACGCAGCACACGCCGCTGCGGTGTGCCCGCTCGATGTTGTCCCCAAAAGGGAAGAATGCGTCGCTGCCCAGTGCCACATCGCCCACTCCGGCCAAAAACTCCTTCTTCTCGGCCGCTGTCAGCGGCTGTGGACGCTGCTCGAACACCTTCTGCCAGGCGCCATCGGCCAGCACATCGTCCGCATCCTCGCCAATATACAGGTCGATGGCATTGTCCCGGTCCGCCCGGCCGATGCCCTTCACAAAGGGCAGGCCCACGACCTTGGGGTGCTGGCGCAGGTGCCAGTTGTCGGCCTTGTTCCCGGCTAGACGGGTGCAGTGGATGCGGCTCTGCTGCCCCGCACCCACGCCGATGGCCTGTCCGTCCTTCACGTAGCACACGGAGTTCGACTGGGTATATTTAAGCGTGATGAGCGCAATGATGAGGTCGCGCTTTTGTTCCTCGGTCAGCGTCTTGTTTTGGGTGGGCAGTTCCTGCAACAATTGCGCGCCGATGCGCACCTCGTTGCGCCCCTGCTCGAAGGTGACCCCGAACACGTCCTTGCGCTCGATGTCCGGCGGCTCGAAACGGGGATCCACCTGCACGATGTTGTACCCACCCTTGCGTTTCTGGCGCAACACGGCCAGCGCCGCGGCAGTGTACCCCGGCGCGATAACCCCGTCGCTCACCTCGTGCAGCAGCAGGCGGGCGGTGGCCTCGTCACACTCGTCCGAAAGCGCCACCCAGTCCCCGTAGCTGGACATACGGTCCGCCCCGCGGGCGCGGGCGTAGGCACAGGCCAAGGGGCTTAGGGTCAGCCCTTCTTCCACAAAATAGATGTTGCGCAATATGGGCGAGAGGGGCAGCCCTACAGCCGCCCCCGCCGGCGACACATGCTTGAACGAGGCCGCTGCCGGTAGGCCGGTCGCGGCGCGCAGCTCCCGCACCAGCTGCCAGCTGTTCAGCGCGTCCAGGAAATTGATGTACCCCGGCCGGCCGTTCAGCACCTGCACCGGCAACTCCTCGCCAAAGATGCGCGCCGGCTTTTGGTTCGGATTGCAACCGTATTTCAGTTCGATCTCTTTCATGCTCCACCATCCCCCACTGTGGCATATTTGTTGATGATGCAGGTCTCCTCCGCGCCGTCCAGCTGGATGGTGCGCGCAAAGAGCGACACCTTGTTCTCTGCATCAAGGCTCTCCCACACGCTCCGGGCGAACAGCTCAAGGTCCGCCCGCATGGTGAGGGAACCCGCCAGCGCCACCGGGCGCGGCTCGCCAAAAAAGCTGGGCAGCGGCTCACCGTCAGCGGCGTAGGTGTGGATAAAGTGCCCCTGCCCCGGCAGCGGCTGCGGGTAGTCGAAGAACATGCGCTGGGCAGACCCCGCATTCCCCCCGGCCGACTTCAGGATGGACAACTTGTACGAAAACCCGGCAAAATCCAGCGTCAACAAGCCGGAGATGCGCGGGGTATAGTTGGGCGCGTCGGGCTCGAAGGTGCGTGTGTGCAGCGCCTCCTCGAAGCCGATGTCCCGCTCCAAACAGCTGTAGATGGTATCGGTCTGGTCGCCGTTCGTCACGATGGTGCGCTGGCCGTGTCGGCGCACCGGCGCGTAGATGATGAGGCTAGGGTCGGACAGCTTGGCCGGGTCCGCGGCCTTCGTGATGATGCCGCCGTCCTTCTCTACAAACACCCGGTTACGGGAATTTTCGCTGCGGCCCATGATGAAATACACAAGGACCGCCTGCTGCCCATCGGCGCTGCGGCCCAGCATGATGCCCCGCCCGGGGTAAGGGTTCTCTTTTAGCAGCTGGTTCAGATCATACAGCATGTCTGTATCCTCCTATCCTGCGTGGAAGCATCGCGTACAGGCGAGTGGATGGCGTTTCGTAGCGAGGGCTCGGGAGTTCACATATCATGTGTACTCCCGGGAGCAGCAGCTCCGAGCGGAGGAAGAGCATCCGCTTTGCCTGACATCGCCTTCACGGTTCCTCACCCGCGGCCAGCTTCGCGCACAGCATCTCCACGGCTTTGGGCAAAAGTATCCATTCGGCCTCTTCCATCACCCGGCGCTGCAACGCCTCGGGCGTGTCGCCCTCTTTCACTTCCACCGCCTTTTGCAGCAGGATCTTCCCGCCGTCGGTGATCTCATTCACAAGGTGCACCGTCGCGCCGGTCACCTTCACACCATAGGCCAGCGCCGCCTCATGCACGCGCAGGCCATACATGCCGTCGCCGCAAAAGCTGGGTATCAGGCTGGGGTGCACGTTCACAATGCGCCCATTGTACGCCTTCAGCACCTCCGGGCCCAGTATGGTCATGAAGCCGGCCGTCACCAGCAGGTCGATGCCTCGCTCCCACAGAAGAGCCAGCAGCGCCCCGTCGTAGGCATATAGGTCGGCAAACGCCTTGCGCTCCACCACCAGGTTGTCCACACCGGCTTTGTCCGCGCGCTCCAGCGCCTTCACGCCCGGCCGCGAGGAGACCACCAGTGTGATGTCCGCATGGGGCATCTCGCCGCGGGCACACGCGTCCAGCAGCGCCTGCAGGTTGGTTCCCCCGCCGCTCACCAGCACCGCCACACGCTTTTTCACATGAGCACCTTCCCTTCGCCGGGCACCAATTCACCCAGCAGATAGGCGGCCACGCCCTGCCCGCGCAGCAGGCGCACGGCCTCGTCCGCGTGCTCGTCCGCCAGCGTGATGCACATGCCCACGCCCATGTTGAAGGTGTTGAACATGTCCCGCTCGGGGATGTCCCCCGCCTTGGCCACCACGTCGAACACGGGCGGCACCAGCAGTGCGTCCCTGTCGATGCGGGCGGAGACACCCGGCGTAAGCATGCGGGGGATGTTCTCGTAGAACCCGCCACCCGTGATGTGCGACACGCCCCACACCGGCAGGGCGGCCAGCAGCGCCAGCAGGGGTTTCACATAGATGCGGGTGGGCGTCAACAGCGCTTCGCCCAGTGTCATGCCCAGCTCGTGCACCTTTGCATCCAGCGCGCGGCGCGCGGCTGCGTCGTCCCCGCCGATGCCCAGCACCTTGCGCACCAATGAAAATCCATTTGAGTGCAGGCCGGAAGAAGGCAGCGCGATGAGCGCGCCCCCCGGCTTCATGGGTGCGCCGCCCAGCATCTTTTCCTTGTCCACCAGCCCCACGGAAAAGCCGGCCAGGTCGTATTCGTCCTCCGGCATCATGCCGGGATGCTCGGCCGTCTCGCCGCCAATCAGCGCGCAGCCGGCCTGCACGCAACCCTCGGCCACCCCGGCCACAACGGCCTCGATGCGCGCCGGTTCGTTGCGGCCGCAGGCGATGTAATCGAGGAAAAACAGCGGCTGCGCGCCCGAGCAAACAATGTCATTTACGCACATGGCCACGCAGTCGATGCCGATGGTATCGTGTTTATCCAGCAGGAAGGCGATCTTCAGCTTGGTGCCCACGCCGTCCACGCCGCTCACCAGCACCGGCTCCTTCATGCCGGCAACCCCTGGCGCAAACAAGCCCCCAAAGCCGCCAAGGCCGCCCAGCGCGCCGGGTATCTTCGTGCGCGCCACGTGGCTCTTCATGCGCTCCACGGCCTCGTAGCCGGCGGTGATATCCACCCCCGCGGCCTTGTAACTCTCGCTGGCACTGTCAGACATGACCGCCCACCTCATCTCTCTCGCATTTTGCGCGGAATACTCTCCCGCAGGTTTGGCTCAAAACAGGGGACGCAGCCACAGCGCGCCCGGAACCCGCATCCTAATCGCCCATGCCGAAACGCATCTGCTCTTTGTCGTGCAGCTTTTCCTCAAATTTGCTCTTCAGGCTGCGGGTGGGCGGCGCCACGGGATAATCCCCGGTGAAGCACCCATCGCAAAAGCTCAATCTGCAGCCCTCGGCCACCCGGTTCACCGCCTCGATAGACAGATAGCCCAGCGAGTCGGCGTCGATGATGGCGCGGATCTCCTCGATGGTGTGGTTGTAGGCGATCAGCTTCTCGCTCGAGTCGATGTCGGTGCCAAAATAGCAGGGGTACAAAAACGGCGGGCAGGACAGCATCATGTGCACCTCTTTGGCACCCGCCTCGCGCAGCAGCCGGATGATCTTGAGGCTGGTGGTGCCGCGCACGATCGAGTCGTCCACCATCACCACCCGTTTGCCGGCCACGGTGGCCGCGATGGGGTTCAGCTTGATGCGTACAGCGTCCTCCCGCTGGCTCTGGGTTGGTGCGATAAAGGTGCGCCCGATGTATTTGTTCTTCAAAAAGCCGATACCGTAGGGGATGCCGCTGGCCCGGGCGTAGCCCAGGGCGGCGTCCAGCCCCGAATCCGGAACGCCGATGACCACGTCGGCGTCTACCGGGTGCTCCCGGGCAAGCAGCTCGCCCGCGCGCACCCGCGCCTCGTGCACCGACGCGCCGTCGATGACCGAATCCGGCCGGGCAAAGTAGACGTATTCGAACACGCACAGCGATGTTGGCGCGCCGCAGTGGGTGCGGATGCTCTCAACGCCCTCCTCGCTCACCACCACGATCTCGCCCGGCTCGATGTCGTGCACAAACTCCGCGCCCACGGCGTTCAGGGCGCAGGACTCGCTCGCAAACACGATGCTCTCGCCGATGCGGCCCATACAGAGTGGCCGGAAGCCGTGCGGGTCGCGCGCGGCAATCAGCTTGCGCGGGCTCATCAACACCAGCGAGTACGCCCCCGCCAGCTTGGGCATGGCGTATTCCACCGCCCGCTCGATGCTGGGCGCGTGCAGCCGCTCCTGCGTGATGATGTAGGCGATCACCTCGGTGTCGCTCGTTGTCTGGAAGATGCCCCCCCGCAGCTCCTGCTCCTCGCGCAGCTCGGCGGCGTTGGTCAGGTTGCCGTTGTGGGCAAGGGCCATGCTGCCCTTCACGTGGTTGATGACAAGCGGCTGCGCGTTGGCCACGCGGGAGGCGCCGGTGGTGCCGTAGCGCACGTGACTGATAGCGATCTGCCCGTCGCCCAACGCCGCCAGCGCATCCTGGGTGAACACCTCTCCCACCAGCCCCAGCGCGCGCTGGCTGGTGATCACGCCGTCGTCGTTCACGGCGATGCCGCAGCTTTCCTGCCCGCGGTGCTGCAGAGCATACAGCCCGTAGTAGCACATGCCGGCCAGGTGGTCCACCTCGCCCTTGTTGTACACGCCAAACACGCCGCACTCCTCGTGCAGTTTGTCCTCCTGCCCACCCCCGCAGGGCGGCCGCTTACATCCCTGTCCGTCCATCTTGTGCACCCGTATCCTTCTTTCGCTTTTGCTGGTTTGCTGTGTTCCCATTCGTCTCACTCGCCAGTCAGGCGGTGCAATATCTCCCGGTAAGCGTCTTCCACGCCGCCCATGTCCCGGCGGAAGCGGTCCTTGTCCAGCTTCTGGCCGGTCTGCATATCCCAGAAGCGGCAGGTATCGGGCGATATCTCGTCCGCCAGCACGAGCACGCCCTCCGGCGTGCGGCCAAACTCCAACTTGAAGTCCACCAGCTCAATGCCCGCCTCGGCCAGGTACGCCCCCAGCACCTCGTCGATGCGCAAGGCCATCCGTTCGATCGTCCGCAGCTCCTCCTCGGTGGCCCAGCCCATGGCCAGGATGTGCCAGTCGCTCACCATCGGGTCGCCCAGCTCGTCGTTCTTGTAGCTGTATTCCAGCACAGTGCGCGCCAGCTTCGTCCCCTCTTCAAGGCCCAGCCGCTCGGCCATATGGCCGGCCGCCCGGTTGCGCACGATTACCTCGATGGGCACGATCTCCACCTTTTTCACGACCGTCTCCCGGTCGTCCAGCTGCTGCACATAGTGGGTAGGCACGCCCTTTTGCTCCAGAAGGCGCATCAGGTGGTTCGTCACCTTGTTGTTGATGGGCCCCTTGCCTTCGATGGTGCCCCGCTTTGCGCCGTTGCCGGCCGTCGCGTCGTCCTTGTACTGTACGATCACCAGTGCAGGGTCGTCTGTGGCAAATACCCTTTTGGCCTTGCCTTCGTATAATTGTTCCCGTTTTTCCATCGCTGTACTTTCCCCCGTTTCGGGGCCTGCCGGTTCAGCCCGGGCAGGCCCGGCCCAAATGCTCAGATATCGTAACGCGCGGCAATGCCGCTATTGGCACCTCCCGCACGCTCCTTTGCCGGTGCCGCGCCGCCCCCTCTAAAAGCGGCGCATCGCCGGATACAGGCTCATTTTTGCAGCGCCCTGTCCTTCTCGTCGATGGCCTTTGCCATCTCCGCGCGGCGCGCAGCCAGCTTGTGGGCGATTGCTTCGTCCTCCACCGCCAATATCTGGGCGGCCAGCAACGCTGCGTTGGCGCCGGCGTTCAGCCCCACCGTGGCTACCGGGATGCCCGGCGGCATCTGCACGGTTGCCAGCAGCGCGTCCAACCCGTCCATGGCGCCCCCTTTGCAGGGTATGCCAATCACCGGCAGCGTCGTGTGGGCAGCCACCACCCCGGCCAGATGGGCGGCCATGCCCGCCGCCGCAATGATGGCCCCGAACCCCGCCTCGCGCGCACCGGCGGCAAACGCCGCCACCCTGTCCGGCGTGCGGTGTGCGCTCATGATGTGCGCCTCGCACACGATGCCCAGTTCGGCCAGCGTGTCCATCCCCTTCTGCACGATGGGCAGGTCGCTGTCGCTGCCCATCAGCAGCGCCACTTTCTTTGCCATCCCGTCCACTCCTCTTCATATTCATGCCGTTCACAGGCGCGCTTTTAGGGCGCCCAAAAAACAAAAAAGGCCGCGATGCCAGGATGCACCGGTGCCTGTGTATCACGAGACGGCCCGGCCCCCACAGCCGCGCGTGCAAACAGCCGCCCTTGTGTGCGCGCTCGTCGCGCGCGGGCCTCTCGTTTGCATACGCACACCCCCCTAAAGCGAGCCGGATTTCCTCTACCATTCCTTTAAAATCTTCTTCTTCTATACTACCGGTTCAGGGGCAAAAATGCAAGTGCGCCGGCCACGGTTTTGCGCTTTCCACGAGAGGAAGCGCCCTCGTCCCACGAAAACTGGGGATATTCCCCGAAGCTCCTTTCTTCGCCCCGCAAAAGGACCCTATACGCCCGGGGGCACAACCATCTCCCGGGCAGCGCTCAGCGCTTCCAGCTCACTTTTGGGCACCTGGCAGAAGCACTCCACCAGCCGTGCGTCCAGCTGGGTGCCGGCCACCTCCCGCAGTATCCCGATCGCCTGGTCGTGGGTGCGGCGCGGACGGTACACACGGTCGGTGGTGATGGCCGAGTAGGTGTCCGCCACCGATATGATGCGCGATTCGAGCGGGATCTCGGCGCCAGACAGCTTGTAATACCCCTTGCCGTCCACACGCTCGTGGTGGTACAGCACCCAGGGGGCAATTTCCAAAAAGGTAGTGCCCTCCAGCATATGCGCGCTGAGGCGGGGATGGCTGCGAACCTGCTCCCATTCTTCCTCGGTAAGCGGTCCGGCCTTGTTCAGTATGCGGTCTTCCACGCCGATCTTGCCAATATCGTGCAAAATGGCGGCGTCCAACAACTTCGGGATGTTCAGCCTTCCGCGCTCGCGCGGCAGCAGGTATTGGCAGAACAGCTCCACGATCTCATATACATGAAGCGAGTGCCCCCGTGTGTAGCTGTCCTTCACCTCGATGGCGTTCACGAAGGTGCGCATCACTTCCAGTGACTTCTCCCGCAACGAGGCCGCCATGTGTATCTGGGACTGCACCAGCATCGCAATGAAGATGGCTCCCACAAAAAACACAAAACCCACAAACAGGTAGATGGGCTCCACGTCGCGCAGAGCCACGTCCAGCGCCCCCACCACGAACCCGATGATGAAGAAAACCATCACCACCTGGGACAGCACGCCTGCCGTCCGGTCACGCAGGGTCAGGCCGTAACTCTCGGCTCGGCTGTAGCGCAAAAAGCGGTGGAACCGCCATGCCGTAACCAGCGTGATGACCCCGCCTGCGGCGATAAGTATGAAACATACAACTCTCAGCAAACCGTCCCCCGCTTCCCAGACGCGCTGCGCCCAACACATTGGCAACATTATTATACCACATTAAAATCTATCCACACAGCACAGCCGGCCTTGACATTTCGCGCCCCGGCGGGTATACTGTGCAACAAGAAAAACCGAGGAGAATGGCCATGCATCCGTCCGCACCCGTGCGCTCCTATACCGGCATCCGCTTCTGCTATTATTATGGCAGGGGCCGGTTTTGCTGCAGGCGTGCGGGAGCGTTCGGCGCGGGGTAATCCGTCCGGCCTTTCCCCACCACTGGCAGTCCAACCGGCAGTTTGCAAAGCTGCCGGTTTTTTGTTGTGACGGCCGCATTTTGCACGCAACACGTAAGGAGGCTCTCCATGATCATCATCTTCCGGCCCGAAGCGGCCGACCAGCAGGTACAAGACCTGTGCAAAAATTTCGAGCAGATGGGTTTTTCCATCCACGCGTCCACCGGCACGCACACCCGTCTCATCGGCCTGGTGGGCGACACCTCCACGCTGGACACCGACACCATCCTCGCCAGCCCCATCGTAGCCGAGGTGCGCCGGGTGAGCGAGCCGTACAAGAAGGCCAACCGAAAATTCCACCCGGCCGACACCGTTGTGGAGGCCGGCGGCGTGCGCATCGGAGGCGGGCATTTCGCCGTCATGGCCGGCCCCTGCAGTGTGGAGGGCGAGGAGCAGATCACCCGCGTTGCGCGCGATGTGCAACGCAGCGGGGCGCAGTTCCTGCGCGGCGGGGCTTTTAAACCGCGCACCTCGCCCTACTCCTTCCAGGGCCTGCGCGCCGAAGGGCTGGACCTGCTCGTCAAGGCGCGCGAGGCAACCGGCCTGCCCATCGTCACCGAACTGATGGACGCCTCCCACATCCCGCTTTTCCTCGACGCGGGGGTGGACATCATCCAGGTGGGGGCCCGCAACATGCAAAACTTCGAGCTGCTGCGCGAGCTGGGCGCCCTGGATGTACCGGTGCTGCTCAAGCGGGGGCTGTCCTCCACGCTGGAGGAGCTGCTCATGAGCGCCGAGTACATCCTGGCGGGCGGCAACGAGAAGGTCATCCTGTGCGAGCGGGGCATCCGCACCTTTGAGAACGCCACCCGCAACACACTGGACATCAGCGCCGTGCCCATCCTGAAGCACAAGAGCCACCTGCCCGTCATCGTGGATCCCAGCCACGCCGCAGGCATCAGCGCGCTTGTACAGCCGCTGGCCCAGGCCGCCGTGGCCGCCGGCGCCGACGGGCTGATGATCGAGGTGCACAACGATCCCGCCAACGCCCTCTCCGACGGCCCCCAGTGCCTCACGCCCCAGGCGTTCGACGCGCTGATGGCGCGCATCGCGAAGCAAACGGCGTTCTTTTCACAACTGGCGTAACTACAAACCTGCCTGCGCCCGGTACTCCGCCGGGCCGCTCTCGTACAGGTCGCCGCCCGCGGCGTCAGCCAGCACGGTCAGCGGCAGGTCGCGCACCTCCAGCCTGCGGATGGCCTCACTGCCCAGGTCCTCAAAGGCCACTATCTCCTCACTCTCCACACAGGCGGCGGCCAACGCCCCCGCTCCGCCGATGAAGCCGAAATAGACGGCGCCGTTCTCCCGGATGGCCTCCATCACCTGCGGGCTGCGCCGCCCCTTGCCAATCATGGCGGCCAGCCCTTTTTGCAGCAGCAGCGGCGTGTACTTATCCATGCGTCCGGCAGTGGTGGGCCCCACCGCCCCGATAACCTGTCCCGGCGGGGCAGGCGTGGGCCCTGCGTAGTAGATGCAGGTCCCCGCAAGCTCGAGGGGCAGTTCCTCGCCCGCTTGCAGCATCTCAAACAGGCGCGCATGGGCGGCGTCGCGCGCCGTATATATCTCCCCGCTCAGCAGTACACGGTCGCCCGCGCGCAGGGCGGCCAGCGCTTCTTTGTCCAGCGGCGTGTGCAGTCTCTTTGCTTCCACAAGTTCCCCTCCCCTCACAGCTCCATACTCGCCCGCCGCGTTGCGTGGCAGGAGATGTTCACCGCTACCGGCAGCGCCGCTATGTGCGTGGGGAAAGCTTCAACTGCCAGCCCCAGCGCCGTCGTTTTTCCGCCGCAGCCTGCGGGCCCGGTGCCCAGCGCGTTCACCCGCGCCAGCAGGCCGTCTTCCATCTCTGCATAGTAGGGGTCGGCGTTCGGCACGCCCAACGGGCGCAGCAGCGCCTGCTTTGCCAGCGCGGCGCATCTGTCAAAGCTGCCGCCGATGCCCACGCCCACCACCACCGGCGGGCAGGGGTTGGGGCCCGCCGCGCGCACCGTGTCCAGGACGAACGCCTCCACGCCCTCCCGCCCGTCGGACGGCTTCAGCATGGCGATGCGGCTCATGTTCTCGCTGCCAAAGCCCTTGGGCAGCACGGTCAGCCGCACGCCCTCGCCCTCGGCCAGATGCACATTCAGCAGTGCGGGCGTGTTGTCGCCGGTGTTGCCCCGGCGTATGGGGTCGGCCACCACGCTTTTGCGCAGGTAGCCCGCCGTGTAGCCCAAGCGCACCCCGGCATCCACTGCGTCCTCTAGGTTGCCGCCCACAAGGTGCACATCCTGCCCCAGTTCGACGAACACACAAGCCATGCCCGTGTCCTGGCAGATTGGCAGGCACATCTCCCCCGCCGCCCGCACGTTGTCCACAAGGTCCCCCAACACGGCGCGCGCCGGCGCATACAGCTCATACCGTTCGCCACCCGGCTCCAACGTGCGTTCCAGCGCCCTCACCACGTCTGAGGGCAGCTGCCGGTTGGCGCGCACGCACAACTCGGCCACCGCCCGGCTCACCTGCTCCACATCTAGTTCCCGCATCGTCCGTCCCCTTCCTGCCTTTGGGTCTCTTTCCGTTCATTTAGTATACCCTATCCTCCAACGAGGCACCAGCCAAATTTTGTATGCATTTGTCACCATGACCTCCCGCCGGACATCCCTCCATCGCGTTTTCTTGAAAATTTTGTGTTCAGTCTATACGTTTGCACTTTTTTTTAGTATAATAGATTTCTGTGCAGAATGGCCACGGGCGCAACACGTATTCTCATGCGCCGGGCAGGAAATAGGAAGGAAAGTGCAATATGGCAAGAATCATCAAGGCAGTCGTCGCCATCGTCGTGGTGGTGGCCGTCGTCACCGGCATCGCTTTCGCCACAGCCAGCTACGAACCCGCCGAGGCCGCCACCGGCCTGGTGGTGGACGGAACACGCGTGGAAGACCCCGGCACAATGCTGACCATTGGCGACTATGAAGTCTCGTTCGACGAATACCGTTATTACTACATGATGAACAAGGAATATGTGGAAGAGCAGCTGGGCGGCGGCAGCGAGGTGTGGGCCAGCGACTATGACCACAACTACGAGATCCTGCTGAAGACCAGTGTGTCCGACAGCCTGAAGCAGCGCTATGCATGGTTGCAGATCGCCAAGGAAATGGGTATCGAGCTGGATGACGAAGACAAGGCAAAGGTGCAGGAAGACCTTGCCGCCAAAAAGGAGGAGCATGGCTCCGACTTTGAAAAGTGGCTGCACGAACTCTACTACACCGACGAAGCGATGTATGTGCGCATCGCCGAGCAGACCGCTCTTGCCTCAAAGGCATACGATGCGGTGACCGCCGAAGAACAAAAGAAAGTGGATGGCGAGAGCGAGGATGATTTGTTCAGTACCATCGCCACTGCGAAGCACATCCTCATCATGTTCGACGAAGAGGCCACCGACGCCGAGCAGGCCAAGGAAGACGCTCTGGTGCAGACCGAGGATATCCTCAAGCAGATCCGCGACAGCGAAGACCCCGCCGCCACCTTCGAAAAGCTGATGAACGAATACAGCGAAGACACCGGCTTGGCAACCTATCCCGACGGCTACACCTTCGGCGAGGGCGAGATGGTGGACGAGTTCTACGACGGCACTATGGAGCTGGATGTGGGAGAGATCTCCGACCCCATCGAGAGCACCTATGGCTACCACATCATCATGCGCCTGCCGCTGGACGAAACTTATGTGGAAGAAAACATCGAAACGATCAAATCCTCCGCCGTAAGCGCCGAGATCACTGAACTGGTGACCAAGACCAGCGAATCGATGACCGTGACCGACGGCCAATACCTACCCGACGTGGCCCCCGACACGATGAGCTAGACGACCTTTCATCCACCTCGCCTGCCGGCCTGCCGGCAGGCGATTGCACGGGCCTTTAGCTCAGTTGGTTAGAGCATCCGGCTCATAACCGGACGGTCCCGGGTTCGAGTCCCCGAAGGCCCACCAAGAAAAACAGCCTGGATTCATCCGAATCTAGGCTGTTTTTTGCTTATTTTATCTGCTGTCCGACAAAACGGCATAAAGAAATGCAAAAGATACAAACACAGTACTTTCCAGCACAAGCCGTCCGGCAGAGCCATTGTAAGCTCATCGCAAACAGCTCTGATCCGCCCCGTTTTGGGGACGCGCTCAAAGTTTTTTGCCTTTCACGCAAGAAATCCGCCACCAGCCAGCACATTCGACAGTGTTCTTCCGAACATTCTGTCTCGTTGGCGTATGATGAGGTAGAGGCCTGTTTTTGCGTCGCTTTTCGGGCCCATTATTTCATTCTTCAAGGGAGGCCGCCAACATGCAAACGGTCCTTAGCATTCTGCAGCCCATCTGTCTGGTCATCTTTGTGTATGCCACCATGGTCGGCGTAGGCCTCACCACCACATTGGGGCAGATCGCCGCATCCTTCAAGCATCCCCGCCCCATCATCCTCGCGCTCGTGTTCAACATGGTGGCCGCGCCGCTCATTGCCAGCATCGTAGCCAACCTCATGGCGGACTCGCTGGGCGAAGCGGCACAAACCGTCATCATCGCCGCGGTGCTCATCAACCTGTTTGCCGGCGCTCCCGTGGGCATCAAGAACGTACAGATCGCGGGGGGCGACAACGTGCTGGGCATCGCGTTGCTGGGGGTGCTGTCGCTGGCAGTGGTCATCGTCACACCGTTTACCGCTTCGCTCTTCCTGCCGGGCGACGTCACGGTGCCCGTCGTCAACATCCTGCTCACGCTGGTCGTCCTGGTCATCATCCCGCTCGGCATCGGTCTGCTCATCCGCGCCAAAAAGCCCGCCTGGATAAAAAAGATGGCACACCCGCTGGGCGAGGTCTCCACCATCTTCATGGTCGCCGTCATGGTATTGTTCCTGCTGCCCAACATTCCCAGCATTCTCAAGAGCGGTTGGTACGTCTTCTTCATCTTCTTCATCATCTTCGTGCTCAATTTCGTCGTCTCCTACTTCTGCACCTACGGCCCGGTCATCGAGAAGAAGACCGTCTCGATGATCTCGATGTGCAAGAACTTTGGCGTGGCGCTGTCTGTGGCCGGCACCGCCTTCGCGTCGTACGGCCTGACACCCCTGCTGATGACCTATGCCATCATCCTGCTGGTGGGCGGCCTTCCCATCGCCCTGGTCCTCAAACATTTCGGGGGCGTTTCCCACGCCGGGCAGGCGGCGCCGTCAAAGGAGTGACCTTTCCAGCATCTGCCGAAGCGATTGATTGTCCCGCCGAAAGGTCCGTCTGGCACGGGTCATGCCCAAACATTATAAAAGTTGCCGCCCATCGGATGTTTCCCGACGGGCGGCGATCTGTTTTATTCTATCATCCCGGTTGGCTCCCATCTGTCTCACCGTCAGACGAGTGTGACCCGGGCGATCCTGAGGACGCATCACCCGCTATCTGCGAGCCGCCATCCCCCTTGTCAGCCTGTCCGTCGCTCAGCAGGCCGGCAAGCGCCTCCACCTCCTGACCGGCGAATTCAGCGATCTCTTCGTTGGCGGCAAACAGCGAATCGTAGCGGAACAGCCCAAAGCCGGAAAATCCCTCCACACTGCGCAGCTTTTCCACCATATCGGCCAGGTTGTGGCCGCTCTCCCATTCGTCCTGCGCGTTGTTGCCGCCGTCGCCCGCACCCACGCGGTAGGCGCCCAGGCCGGCGCACAGCCGCACCGATCCATCTCGCGGGTAGGCCGCCCAGCTCTCGCACAGCGCCTCGAAGGCGTAGTCGTCGCGACCGCCGGCTGTGCGGTAACCAAAGCCCCAGTACAACTGTGGCATGATGTAATCCGCATAACCGGGGTTTGCCAGCCATTGCTGCACGTCGCTGTACTGCATGGTGTAGTTGTTCTCGTTGTTGCCCTGCGGGCTGATGCCGAAAGAGGCCGTCGGGTCCTCCTCCTTCACCGCCGCATAGGCGTCCGCCACCAGTGTGCTCACGTTGTCCCGCCGCCAGGTGGCCAATTCCTTGCCCACGCCGTATTTCAGGTACGTCTCTTCGTCAAAGGCATCGTCGTCCCCCGCCGTGCGCTGTTCGGCCGTGAACTCCGGGTAAAAGTAGTCGTCGATATGCACGCCGTCCACGTCGTAGTTGTGCACGATCTCCCGGATACCGGCCACCACCAGCTCCTGCACCTCGGGCAGCCCGGGGTCGAGCCACACGCCGCTCACCTCTTTGGCCCATTCGGGGTGCTGCGCAGCGGGGTTGTCTTCCGCAAGCTTCGGCACACCGCCCGATGCCAGGTCCACCCGGTAGGGGTTCACCCACGCCTCGATACGCAGGCCGCGGGCGTGGGCCTCTTCCACCAGCAGGGCCAGCGGGTCGTAGCCGGGGTCCTGCCCTTGGGTGCCCGTTAGCAGGTGGCTCCAGGGGTACACTTCGCTCTTGTACAATGCGTCGCCGAATGGCCGCACAGCCACAATGACCGTGTTGAGGCCCATGCCCGCGCACTCGTCGAACATCGCCGCGGCCGCGGTGCGCATGCCCTCCTCGGTGGAGAGGTCGTGCCGCATCCACTCGAGGTACGATATCCACATGGCGCGCAGCTCGTCGGGCAGGTTGGCCTGGGTGTCCGCATTTTGGACAGTGCTGTTCGATACATCGCTCGAACTTCCGCCTGACGCGCCGCCCGGCGCAGAGGAAACCTGGCCGGACGACGAAGCTTCCTGCAAAGACGAGGAGGAACTTCCCCCCTGCCCACCAGGGGTACAGCCGGCCAGTGCCAGCAGTGCCAACATCGCCGCCAGCACCGCCGCCCCCGCCCGGACGCGCACGCGCCAGGCCGGGCCGGTTTTTGTGGCTCTTACTCCCCTACCAAGGGTCTCTTTCAATTTCCCGCGTCCTCTCTTTGGGGGTTATTCTGAAACGTCGCTCTAAAAAACATACCGTACAGATTATAATGCATTCCAATGCCGGAAAGGGAAGAACATGGTAGCTGTTCGAAGAATAGCTCCGCCTATCCGCGACGATGAAACGCCGAAAAGTACAGCAGGTGGCTCTTTGACTTTAAATTGAACTTATCGGTACAAGCCTAGTTGGGTCGTGCATCCAGGATGGTGCGACGCACCTGCCAAAGCGCGGCAAACCGCGCCGCAGACACCGCCACCAGCGCCGCACCAAGCACCTGCATCGTCCAAGCCCCGAACACCGGCATAATGCCCGCCGTGCGCACCGCGAAATACACGATCTCGCACACCACAAGCACCACCCACCGCACCTTCAGGCCAGGGCTGCGGTACAACAGGCAGAACAGCGGCAGGGCGACGGCTTCCAGCGCTGGGCAGAGCAGCGGCAGGTCCAAAATGGACACCAACACTGCCAAAAACAGCAGGAACAGCTTTGCGCGCCGGGCGCCCTTGCCCGCCCCGCGCTCGTAGGCCGCCATAAACAACAGCATGGCCCCATACAGGATAAGCGCCGCCATGCGGGCATAGGCCGCTTCGCTCAGGCCCGTGGCCATCAGCGCGCCGCCCACGGCGCCCACCACCGCGCCCGCAATGCCCAGCATCACACAGGTTGCAGGGCCGATCCGTTTGCTTATCAAGGGCCGGTCCCTCCTTTTGGCGCCTGCTCATTTCCAGCCGCGCAGCAGCAGCTCGTAAAAATGCACCGCATGGGCCAGTGTACGCACACCGATGCTCTCATTGCCCGCGTGCATGGCGGCCAGTTCCTCGCCGCTTGCAAGGTAAGGCGAAAAACGCACCGTGCAGTTGCAGTGGGGCGCAAATGAGCGCGCGTCGGTGCCAAACAGTACCAGCACCGGCACGGCCAGCGCCCCGGGGAAGGCTTGCTGCACACAACCGCGCAGGTAGGCGAACGCTTCGCCCCGCAGGTCCACCCCGCCGCTCACATCGTGCTCGAACAGCACCTCCACCGAAAGGCCATATTTTTCGGCCACCCGCCGCACCGCCCGCAGCGAAGGCGCCAGCGGCTGATGGGGCGCAAGGCGCAGGTTGGCTGTCACACTGGCCTCCTCGGGTATCACGTTGGGCAGCGTACCGCCCGACGCCATCGTGAAGGCGATGGTCGTCTGCATCATGGCCCACAGGCGGGGGCTGCGTTTTGCCAGCCACCATCTCGCCACCGGGCCGAACAGCCACCGGTTGCAGCAGAGCACCCGCCGGGCAAAAGACATGCGCGGCGCCAGCGCCCGTAGTGTCTCCCCCAGCACAGGGGTCACCCGGCGCGGGAAGGGAGGTTTCGTTTCCATCTCCTGCACAAAAGCGGCCAGCCGGGCAATGGGCGTGCCGCGCGGAGGCACGCTGGCGTGCCCGCCGGTGGAACCGGCGGTGAACCGCAGGTTGACCACCCCTTTTTCCTGCACGCCCAGCTGGGCCCACAGGCCGGGCAAGCCGGGCAGCGGGCTCTCGCTCACGGCGCCGCCCTCGTCCACCACCATGCCAAAACGCACCCCTTGCGCCAGCATCCAGTCCCGCATCACCGGCGCGCCCGCGCCCATGATCTCCTCGTTCGCCGAGCTCAGGATATACACGTCGCAGGGCGGGGCAAAGCCCTCGTCCAGAAGACCTTCCACGGCTTCGAAGATGGCGCACAGGGCGCCCTTGTCGTCGATGGCACCCCGGCCGTACACCCGTTCGTCGTCCGCCTCCCCGCCAAAAGGCGGGTGCCGCCAGCCCGCCGACGCGGCTGGCACCACGTCCAGATGGGCCATTAACAGCACACAGGGACGGTCACTCTCCCGCCCCGGCCAGCGCAGCAGTTGGGAATCCCCAAACAGGCGCCGCTCGCAGGCCGCGTGGATGCGCGGGTAGCACTCCTCCAGCACCGCGCGCAGCTCGTTGAAGCGGGCCGTCGTGTGGGAGGGCGCAGCCGCTCCTCCTGGAGCCGCCACGCCACCGGGCGGGCCGTCGTCCGGGTTGCTCAACGTCTCGCAGCGCAGCATGCGCGCCAGGTGCCGCGCATACAGTTGCGCCTTCGCCTCGTCCAGCGGCAGCGCGCACAGCTCGTCCGGGCCTGCCCCGCCCTCCTCCGGCCCTGGCGCCGGGGCTTCCTCCGCCGGGCCGATCCCGGCCAGCAGGGCGCGCACGCAGCACACGGCCAGCAGCACAAGCACCACCGCCGCAACCAAAAGTATGATCGTCCAGGCCATCCGCGCGCCTCCTTTCCGGTTTCACATCTGTTTTATTGGCCGACGAAGTGCCGGGCAGGCAAAAGCAGAACGTATGCCTGACCGGGCAAGTACGGCCGGAAATGCTTTGGTGCCCCGTGGCGCAGGGCAGAGGGGGGCACAGCGCCCTGCCCTGCGGTAAGATCTCATTTATTGTACCTCAAAGGCGCGCCCTTTGTCCAATGCAGACAGGCGGCATTCCCGGGTGCAAAACAGTTGCCTTGCGCCCCCGTCGCGTGGTACAGTATAAGGAAAATAGATGCAAATTCCCTGCGCTTTTGCACGTTTTAGCACACGTCACCGCGGTGTCGGCGGCGCTTGAAAATCACCCGGGCTTCCTGCGCGCCCGCTTCGTGCGTTGTCACGCGCCAAAACGCGCAGATTGCCTGACATGTGCATCCACGCCGCTACAACGCCTATAATTAGGGGAGGGATCGCGCCCGTGTGCGCCAAACGACAGACGATCCGCCCGGCCCAAGCGGGCGCGGCAGCTTCCGTAGGGAACATGGCTCCAAAAGAAACCGAAGTTTGCATGGAAACTGGCATGTCCTGTGGGGCAACCTTCACCCCACCCGACGCCGTCCTCGCCATGGCCCGCTTTGAAGGCGCCTGCCGGCAGGTGGCGCAGGATGCCGCGGCGGCAACAGCCACTGGCGGCATCGGCACCCTCGGGGAGCGCACACTGCACGCGGTGCTCAAGTACTGCTGGGAATCGGACGCCACCTGCCACGAGGTGCCCGTGGGCCGCTATGTGGCCGATATCCGCACCGCGCAGGGCATCGTGGAGATACAAACCCGCAGCATGGCCCCGCTGGGGCCGAAGCTCAGCTTTTTTTTACAGCAGGAGACGCTGCCCGTCATGCTGGTGTACCCCATTGCGGCGGCCAAATGGCTGGTGTGGGTGGATCCCGCCACCGGCGCCTGCAACGCCCGCAACAAAAGCCCACGCCGCGGCCGCCCCAGCGATGTACTGCCCGAGCTGTACCACATCCGCGCCCTGTTGGGCGCTCCAGGCCTGCGGCTGCGCCTGCCCCTGCTGGAGCTGGAGGACTACCGCCTGCAAAATGGCTGGGGGCGGGACGGCAAGCGCGGTTCCGTGCGGCAGGAGCGCATGCCCTTGGCGCTAAGCGAGGTTGTGGCGCTGGACGACACCGCCGCCCTGGCAAGCCTGCTGCCCGACACGCTGCCCCCCACCTTCACGACCAAGGAGCTTGCCACGGCGCTGTCACTGGGGCCAAAAGCCGCCTGGTACGCGGTACAGGCCCTTGTGGCCGCCGGTGCGGCACGGTCCGCGGGCAAGCGGGGCCGCGCCTATCTTTACACATGGAAGGAACCGATCGAATGATCCTCTCGGGGCTGGAGATCGAAAAACAGGTAGCCGCCGGCCGCATCAGCATCGACCCGTTCGACAGCAGCCGCATAAACCCCAACAGCTACAACCTGCGCCTGTACAACGAACTGCTCGTATATACGGATGAAGTTTTGGACATGAAAAAGCCGCTGGCCACCCGCCGGCTGGAGATCCCGCCGGAAGGGCTTGTGCTGCAACCGGGCAAATTGTACCTGGGGCGCACGTTCGAATACACCGAGACGAACCACTTCGTGCCCATGCTGGAGGGGCGGTCGTCTGTGGGACGGCTGGGGCTGTATATCCACGTGACGGCGGGCTTTGGCGACGTGGGTTTCTCCGGATACTGGACGCTGGAGATCCAGTGCGTGCAACCGGTGAAGATCTACCCTATGGTGGAGATCTGCCAGATCTACTACCACACCATCGACGGCGCGTTCGAGTGCTACCACAGCGGCAAATACCAGCGCAACACCGGCATCCAGCCCAGCCTGATCTACAAGGACTTCGAATGAGGGCGCTGGCGGTGAAAACGCAGTCCTGCTTTCAACAAAACAGGGGGAGCTCAAATCTCACCCTGTTTTTTCTATCGCCGCCGCCAGCTGCGCCACGGCCGGGTCCATAGCCGCGTCGGGCAGGCCGCCATACCCCAGCACCAGCGCGTCCTGTGCGCCGGCGGCCCGGGCGGCCTCTTCGCCGCCGGCGAAGTAACTGTCCAGCGCGCGTACGCGCAGGCCGGCCGCCCGCGCGCGCTGCACCACCGTGTCGGCGTCCCGCCCCGGCAGCCGCAGGATGCAGTACAGCCCGGTGTGGGCGTTCTGCACCGTATAGCTGCCGGGTTCCAGCCGCGCGGCCAGCGCGTCCAGCAGCAGCCCCCGACGACGCCGGTAGGCCACCCGCATACGGTTCAGCCCCCGCGCAAAGTACCCTCCGTCCAGAAGGCGCGCCAGCGTGTGCTGCTCGGGGCGCGACACCGTGCACGCGTACCCGCCGTAGGCCGCCTGCCAGCGCTCCAAAAGAGCGGGCGGCAGCACGAGATAAGCCGCGCGGATGCCCGGCGCCAGCGAGCGGGAGAAGGTGCCGGCGTACACCACGCGCCCGTGTTCGTCCAAGCCCTGCAGGCTGGGAAGCGGCCGTCCGTCGAAGCGGAACTCGCTGTCGTAGTCGTCCTCGATGAGCACCCCGCCGCCGGGCGTTTCATCCGCCCAGCGCAACAGTTCCTCCCGCCGGGTCACCGGCATCACCGCGCCTGTGGGAAATTGGTGGCTGGGCGTCAGGTAGGCCGCGCCCGCTCCGCTGGCCCACAGGCGGGCGGGCACCATGCCCGCGGCGTCCACCGCCAGCGGCAGGATAGCCCGCCCCGCGTTCGCCAGCACCTTGGCCGTGCCGGGATAGCCAGGATCTTCCACGGCCACCGGCCGTTCGCCCAGCAGGGGTGCCAGGAGCCCCAGCAATACCTCCAGCCCCGCGCCGCACACGATCTGCCCCGCATCGCACCGCACGCCGCGGTAGCCACGCAGGTAACCGGCCAGCGCCCGGCGCAGTATCCCGTCGCCGGCGGCCTCCCCCCGGCTGAACAGCCCCTCCTCCTGCGAAAGCACCTCCCGCAGAAGGCGGTTCCAGGTCTTGCGCGGGAAGAAGCCGGTGTCTATATCCGACGTGGAGAAGGAGTATCGCCAGTTGCCGGACGCATCCGCTTCATCCCTCCCTTTTCCCTCGCCCGTGTCTTTTACCCCCACCAAGGACGGGCGCATGGCCGGGACGGTCCACCCCCGCACCCCGCTTGCCACCACGAAACCACTGCGCGCACGCGCGTCCACATAGCCTTCGGCGGCCAGCATCTGGTAGGCGGCGTCCACCGTGTTCACCGAGATGCCCAGCTGGGCTGCCGCGCTGCGCTTGCCAGGCAGCTTTTCCCCCGGCTGCAAACGCCCCGCGCGCAGCTCGTCCACTAGCCAGGTGTACAGCTGCTCGTACAACGGCCTTTTGTCTGTTTTGCTTAAAAACGAACCCAATAACTCCACATCATCACCACTTTGAACCCATTAAAAAATTATAATCTGGGTATTTCATTGGTATCAGCTCCGATATAAAATGAGCATAATCGAAACCGGGCGACTTGTCAATGCGAACGCCGCCGCGGTGCGATACCGGAGGGGGATGCCGTCATGCACACAAAAAAGTTTTTCACCATACGCACACTGGCGCTCATCGGGGTGCTCTCGGCGCTGGTGTATGCGCTCTCCATGGTCTCCATACCCATCGGGGACGTCAGCCGCATCCATTTCGGCAACATCATGTGCCTGCTGGCCGGCAGCCTGTTCGGCCCGGTGGTGGGCGGTCTTTCGGCGGGGTTGGGTTCCATGTTCTTCGACCTTTCCAACCCCGTGTACATGACCGAATTCTGGATCACCTTCCTCACCAAGTTCGCCATGGGCTTCGTGGCGGGCATGCTCTCCCGCCGGCTGGAGGGCCGGGTGCCCGCCAGCCTGCGCTACCCAATGGCCGCGCTGGGCGGCCAGCTGGTGTACATCCTGCTGTACCTGTTCAAGTCGGCGCTCATGCTGCATTACGTGAACGGCAACGCCTGGGTGGCCGTGTGGCCCCAGCTGGCGGCCAAGGGTGTCATCTCGGGCATCAACGGCGCCATCGCCGTGGTGGCCTGCGCCCTGTTTGCCCCGGCGCTGCGCGCCGCGCTGGACGCGGCCGGCCTTTTCCGCGAAAGGCGGCAGCGCCCGGTGGGATAGAGCGCAGCAAACCAAAAACCGAAAAGTCTAAATAGGGCGCGCATGGTTTCCCCATGCGCGCCCTTTATCTGTCTACTATTCTTTCTCTTTGTCCTTCTTTTTGTCGCCGTTCTTCTTTTTGGCGCTCTCTTCCTCCTCGTCCTCTTCCCCGGGCGGCAGCAGGCTCACCTTTGCCCACTCCACGTGGTGGTCCACCACCGGCTCGGTGTGTATGTGCATGCCGGCCACGTCCACCACCACCTCCTCGCCGTCGGCGGGAATGGAACTGAGCTGGCTGAAGACAAGACCGCCCAACGTATCATACTCTCGGTCCTCGGGCAGTTCCACGCCCAACACCTCTTCCAGCTCCTCCACGTCCGCGTCGCCGGCAACGCGCCACAGGTCGTCGGTCAGCTGGATCATATCTGGCTCTTCCACCTCGTCGAACTCGTCGTAGATGCTGCCAAAGATCTCCTCCACGATGTCTTCCATCGTCACGATGCCCGAAAACCCGCCGTACTCGTCCAACACCACGGCCATGTGGTCCTTGCGGCGCTGCATATCCCGCAAAAGGGTGGACGCCTTCACCGTCTCGGGCACAAAACAGGCCGGGCGCAGCATCTCCCGGATGCCCCTGGGGGCGTCCTCGTGCAGGTTGAGCAGGTAGGTGCGGGCGTACAGGACACCCAGGATGTCGTCGAAGCTATCGTCGTACACCGGGTAGCGCGAGAGACCGCTCTTCTCGATGACCTCCAGCACCTCCTCGGTCGTCATGTCCGCCTCCACGGCCACCACGTCCACCCGGTGGGTCATCACGTCCCGCGCGATGGTGTCGTCCAGCTCGAAAACGTTGTCGATCATCTCTTTTTCTTCGGGGTCGATGGTGCCCTTCTCATGGCCCACGTCCACCATCATGCGTATCTCGTCCTCGGTAACGGACTCTTCACGCAGCTCGCCCTTCACGCCGAACAGCCGCAGTACCCCGCGGCTGGACGCCGCCAGCAGCCAGATGACCGGGCGCAGTACCACCGAGATGCCGGCCACCACGCCGGTGGTCACCCGGGCGATCTGGTACGGCTTGTGCAGCGCCAACTGTTTGGGCACAAGCTCTCCCAGCACCAGCGTGAAATAGGCCAGCACCAGCGTGATGATGATGATGATGACCGTGCGCAGCACCCCATGGGAAAGGGCTGTGAACCCCACGCTGTTGTACAGCCAATCCGTCAGAGGGTCGGCAAAGTTGTCGGCTGCGAAAGCGCTGGCCAGAAGACCCGCCAGCGTGATGCCGATCTGTATGGCGGAGAGAAAGTTGGAGGGGTGCTCCACCAGCCGCAGGATGCGAGGCGCGGCACGGTCCTCCCCTTCCTCCACCATCCTGCGCAGCTTGCCGGGGCTCAGCTGCAAAACGGCGATCTCGGTGGCTGCAAAAAAGGCGTTGGCGCCAATCAGCACCACCTGCAGCACCAGTATTCCAATCAACCTGCCCGTCGTCACAAGCGTTTTCCTCCGTGCGCCGTGCAGGCCTGGTCACCATCGCTTTTGCGCCCTGCCCCCGCAAACAAAACAAGGCACGACCGCGCGCCACATTGGCGCAGGCCATGCCTGTCATTCAAGGTTGCTTCGGCGGGCATCGGGCTACTGCCGTCGTCGTCCATTCGCGGTAAAGGTTCCTTTCTCGCATCGATTTTGCATCGATTTATTGGATTCATTATAGTCAATGGTCGCAGCCCTGTCAAGTTTGGGCAGGTGGCTCCGGAACGCCCGCCCGCTTTGCGCCCAGCTTAGCGGCAAAAAAAGCGTCCAGCAGGTCTTCCGGCAGCACCGGCTCGCGCATGCCGAACGCCTCGCGCACAAACCCGAGCGTGAACCGCGCGGGCTCCTCGCCTGTGAACTCCAGCCGGAAGAGCGTGTCCAGCGGCTGGCCGGTGGGCTCGTGCAGCGTGAAATGAATGTACCACCCGTTCCCGCGCGCCGCTCTCTCCATTTTGTAGAGGAACATATCCTCTGCCGCCGCGTCCTGCAAAAGGTCCAGGCAGGCGGTTGTCGTTTTGTCCGCCACTTCGTACTGCAACTGCATGCTTGCCTTTTTACGTTTGGCAAAACGCCCCTCGGCGGCCAGGTAGCCCACCACCAATACCGCGCCCACCAGAACGACTACCAGCAGAAGCGCCTGGAGGTCCACTGCTTCGAGCAGGGCGGCCATCAGGCGTCCGTCCCTTCCCCGCCGGCTTCGGCGGGCGGGTCGGCCACCGGCGTCTGTTCGTCCGCCGGCGGGTCAGTCGGTTCAGGGGCAGGCGCCGAGCCCGGTTCTTCCGGCTGCTGCGGCTCTTCCGGCTGCGACTGTGATTGCGGTTGCGACTCCGGTTGCGATTGCGGCTCCGGCTCCTGGGAGAACGCCGGCTGGCTGGACGAACCCGGCTGCTGATCCCCCTGCCAGTTCCATCCGCCCGCATCAATAATAGGATTGCTATAGGGCGAAGGCTGCTGTTTGGGCAGCTCAAGCCGGGCGGGAATGTACGCCAGCGGCTGTGGGCGGTCGTCCTCGGTGATGTAGCTGTGCGTGCGGAAGTAGCGCATCATCACCCGTGCACCATCTTCGCTGATGTGCAGACCGTCCCCAACGGTGTATCCATCCTTGCAAAAACCCGTTTCGGGGTCCAGCAGCACTTCGGTCCAGTTCAAAAACTTGCAGCCCTGGCGCTTCGCCATGTTTTCCAGAGCTGCGTTGTATTCGTCAATCAGCGCCATCTCCAGCTTCACGTAGGAACAATAACCCGCCACCGGGGGCACCGCACCCACGATGATGTCGACGGAAGGGTACGCCCGCCGGATATCGTCCAGCACCGTCTCGTAAGCATCTGTAAAGGCATCGGCGGTATAGCCGCCGATGTTGTTTGTGCCAAAGGTGACGACCACCCGGCGGGGCTGCAGCACGGCCACGGCGTCGGGCAGCGAGCAGGCGTAGGCCATCCCCTCGAAGCTGACGAGCGTGTTGCCGATGACGCTCTGGATGCCCATCCCCTCCACGCCGATGCAGGTTTCGGGCGTAAGACCGGTCACATTGCTATACTCCAGCAGCCGCGCAGTATTGGAGTCACCCAAAAACAGCGTCTCATCCACATACGCCTGCCCTGCGTCAGGTGTTTGGGGCAGCACGGTGCCCGCCACCACATCGCTGGACGAAGGCGCGACGCTTGTGGCGGAGGTGGGCGCAGGAGCCGCCGCCCGCGCCATCGGGGTGGTCTCCTGGCAACCGGGCAGCACGGCGGCCAGGATGACGCATACCGCCAACAGCGCGATGAGCCCGCCGATGAGCAGATTGAGACGCAGGTTTTTGGACGCACGATTCTTGCCCCGCAGGGTACCGCCATGAGGCTGCAATGCAGATTGCCGCTCCGGCGCAACTTCCGCGGGAACATCGCGCTTATATACGTAGGTATCTTCTTCCCGGTGGCCTGAATCGCGCACCCAAACATCCTTTCACATCACAGATTGGGAGATGGCCGTCCCCAGATTCACTCATTATACAATAGCCCGCATCGATTGGCAAACAGACGCCACCCGCCGCCACGTCCGCCTAGGCAAATGCCACATGCGGCGGCAAAATGCCATATGTATTTGGGGCTTGCATTCGCCGGCGGTTTTTGTTATAATGGCAAAGCGTTACGGGGGAGAATTCCCGAGTGGCCAAAGGGGGCAGACTGTAAATCTGTTGCGTTTCGCTTCGATGGTTCGAATCCATCTTCTCCCACCAGTTGATCGGGTAAGGGTTATTTAGACAGTTTTTTGTAGACTGTCCACACCCTTACCCGATTTCGTTGTATTCCATTACTTACATACTATCAAAATAATTCTTCTCAAATTGCGAAGGCGTTACCATTTTCAGTCTACGGTGTGGCCGTTCAAAGTTAAAGAATTCGGTGTATTCGGCAACTGTCAAGCCCCCAGAAGTGATACCAGGCAAAGAGTAAGGGAATTATGCAGAAATTAGCTGTGCCTGTGGTGCCGGAGGACGGTAGCCCAAGGCACTGTGAGGCCTAATGGTGTTGTATTCATGCACCCATCTGCACGTCA
>JAVBQQ010000088.1:0-42425 GCA_031548875.1 Oscillospiraceae bacterium
ACCCGCGCCCGAGCCCACGCCCGCCGCCCCGCCAGAACGCGGCGGCGGCACCCTCAGCGAGGAGGCCATCGCCGCCCTGTTTGCAAGCACACAACCGGCCGAGCCGGAACCGGAGCCACCACCCGCGCCCGAGCCCGCGCCCGCCGCCCCGTCAGAAAGTGGAGGCGGCACCCTCAGCGAGGACGCCATCGCCGCCCTGTTTGCAAGCACACAACCGGCCGAGCCGGAACCGGAGCCAACACCCGCGCCCGAGCCCACGCCCGCCGCCCCGTCAGAAAGCGGCGGCGGCACCCTCAGTGAGGACGCCATCGCATCTATGTTTGCAGATGCTGGACAAACTGGTGCGCCAACTCCTCCAGAGCAAGACTCTCCGCCGCAAACAGCACCCACAACCGGCGAGCCCGCGTTTCCTGCCACTTCCAGCAACAGTGCGCCCCATCCCTACCCTGTCAACGTCGTGGAAATACTTGTTGCCAAATACTACCCCATCTACCGCGACAAGTTGGACGGATGTACCTGCCAACGCTGCAAAGATGATGTCAGCGGCATCACCCTCAATCGCGTTGCACCGCATTATGTCATCAGCGATCAGCTGGGTGTCAATGATGACGCCGGCCGAGAGATGATTACCGAAACGGTCTCCGCACTCGTCAAAGCCCTATTCCTCGTCAAACGCAATCCGCATCATGACGAAACGCCCGCCATGCGCCAATAGAATCCAGAATACAAAATCCCGGAGCAAATGCTCCGGGATTTTTCTTGTCTCTTGTTCGTATCAAACAGCGAAGTTCATCAACATCCCCACCGTGCCCATGTTGGCCAAGCCAAACGCACCTTGGCGGGAATATGAGGCCAGTGTGCTGAACCCGTTCTCCTGGCCCAGGTTCTGCATCTCAGCCAGGTCGTTCTGTATCAGCCTTGCCGCCGAGGTGTTCAGGCCGGCCTGGGCATCGTTCTTCACACCCTGCGCAATGCCCGAACGTCCACCGATGATATCCGCAAACAACTGCCGCTGGCCGCTGCTGGACGTCTTCAGCGCGTCGGCCAGCTTCGTCTGGTCCAGCGTGAGGGTGCCATCTTTGGCCACATCCATGCCAACCATCTTCATCGAAGACAACGGCGCCGGATCGTCGGACATCCGGGCGATCTGCTTCGTCACGCCCGAACCCCTGTCGGCATTGTCGTTCAGCAGCTTCAGATTGCTGTTGTATTGGTCTACCATATCCTGCACAGCCTTCACGGTGTTGTTCACCGTGTCGTCGGTCACGTTGCCGCTCTTGTCGTATAAAAGCTTGTCAAGGTTAGCCCCCGACACCTTGGACGCGGCCGATTGCATCTCCACCATGCCCTTGGTATAGCTGTCCAGAAAAGCCGCCGCATCGGTCTTGAGCGTCTTCACCTGGGCCGCGTCCGTCTTGTACTGCGCAATTAGGGCCTTTGCATCCTGCTGGGCGGCCTTGTAGTCGAACACCTGGGAAGTAGCAGGAATACTGCTGCTTGCGCCGGTGCCAAACATGCCCATATAAGACTGGATCCCGCCAATCATCGCCCTCTGCTCCTCTCCGTCAGTCAAAAAGCGGGGAAATACCCCACGTTTATTCGACTACATCATACCACATTTGAGCAAAAACTTCAAGTTATCGCTGGGTCCACACCCGGCTGGCCTTCCTCCAGCGCCTGCTCGCGCTGCATGGGTGCGATCTTTCGCTGCCAGACGCGCCGCAACATAAAAGCGGAAAGCACCAACGCGGCAGCTTCGGCAATCAAGAAGCACCACCAGATGGCGTCCAGACCAAACAGCATGGATAAGAGAAAAGCTGCCGGCAGCAAAAAAACCAACTGACGCACACCGGAAATAATCAAGCTTGCCATGCCTTCTCCAGCCGCCTGGAAAAAACCGATAAAGATGATGACAACAGATGCCAACAGAAAGTGTGGTGCAATGATACGCATAGCGGGAATGCCGATGGCAAGCATATATTCCTGCGCGTTGAACATCATAAGCAGCTGCCCGGGTATCAGTTCGATGAGCACCATGCAAACAAGCGCATAGCAAAAGCAACACAATATAGTGAATTTTATAGCTTTTGCAATGCGTTGCGGGCGGCGGGCGCCGTAATTGTACGCAGCAATGGGAACCAGGCCGTTGTTGAAGCCGATGATGGGCATGACGGCAAAGCTTTGCAGCTTGAAGTAAGCCCCGAAGAAGGAGACGGCGGTGGAACTATAGCCCGCCAAGATCACATTCATGCAGGTAGTCATCACGCTGCCAATGGATTGCATGACGATGGTAGGCAGGCCCACCTGGTAGATGTGCTTGATCGTCATGCCATGGGGACGAAAACCCCGCAATTCCACCTTGATATCCTTGTTGCGGGTGGTGTTCAACACAATGGCCGTCACCATGCTTACCGCCTGGCCGATGATGGTGGCCAACGCCGCGCCCACAACGCCCATTTTGGGGAAACCCAGCAGGCCAAAGATCATAATGGGGTCCAGCACGATATTTACGACAGCCCCCACCATCTGGGAGGTCATAGAAAGCATCGACCGCCCCGTGGCCTGTAAAAGTCGCCCATACATGATGCTTACGAACAAAAACAATGATGCAGTAGTGACGATGCGGGTGTAATCGGCCGCCATCTTTGCAATTTCGGGCCCCACTTCCGGGTTGTTGGCGTAGCCGGCGTACACCAAATCGGAAAAGAAGATGCCGAAAGCCAAAAAAGCCACCCAGCTGACCACCGAGAGGAAGACGCCGTTGCTGGCCGCCCGGTTGGCCGCTTCAAAATTCTTTTCTCCCAGCCGGCGCGACAACAGGCTGTTCACACCCACCGAGGTACCCACCGAAACGGCGATCATCAGGTTCTGGACGGGGAACGCCAGGCTGACAGCCGCCAGCGCATTTTCTGATAACTGGGCGACAAAAATGCTGTCCACCACGTTGTACAGCGCCTGCACCAGCATGCTGACGACAATGGGCACAGAGACGCTGAGCAGCAGTGGCCCGATGGGCATGGTGCCCAGTTTGTTTTCTTGTTGCTGTGCCAGTTGTTCGGTGGTTTCCATCCGGTTCCCTCCCCTTGCAAATGTGGCCCTCAAAAGGCCCTGGTATGAGCAAAACGGCGGGCCTGCGGCCCGCCGTCGAATGCATCAGCGCTTGGAGAACTGGGGCGCGCGCCGAGCGGCCTTCAGGCCGTACTTCTTGCGCTCCTTCATGCGCGGGTCGCGCGTGAGATAGCCCTCTTTCTTCAACTGGCCGCGCAGCCCCTCGTCGAACTGCAGCAGCGCGCGGGAGATGCCGTGCCGGATGGCGCCCGCTTGACCGGACACGCCGCCGCCCGCCACGCGCACTACGATGTCGAACTTATCGAGGTTGCCGGTGAGCACCAACGGCTGGCGAACCACCAGCTTGAGCGTCTCAAGGCCAAAATAATCATCGATTTCACGGTCGTTCACCGTGATTTTGCCTGTCCCATTATAGATGCGCACCCTGGCCACAGAGCTCTTGCGGCGGCCGGTACCATAAAAATAAGGTTTTGTCTCGTACATAAATGGCTGCCTCCTCTTAGAATGTGAAAGCCTGTGGCTTTTGGGCCTGGTTTTGATGTTCGTCGCCTTTATAGGTGCGCAGGCGTTTGAGGGCGTGCGCACCCAACGTACCTTTGGGCAGCATGCCCTTCACGGCCACCGTCATGGCAAAGTCGCTGCGCTCGCCCATCAGCCTGCGGTAGCTGGTCTCTTTAAGACCACCCACCCAGCCGGAGTGCCGGCGGTAGAACTTTTTATCAAGCTTGTCACCGGTAAGAACAGCCTTGTCGCAGTTGATGATGATGACATGGTCGCCACAATCCACATTCGGGGTGAAGGTGGGCTTGTGCTTGCCGCGCAGCAGGGTGGCTGCCTGGGCGGCCACACGGCCTAGCGGCTTGCCCGCGGCGTCCAGTACATGCCACTGGCGCTTTACCTCGGCGGGCTTCGCAAGAGTTGTGCTCATAAGCTTATGACCATTCCTTTCTTATAGACGAGGAAGTATCCTTCGTTTCGTGTGCTCTGTGGCACAAAATGTATTATAGGCCGCGCCTGGCCGTTTGTCAACCACTTTTGCCCGTTAAATTTATTATACGGTTTCAATCTCTTGTATGCTCACGAATACTCCCGTATGCTTTCATATTCTCTCTCTCTATTTTTAATAATAGAAGCGGGCGTTTAAGGGCCGGCATCTGCGGCTTCAGCATATCTCACCCGCTCTTGCAATAATCCGTCCAGTTGCTATACTGGTTGCAGACAATTTGAGCGCACGGGAGGCTGGGACAGGGATGGGAGCAATGCAGCGGCTGGAGGGTCTTGCGCGCAAGGCGATGCAGAGCTGGCGGATGATCGACGTCGGCGACACCGTGTGTGTGGCGGTGTCCGGCGGGAAGGACAGCGTGGCCCTGGCCGTGGCCCTGCACCACCTCAGCGGCTACTACGAGCGGCCCTATACAGTGCACGCCCTCACGCTAGACCCTTGTTTTGGCGGTCAGCAAACGGACTACGTCCCCCTCTCCGCCCATTTTGCGCAGCTGGGCATCCCACACACCGTGGTGCGCACCAATATTGGGCAGGTGGTGTTCGACGTGCGGCAGGAGCAAAACCCCTGCGCACTGTGCGCCAAGATGCGCCGGGGCGCGCTACACAAGGAGGCGCTGGCACTGGGCTGCAACAAGGTGGCCCTGGGCCACCACCTGGACGACGCCGTGGAAACTTTCTATATGAACCTGCTGGGCGAAGGGCGCATTGGCTGCTTTTCTCCGGTCACCTGGCTGTCCCGGCGGCAGCTCACGCTCATCCGTCCGCTGGCCCTGGCCGAGGAGCGGGAGGTGGCCGGCGCCGCGCGCGAAGCCTCTTTGCCCATCGTGAAAAACCGCTGCCCGGTGGATGGCGACACCTTCCGCGCCCGCATGAAGGTTTTTGTGCACCAGCGCGTGCAGGAGGACCCGGCCTTCCGCCAAAAAACACTGGGCGCGCTGCAAAAGGCAAACCTCGATGGATGGGCGTTCCACACTTCGGGCGGTCGCGGAGCCCCGGTGGACCCCATCTGCCCCAGTAACCCTTTGTGACGCACAGGGGCCTTTTTTGCATTCTGCCCTTCTTCTTATTATAATAGAAGCATCAAACGTCGATATCCAATTGTGAGCTATCAAACAAAAGCGGAAAACACGATTCCCCTCTTTACCTCACCCCCGACAAACATCGAAAGGCAACCCGCATGATCATAGACTTCGAGCGCCGCTGCTGGGCGGAGATCGACCTGGACAACCTGCGGCACAACTTCAGCCTCATCCGGCAGGCTGCCGGCGGCGCCAGCGTGCTGGCCGTCGTGAAGGCCAACGCCTACGGCCACGGCGACCTGGTGGCCGCGCGCGCCCTGGCCGAAGCGGGGGTCTCCCGCTTTGCCGTATCCGGCCTTTCCGAGGCAGTGCGCCTACGCCGTTCCGGCCTCAGGCGGCCAATCCTCGTGCTGGGCTACACAACGCCCGAAAACGTGGCCCGCTTGCGGGTACACAACCTCTCCCAGTGTGTGTTCAGCCTGGAATACGCCCGCCGCCTATCGGCCGCCGCCGTGGAGGCCGGCATCCGCGTGCGGGTGCACCTCAAGATGGACACCGGCATGGGGCGCCTTGGCTTCAACGCGAAGGACGACCCCGCCCGCGCCGCCGACGAACTGTGCGAGGCGTATGACCTGCCCGGCCTGCGCCCCATCGGCCTGTTCACACACTTTGCCGTGGCCGATTCCGCCGACCCGGCGGACGTACAGTACACACGGGAACAGATCGCCCTTTTCTGCCGGGTGCGGGACGAACTGGCCGCCCGCGGGCGCGCCTTCCGGTACTGCCATACCTGCAATTCGGCCGGCACCATCGCCTGGCCCGAGGCGCACCTCGACCTCGTGCGCCCGGGCATCGCGCTGTTCGGCTGCAACCCCAGCCCCGAGGTGGTGCTGCCCGGCCTACGGCCGGCCTTCCGGCTCAAAACGGTCGTCACCATGGTAAAGGACCTCGCCAAAGGCGACTGCATCAGCTACGGGCGCACGTTCACCGCCCCGCGCGACATGCGGGTGGCTACGCTGGCCGTTGGCTATGCCGACGGCTATCCGCGCCTTTTGTCCGGCAGCGGCGTGGTCGGCCTGGAGGGCAAACCGGCGCCCATACTGGGCCGCGTATGTATGGATCAGCTTGTCGTGGACGTCTCGCACATCGACGGCGTCCACCTGGGCAGCGTCGCCACCGTGTTCGGCGGCGACGGCGCCGATTCCATCGACGAGGTGGCCGCCAAGTGCGGCACCATCAACTATGAGATTTTATGCAATATTGGCCGCCGGGTGCAGCGCGTGTACGTGGAGGACGGCCGCGAGACGCTGCTTGCCGACTATATGGAAGAATAGGCCTGCAAAGACGGGGGGGCGCAGATGAAAAAACTGCTGATCGTCGTGGACTACCAGAACGATTTTGTGCACGGCGCATTGGGCTTCCCCGGCGCTGCGGCGCTGGAGGAGGGCATCCTTGCCGCTGTGCAGGCCACGCTGGCCGGGGGCGGGTATGTGCTCTTCACGCGGGACACCCACCCCGAGGATTACATGGCCACGCGGGAGGGTGCCCACCTGCCTGTCGCCCACTGCATCGCCGGCACGCCCGGCCACGCTTTGTATGGAAAATTACACACCTACGAACAGGCTCCCCCACCGCGCACGGCCCTGTTGAACAAACCCACCTTTGGCAGCCCGGACATCGGCGCCGAAGCGGAGGCCCTCTGCATCGGTGCGCCCGATGAGATCGCCCTGTGCGGCCTTGTCACCGATATCTGCGTGCTGGCCAACGCCATCCTGCTGCACAGCTGGTTCCCGCACGCGAAGCTGCGCGTGCCGCACGACCTGACCGCCTCGGCCAACGAACAGAATGCGTCCGCAGCACTTCGATTGCTGCGCGGCATGGGCATGGACACCTCCGCTTTTGATGAAGCGGTCGTCGAACTGCCGGAAACGGATGCTCCCGTGTAAGTTCCTGTTGGCAAACAGCAGGCGCTTGTGATATACTTTAGTGTACTATACAATTCAAAGGGCCATTTGGGGCCCGCAGGTGCTTTGAGAGGTGGTGTCCGGGTGGCGGAACAGGGACGTGAGTATGACCAATACGCGCCGCAGGCCAACGGCAACGGCAGGCTGTTCAACAACTCTATGTTCGGCTTCAACAAGGAAGAGGTGCTGGAGTACCTGGAGGAACTGACCGAGGAAAACTTCCGCCGTCAGTCGGCCGCCGATGCCCGCATCCAGGAGCTAACGGGCCAGCTTCAAAAGCTGGAGGCCGCCCCCCGGCCGCAGCCGCAACAGCCCCAACAACCGGGGGCAGCCGTTCCCAACGAGGAACTGGAGGCCATGCGCCGCAAGCTGGCATCGCTCACCTCAGAGATGGACGTTGCCAAAACCGCCTCCCAGCAGGCCGAGGGTGAGTTGGGCGAGTTCAAAGAGCGCCTGTTCACCGCCCAGCGCGAGAACGACTGGCTGCGTGAAGAATACCAAAAAAGCGACAAGCAGATCGCCGAGCTGCGCCGCCAGCTGGACGAAGCTTCGGAGGGCCAGTGGCACGGCGCCGAGGAACAGATTGCTGAACTACGCCGCCAGGTAGCCGAGGTGGAAGCCGAGCGCGATGCCGCCGAAGCCGAGCGCGATGCCGCCGAGGCCGAGCGCGACGCCGCCGAGGCCGAGCGCGACGCCTACCTCGAAAGCCTGCAGATGGGCGCTATGCCCGATAACAGCCCCGCCGCCCAGGCCGCCGGCTACATTATCGACGAGGCGAACGAGGAAGCGGACCGCATACGCGCCGGCGCCATTGCCGACCGCGACCGCATCCACCGCCAGATCGTGGCCAGCGCCACCGGTCTTGCAGGCAGCATCACCACCCTGCGGGAGGATATCTCCAGCGTAGAGGGCGATGTGAGCACCGTGCTGGAGGCCGTGCAGGACGCCCTGGGCGACCTGATGTCCGCCCTGGGCCGCACCGAGCAGAACCTCACCACGCTGGGCATCGCGGCCGAGCGCTTCCCCGCGGCGGCCCCAGCCGTGCCACTACCCAAACAGCAGCAGGTGGTCTACTTCCAGCCCAGTGCCCAGCTGGAGCAGGAGGAACCACTGGCCGTGCCCGAAAAGCCGCGCCAGCGCACCGGCACCCCCAAAGCCGCGGCGCCCGCCCAAAGCATCGGCAGTTCCAGCGGCTTCCGCCGCGTTTGGCCGGACACCCAGCCTGCCGGCGGCAACACGCGTCCCTTCCGCCCCACGTACAGCAACAGCCCCACCGCCAAGGGCGCCTATTTTCCCCAAACCGCCGAGGTGCTGCCCACCGAGGCAGAAACCCGGGAAGAACGCGCGCGCCAGTTGTCCGAAACATTGGTGGACACACTGATGCAACTGATGAATTGAACCGGCGGTTCCACTGTTCTTTTGCAGCCCCACCACAAGTGGGGCTGTTTTTTTGCGTTTTGCCACATCTGCAAATTTTGGCGGTTCTTCTCAAATTAGCACTCTTTTTGATAGAGTGCTAATTTTACTTTTGTTTCATTTTTTGTTCATGGTTAGTTCACAATACACGTTTATAATTGCAGACAACGGCAGGGAGGATAGAATATACCTTCCCCGTTTCGACAAAACTTGGCAAATAAATCACACAATTGCTAAACCAATGAAAGGATGATATCTATGTTCAGCTTGATCCCCTACAACCGCCGCGAGAACAACCTTTTCCGGCTGATGGATGACTTTGAACGCAGCTTTTTCAACGACGCTGTAAGCGGCGCCGAACGCTTCCGTTGCGACATCAGCGAAAAAGACGGCAGCTATCTCCTGGAGGCCGAGCTGCCCGGTTTTGACAAAAAGGACATCAACATCGACCTGGAAAACGACGTGCTTACCATCCGCGCCCAGCACAACACCGAGAGCGAAGAGAAGGACGACAAAGGCTACCTCCGCCGCGAACGCCGCTTCGGCAGCTTCTCCCGCAGCTTCGATGTCTCCGGCATCGACACCGAGCAGATCCGGGCAGACTACAAGAACGGCGTGCTGGAGGTAAGCATGCCCAAAAAGCAGGAACTGCCCGCGCCCGAGACCGCCAAGCGTATCGAGATTGGCGGCTGAACCGCACCGTACTCCAGCCGTCTGCACGCGGCTGTCACGGCAAAGCTTTCATTCCTCTTTCAACCCCACCCCCAACACAAAAAGCCCGGGAATCCTCCCGGGCTTTTTGTGTTTCTTCACTTTTTCAGCCAGGGCAGTTCCCGTACACGGCGGGTTCGAAACGGGGCCTTCCCGCTCCCGACATTCCATCGCCCGGTTGCCTACTCAGGAAAGCAGCTCCAGCAGCTTTTCCTTGGGCACAAACCCAATGCTCTCGCTCACCTTCTTGCCTTCTTTAAAGGCAAGTACCGTGGGGATGCTCATCACATTGAACTGGGCGGCCAGCTCCTGCTGTTCGTCCACGTTCACCTTGCACACCTTGTATTCGGGGTGTTCCTCGCTCATCTGGTCCACCAGCGGGCCCAGCATCTTGCACGGCCCGCACCAGGCGGCCCAAAAATCCACAAGCACCGGCTTGTCGCTCTTCAGCACTTCTGCGTCAAAGTTTTCTTTTGTCACATTCACCGTCATAGTCAGCCATCCTTTCGGCAGCGGTTGCTTTTCGGTCGCGGGCGGCACTTGCGAAGCAAGTCCCGCTTTCGTCTGTCCAAATTATACCACATTCGTATAGTTAACACAAGCCCACTCGTACAAAAAACGTACCAAAAATGTCGACAAAAAGTGCAATTCCAGCTTCCATCTCACAGTGGCAACAACCACACAGCAACGGCAAAATAGATAAGCATGGAGCAGGCGTCCACCAGCGTGGAGATAAGCGGCGCTGCCATGAGGGCGGGGTCGATGCGCAGGGCCTTGGCCGCCATGGGCAGCATGCCGCCCACAACGTTGGCCAGCACCACCGTACACACCATTGTCAGCGACACCACGAGCGCCACGATCCCCTCGCCCGGGTTGAAGATGAGGATGCGCACGACGTTCACCAACGCCAGCGGCACCGCCACGATCAGGCTGACGCGCAGCTCTTTGAATAATACGCGGCCAAAATCCCCCATGCGTATCTCCCCCAGCGCCATGCCACGGATGACCAGCGTGCTGCTCTGGCTGCCCGCGTTGCCTCCTGTGTCGGTAAGCATGGTGAAGAAGGTGGCCAGCAGCGGGATGGCGACGAATGCCGCCTCAAAATAGCTGATGATGCCGCCAGTGAGCATGGCGCTGACCATGAGCACCAATAACCACACAAAGCGCTTGCGCGAGAGGGTGAGCACGCCGGTCTTCAGGTAGGGCTTCTCGCTGGGGGCCATGCCAGCCATCTTCTCGAAGTCCTCGGTGTCCTCCTCCTGCATAACGTCGACGGCATCGTCCACCGTGACGATGCCCACCAGCCGGTTCTCACCGTCCACCACCGGCAGGCTGATGAGACCGTATTTGGCCATCAACTGCACGGCGGTCTCCTGGTCTTCGTTTGTGCGCACCGAGATGATGTCCGTCTCCATCAGTTCGCCCACGATCTCGCTGTCGTGCGCCAGCAACAGGTCCTTCACGGTCACCACGCCCTCCAGGTGACGGGTTGCGTCCACCACATAGCAGGTGTAGATGGTCTCCCTGTCCTCACCCGTGCGACGGATGCGCTTGATGGCATCCTCCACCGTCATATCCTTTTTCAGGTCGGTGAATTCAGCCGTCATGATACCGCCGGCCGAACTGTCCGCATACCGCAGGAACTGGTTGAGCAAGCGGCGGGTGTCCACCGAGGCGTTCTTCAAAACGCGCTTCACCAGCGCCGCCGGCATCTCCTCCAGCATGTCCACTGCGTCATCCACGGCCAGATCATCCAGCAGTTCGGTGATCTCCCGGTCGGTGATGCTCTGGATGATCTGTTGCTGGGTCTCGGGCGACAGTTCGGCAAACACATCCATTGCCTGGTCTTTTTCCAGCGTACGGAAGATGCGGGTCTGCACGTCTTCGGGGAGGTCCTCTATGAAATGCGCAACGTCGATGTCGTTCATCTCGTGGAACACCTCGCGCAAAAGCCGGTAGTTGCGCTGGCCCACCAGCATGCCCAGCCTCGCCTCGCTATACCGCGTCTCCATGGGGACCCCCTCCTTTCGTGTATTTTGTATCGTTCGTTCCGGGCGTGTCCCGTTACATCAGCACGGCGCCCGCAATGCTGAAGAAGATGAGCAGCACAAGCGCGTCCACGATGGTTGTGATGATGGGCGCGGCCATGATGGCCGGGTCCATGCGGCAGACTTTTGCCAGGATGGGCAGCGTCCCGCCAATGATCTTGGCGAGAAAGACCGCGGCCACCAGCGTAATGGACACCACCAGCGGCATCAGACCGGTACCGGGGTAGAAGATAAGCAGCCGCACATAGTTCACGGCGGCCAGCGCCACGCCCACCAGCAGGCTCACCCGTGTTTCTTTCCACAGCACAGCCAGCACGTCGCCCGGGTGTATCTCGCCCAGGGCCATGCCGCGGATGACCAGCGTGCTGCTCTGGCTGCCCGCGTTGCCACCCGTGCCAGTCAGCATAGGCACCATGCTCATCAGCACCGGAATGGCCACATAAATCGCTTTAAAGTGGCCGATGATACCGCCCGACACCATGCTGCTGACCATGAGGATGAGCAGCCATCCAAAACGGTTCTTTGCCAGCGTGAATACGCCGGTCTTGAGGTACGGCCGCTCGCTGGGGGCCATGGCGGCCATCTTCTCGAAGTCCTCAGTGGCCTCTTCCTGGATGACATCCAGCGCGTCGTCTACCGTGACGATGCCCACCAGCCGGTTCTCGCCGTCCACCACCGGCAGGCTGATGAAGTCGTACTTTGCCATCAGCATAGCCGTGGCTTCCTGGCTGTCGCCCGTCTTTACCGAGATGATATCCGTCTCCATCAGCTCGCCCACGATCTCGCTGTCATGCGCCAGCAGCAGGTCCTTCACGGTCACCACGCCTTCCAGGTGGCGGGTGGCATCCACCACGTAGCAGGTGTAGATGGTTTCCCGGTCCTCGCCCGTGCGGCGAATGCGCTTGATGGCGTCCTCCACCGTCATGTTCTTTTTCAGGTCGGTAAACTCCGCCGTCATGATGCTGCCGGCTGAATCCTCCGGGTAGCGCAGGAACTGGTTGATGAGGCGGCGGGTTTCGGGCGAGGAGTTGCGCAACACCCGCTTTACCAGCGTGGCCGGCATCTCTTCCAGCATATCCACGGCGTCATCCACCCACAGTTCGTCGATGATGCCGGCGATCTCCTTGTCGGTGATGCCCCCGATGATGTGCTGCTGCGTCTCGGGCGACAGCTCGGCGAACACCTCCATCTCGACGTCTTTGGGCAGCGTGCGGAAGGCGAGGGTGGCGCGGTCCTGCGGCAGCGCCTCGATGAAACGCGCCAGGTCCACTTCGTTCATCTCGGCAAAAGCGGCCCGCAGCTCCGAATACTGCTTTTGGTCCATCATCACCTGCAGGTTTTCCACCAGTTCGCGTTCCATCGTCCCACCTCCTCTCTGCTTGATGTGAATAGATCCTGAGCAAAACAGATAACTGCGCCCCGACGGCAAAGAAAAACCGCACGAAAACGCTTCCGGCGGGCACTGCAAGCTGCAGTTTCCGTCGGCGCGCCCGTGCGGGCATCCAAACATACGCCATTGCGCCTGCCGCCTGCTGCGCAGGCCGGCAAAGGGCATGGTTCACCTTATAAAGCGAAAAAAGGGCACAGCTGGGCCATGCGCCTGCGCGGCCGAAAAGTGATCAGCCGGCGCGCTGCCGGGCGCGCAAACAGGCGGACGGCCGTGCCGTCTCGCATAAAGGAGGTTTGGCATTTCCGCCGGTACTTCGGGCGCCTGAGTCGTCCACCTGTTCCACTCCCTTCTCGCTTGTTTGTATGTGAACCCCCATAAGGGGGGCTTCAGGCTATTCCATTCAACTGGCCGCCCGCGCCGCCACCGGCAGCGGGGTCGCTATACGCGGTTTTGGCCTTGCCGCGCGTCTGGGTGGTGGTCTCTCCGCCGGAGATGAAAAAGCGGCCGCACTCCGGGCAGGTGTCGCCGTGCAGCACCACCGACTGGAAGACCACCTCACGGCCCTCCATCTCCGCCTTGTCCTGCTCGCGCCCCACGTGCTCGCTCTCGTGGCCCAGCACGGCGCTGGCCGAAACGCTGGGGTCGATGCTCGTGGGCATCTTGAACGAGACGCCGGGGTCGTCCGAGCCGTCCTGGTACTTTCGCGCCTTGCAGGTCTCGCACTCCATGTCCACCTTTTTGGGGGCGGTGGCGTTCATCAGGTCGGCAACGGCGCGGTCTCCCACAACGGCGGCGCTATCGCCACTGTCAGCCACGCCCCGCGCCATGGCGCCGAACGCCGCGCCCACAGCTGCGGTGGCAAACCCGGTATCCGCGCCCTGCACAGCACCCGTGCGCTGGCGGGCGGCCGCGTACACGTCCGCAGGCATGGATAGGCCGGCATAACTTGGGCCAAGGCCAATCTGCATCAGGGGCACGCACCTTCCTCAATAAAATCCCGTTGACGGGCGAAACAGGCATGACCATTATAATGCATCTGCGCCCAGGAAGCAAGCCGACGGGCGCTCACGCCCCATAAAACTCTTGTTTGAGGCTGCGGGAGAAGAGGAGATCCAACGCCTGGAAGGGCGGCAGGTCTTCATACAGGATGCCGTACACCGCCCGGGTGATGGGCAGGTCCACCCCTGCGCGGCCGGCCAGCAGCATCAGCGCCCGCGCCGTGTAACATCCCTCGGCCAGCTTGCCGCTGGGCTTTTCCCCCTTGGCCAGCGCGATGCCGAAGTTGCGGTTGTTGCTGTGCGGGCTGAACAGTGTGGCCTCATAGTCGCCCAGGTGGCACAGGCCGTAGGCGCTCAGCTCGTGGCCGCCCAGCGCGCGTATCAGCCGGGCATACTCCCGTGTGCCACGGCTCATCAGCGCTCCCTTCAGGCTGGTGTGGTCATAGCCGTCCAGCAGGCCGGCCGCGATGCCCACCACGTTCTTTGCCGCCGCGCCAATCTCGTTTCCGATCATATCTTCGCCGTAGTAAAAACGCACAAGATCGCTGGAAAGCTTCTCCACCAAAAAGCGTTTATCCTCTTCGCGCTCCGCGTCGATGACCATGCAGTTGGGCACGCCGCGCACAAATTCCTGCACGTGCCCCGGCCCCAGCCATACGGCCGGGCGGCAACCCGGGCCGGCTTCCGCGGCCACCACCTCGCTCAGGCGCAGCCCGGTCTCGATCTCGATGCCCTTCATGCACAGCACGTACAACTTGTCCCGCAGGTGCAGGGCGTCCAGTTCCCGCATCAGGCCGCGCAGGCCCTGCGATGCGATAGAGATGACGATCGTCTCATTCTCCGCCGCTTCGGCAAGGTCGTTCGTCAGGCGCACGCTCTCCGGCAGAGTGAGCATCCCGTTCGCGCGGGTGGCAAACAGCTGCGCCGTGCGCTCGCTGCCCGCTCGGCCATACAGCGTCACCTCGTGCCCCACCCGCTGCAGGTACCAGGCCAAAAATGCGCCCCAGCGTCCGCAGCCAATCACAGATATCTTCATCTAGTCACGCAGCTCCAGCAGTTTTTGCTTCAGTTCCCCCTCGATGCGGGCCAATTCCACCTCGGCCTCGCCCCGCTTCTGGCGGCCCTCAGCCTGGATGCGCACCACCTCGTCCAGCGAGGTGATGAGGTTCTGGTTCGTCTGCTGCAGCGTCTCGATGTCCACGATGCCGCGCTCGCTCTCCTTGGCCGTCTCGATCGTGGCTGTCTTGAGCATCTCAGAGTTCTTTTTCAGCAGCTCGTTGGTCATGTCGGTCACCTCGCGCTGGGCCTTGGCGGCCTGCTGCGAGTGCGCCACACCCAGCGCCAGCACCATCTGGCTCTTCCACAACGGGATGGTGTTCACGATGGTGGACTGAATCTTTTCGCTCATCAGCGTGTCATTGTTCTGGATCAGGCGGATCTGCGGCGCCATCTGGATGGAGATGGTGCGGGTCAGCTCCAGGTCGTACAGCTTTTTGTCGAAGCGGTCCACCAGGTTGGCAAAATCGTTGGCCGCCTGGGCGTCTTCGGGCAGGTTGCTGGCCTTCGCCTTCTCCTGCAGGGCGGGCAGGTCGTACTGCTGCGCCTCGGCCAGCTTCTTCTTGCCGGCCAGGATGTACATGGTGAGCTCTTTGAAATACAGCACGTTCTGCTCGTACATCTTGTCCAGCATCGCAATGTCCTTTAAAAGGGTCACCTGGTGGTCCTGAAGGGTGTTTGCGATCTTGTCCACGTTCTTTTCCACCGTGTCGTACTTAGCCTTCATCGCGGTGATCTTGTTCGCCGTTTTCTTGCCCAGCTTGCCAAAAAAGCCGCTCTTCTCCGTCTCTTCGGTGCTAAAGCTGCGCAGCTCGGTCACAAGGCCGGTCAGCATACCGCCCACCTCGCCCAGGTCTTTGCTGCGTACGCTGGACAACGCCCCCTCCGAGAAGGTGGTCATCTTCTTCTGCGCGCCCGAGCCATACTGCAAGATCATGCCTGAATCGCGGATGTCGATCTTGCCCGCAAACTCGTCCACCTGCTTCTTTTCCACCTCGGTAAGCTGAGCGCGTTCGTCCAGGCTTTCGGGCTTCACCGGCGTTTGCGCGGCCGGCAGGTCGGGCAGCGGCGCTTCAAATGTCAATTCCGGCGCCGCCTGTGCATCCAACGTCAGTTCGGGTACCGTTTGCAGGTTTTGCTCTTCGCTCATGGATCTTCCTCCTCATTTCGGGGTACGGCGGCTCATGCAGGCCCCTATCTGCCGTCTCCCGTACTTTGTGTGCTTAGCGCGGTTCCCCGCCGTCAATCTCAAACTTCTTGCCCACAAGGCCTTCCTGCTCCAGCACGGCCTGCAGCACCTCGATATCGGTGGACACATCCATCGTGTCCTCCTGGTATAGGCTTTCCAGCAGGTTACGGAAGGCGTCGTTGATGGTGTCCAGCGAACTTTCTATCTCGCCCTTGGTGCGCTGCACATTGGCCAGCTGTACCTCCATCTCGTCGAAATGGCGGTATTTCTCCACTAGTTTGAGGGTGGTTGGCAGGTAGTAGTTCATAAACCGGCGTGTATCGGGCAGCTTGGCGGGGTGCTTTTCCACATAACCGAATATCTTGCCTGTGGTCGTTTCCAGCTGGCTCAGCTTGGCGCTGATCTCCTCGCCCGGGATGGCGTCGTTTGCCTCGCGTATCTTGCGCAGGGTGGCGGCGCCCTCCTCCCTGAAAGCTTCCAGTTCGGCGGTGGCGGGGTCGCCCAGGCGGCGTTTGCGCTCGGCCTCGTCCAGCTCGCGCGCCCTGCGCGCCTCTTCCGAGGCCTGGTACAGCTGCCATGCGTCGTCACCGCGCATCAGGCAGGTCTCCTGCACATCCATGCGCACATCGGGCAGCAATTTTCTGGCAATGCCACGCTTTACATCCTTTTTCACCTGTTCCTCGGGCAGGCCGGCGGCCGCCGATATCTCCTCCAGCGTGCACACGTTCTTGCCAAGCAACGGTGCGTATATCTTCTGGATGCGCGAAGCAAACCGCTTGCGCGAGATGCCCACACCCAACAGCACCCCACAGAAAGCCAGGGGCGCCAGCATGCCCAGCGCTCCAAAGGCCACGCCGCCAAAAAACAGCGACACAATAGCAAGTATCAATGTGCAGGCGGCAAAAACGCCCAACCCCACGCCGCCCAGGATGATGGCCGCCAGCCCGTAGTAGCGGGCAGGCTTGTTTGGCACGACGGCACGGGACGTACCCTGCCAGGAGGCCATTTGGGGCGCACCGGTGTGGGCCGCGCCCCCCTGCCAGGCGGGGCGGGCATAGTTCGGCTGCCCCGCGCCGGGCGCGGGCGCCTGCCCATGAGGCGAGGGCCCCGGCGGCGGAGGTGGCTGTTGCGGGTTTTTGCCCCCACCCGACCCCATGCCTTTCTGCACGGCGTTCTGGATGACCGGCCCGATGTGGCGCAAGCGGGAAAGGTCGCCGCTTTCCAGCGCCGACTTCACCGTGTCGCCTATCTGCTTGCCGTAGTTCTCGTTTTGGTCGTTATCGCTCACCGTTTTCCCTCTTTTTGTGGTCGTTCGCGCGCAGCAAAACGCGCGCTTTGTTGCGCTGTTGCCATTATACACCACATGGGCCCCGCAGGGCAAGCAGAGCCCACCGTGCTGTGCATTTCGGCCACCGGCCCATTCTGGCACCAAAAAACCCGGCCAGCGGCAATGCCGCGACCGGGTTTTTGTTTTTGGATCGCGTATTTGTGAAATCGCACCCTGCGCGGCCGGCCTATTCGAGGAAAGCGCCGATGATGACCTGCTCAGCCTCGGCTTCATCCAGCCCCAGCGTTTCCAGCTTGACCAGCTGTTCCGAATTGATGCGCCCGATAGCCGCCTCGTGCACGATCTGCGCGTCATGATGGTAGGCGGCGATCTCGGGGATGGAGCGCACGACGGCGCGGTCCATGATGATCGAGTCGCACTGGATGTGGGCGCGGCAGCCGGCGTTGCCATTGGCCACCGGGTGGAACTCCTGGTGGGAATCGTCCTTGGCCACGCTGCGCGAGATGATGCGCGCGCTGGAATCCTCGCCGTCCAGATGGATATCGATGTTGGAGACGGCCGTCTGCTTGTCGTGGGTAAGCAGCTTCTCGGTCACCACCAGTTTTGCGTTCCTGCCAAGGTGGGCGGCGGTGTCGCGCACGGTGGAGGACACCCCCTCGATCTGGGTCATCTCCATCTCGCAATAGCTGTCCTCGGCCATGTGCACCAGCGTGGTGGGGTTCAGCACGCGTTCGCCGGTGCCCTCGCCCTCGCCGTAGTGCTTTTCGGCGTAGCGCACGCGTGCGCCTTTGCCGATGTTGAAGGTGTGCACACCGTCGTGCTCGCTCTTCTCGCCGCCACAGTTGTGGATGGCGCAGCCGGCGATGATCTCCACGTCGGCGCCGTCGCCAATGATGAAGTCGTTGTACACCATCTCGTTGTGCCCCACCTCTGTGAGGACGACCGGGATGTGCACCTGCTCGCCCTTGGTACCCGGCTTCACCACGACGTCGATGCCGGGTTTGCCGTCTTCACGGGCGCGTATCTCGATGTTCTTGGTGGAAAAGCGCTCCACAGTGCCGCCGTCGCGGCGCAGGTTGAACGCGCCCTCCACCTTCCCGTCGATGTCTGCCACCTCTTTGAGCAATTTTCTGGTGATCGCTTCCACATCGACGTTCTCTGTCGTGCTCTTCGTCGTCGTCGCCATAGCTCATGCTTCTTTCTGTAATAAAGTAGGGTTTGTACAAAAGACGTCACTGTGCGCCCACGGCAGCTGGCCGCCATTCGCCCACACGGGGGCAGAAGCCCTCGGCGTCGGGCGTATTCTTCAGCGCCGGCAGCACTTCCTCCCGCGGGCCATAGCGCAACACGTTCCCGTCGGCAATCACCATCACGTCGTCGGCCAGCTCCAGGATGCGTTCCTGGTGGGAGATGATGACGATGGTCTGGTCTTTTTCCTCTTTCAGGTTGCGGAAGGTCTCCACCAGCATAGAGAAGCTCCACAGGTCGATGCCGGCCTCCGGCTCGTCGTAGATTGCCAGCTTTGGCTTGCGGGCCAGCAGCGTCGCAATCTCTACCCGTTTCAGCTCCCCGCCCGAGAGGGAGGCGTCGGCCTCGCGGTCGATGTAGTCCTGCGCGCACAAGCCCACGCGGGAGAGGTAATTACAGCACTCCATCTCGCCCATATCGTGGCCGCCGGCCAGCGCCAAAAGCTTTCGTATCTTGATGCCTTTGAACTTGGCGGGCAGCTGGAAGGCATAACCGACGCCCAGACGGGCCCGCTCGGTGATGGTGGCATGCGTGATATCCTGCCCCTCCCACAATATCTGCCCCGAGGTGGGCTGTTCTATGCCCATGATAACCCGAGCCAGCGTACTTTTACCGCCGCCATTGGGCCCGGTGATGACCAGGATGCGGCCCTGGGGCAGCTCAAAGCTGATGTCGTCCAATATCTCCACGGCGCCGCCCGCGGCGTTCGCATGGAAGCCCACGTGTTTCAGTTGCAGCATATCGCGTTCATCCTTTCACTACTACGGGGTTCTTTAAAGTCCTTTGCGTAAACTATACTGGATTGGTATGGTTTCCATGTTTAGTGTAGCACACTTGCCCTGCAAGTACAAGAGGAAAATGTAAAAATGCGGCTCTCCACTTGACAAGTGTAGGATTTATGTTATTCTTTAATCAGTAATTATTTTCATTAAGGATGTGTTCTCAATTATGGCGGTTTCCCGTCAAACGATCCAGAAGGAGCTCGTGTTGCACGCGGTGCGCTCGATGCACACCCACCCCACCGCCGAGGAGATCTACCGCCTTGTGCAGAAGACGCATCCGTCCATCAGCCGCGCCACCGTGTACCGCAACTTGGGCCAGCTGGCCCAGCGGGGCGATATACGCCGGGTGTCCCACCTGGATGCGGCGGATCGGTTCGATTTCAACACCGCACCCCATTACCATTTCCGCTGCACGGCCTGCGACAGCGTGTTTGATGCAGACCTGCCCTACGACGCCGGCCTGCTGGCGCGCGTGCCCAACAAAACCGGGTTCAGGCTGTCGGGGTACGAACTCACCTTCACCGGCCTCTGCCCCACCTGTCAGGGTAACCATGTGCCAAATGTCGGATAGACGGGCGGCCATGCAAATAAACTATATTAAATGGAGGTAACGACCATGCCAGAACTGAAGGGAAGCAAGACCGAGCAAAACCTTGCCACCGCGTTTGCGGGGGAAAGCCAGGCCCGCAACAAGTACACCTATTACGCCGCCAAGGCCCGCGAAGACGGGTTTGGCCATATTGCCGACCTCTTTGAGGAGACCGCCGGCAATGAGCGTGAGCACGCCAAGCTGTGGTTCAAGCTGCTGCATGGCGACGAGATCCCCCCCACGGCCGACAACCTGAAAGACGCCGCCGGCGGCGAGCATTATGAGTGGACGGACATGTACGCTGGTTTCGCCAAGGAGGCCAAGGAAGAGGGTTTTGACAAGATTGCCTTCCTGTTCGAGAGCGTGGGCGCCATCGAGAAACGCCACGAAGAGCGTTACCGCAAGCTGCTGGCAGAGGTGGAGGGCAGTGTCGTCTTCTCGCGCGACGGCGACGCCATCTGGCAGTGCGCCAACTGCGGCCATATCGTCGTGGGCAAAAAGGCCCCGGAGATGTGCGCCGTGTGCGGCTATCCCCAGTCGTTCTTCTTCGAGGCCTGCTGCTAAGCAGCCGCTGTTGCCCGCGGGCGCGGACGCGCACATCCGCCCCGCAAAATTTGACCGGCCATCTTGATTTGTTTATAATTAGTAGCCATAGAAACCCGAAACGAGGTTGTTCTGTGGCTACTATTTTTTTGTTGCTCATCTACCTTTCCTTCATCAGCCTGGGCCTGCCGGACACGCTCCTGGGCTCGGTGTGGCCGGTGATGCAACCGGAACTCGGCGCCCCGTTCGATGCGGCCGGTCTCGTCTCGCTGCTCATCGCCGCCGCCACCATCCTCTCCAGCCTGCTCAGCGAGCGCATCGTGCGCCGCCTGGGCACCGGCAAGATCACGGTCATCAGCGTCTTCCTCACGGCGGCGGCCCTGTTCGGTTTTTCGCAAAGCCCGCATCTTGCGTGGCTGGTGCTGTTTGCTCTGCCGCTGGGGTTTGGCGCCGGCTCGGTGGACACCGCACTAAACAACTACGTCTCGCTGCATTACAGCGCCCGCCATGTGAACTGGCTGCACTGTGCCTGGGGCGTGGGGGCGGCGTTCGGCCCGCTGCTCATGTCCTTCTTTATCCGCCACGGCAGCAGCTGGCGGGCCGGCTACTTCACCATCTCGATGATCCAGTTTGCCATCGCCATCATCCTGCTGCTGGCGCTGCCACTCTGGCGGGGGCGCGAAACAGTGCCCGCACAGGCGGACGCCCCAGCCCCCGGCGGGACCGCACCCGCGCGCCGCCCTCTCTTCGCCATTCCCGGCGTGCCGGTGGCGCTCATCGGGTTTGCACTTTTCTTCGCTATCGAATACGGCACCGGCCTGTGGATACCCAGCTTTCTTGTGGATGTGCGCCAGTTTTCCGCCGAGGCGGGCGCCCAGGCCTCCTCCATCTTCTACGGCAGCGTCACCGCCGGCCGCTTCATCAGCGGCCTTGCCAGCATGAAGCTCTCGGACAAGGTCCTCATCCGCATCGGCGTGGGGTTTGGCGGCCTTGGCATGCTGCTGCTCTGCCTGCCGCTGCCTCCCGCCGCATTGTGCGTGGCGCTGGTGTTCGTGGGCCTTGGCTGCGCGCCCATCTTCCCCAGCATGATCCACATGACCCCCGCCCGCTTTGGCCGCGCGGACGCCCCCCGCATCATGGGCATCCAGATGGCCGCCGCCTACGCCGGTTCTCTCGTCATTCCGCCACTCATCGGTTTTATTGCCGCGCGTGTGGGTGTGGGCGTAGTTCCTTTTCTCATCCTGCTGCTTTTCGTGCTCATCTGCCTGTGCTGCGAAGCGGTGAACCGCACGGTGGCAAAGCACCCGCCGCTTGGCTAAACACCCCGTACTATCACAAGCGCAAAAACCCGCAGACCCAAAAGCCCGGAGCGATTTTCGCTCCGGGCTTCCTTCGCCTCTTTATGCGCACAGTCACACGTCGTACAGCAGCGCCGTATAGCCTGGCACCGGCCAGCAGTCCTCCGGCACCATGCCCTCCAGCGCGTCGCAACAACTGCGCAGCATGGCCAGCTCCCCGCGGGCGATCGTACGCATCTGCCCCGCCGCGGCGGGCACATCTTCCTCTCCGTCGCGTGCAAGAGCCGCCTCCAGCGCATCGGCCGCACCGCCGCACGCGTCCACCGCGGCGGCCAGCTTTTGCACCTGCCCGGCGGCGTAGTGGCAGCGGGCGCCCACGGCGTCCGCCCGAGCGGTGGCCTGCGCCATGTCCGAAAGATAGGCGCAGGCGGCCGGCAGGAAGCTGCGGCGCGCCATCTCCAGCAGCGTGAGCGCCTCGATGCGCGTCTTCTTCACGTAGCCTTCCAGCATCACCTCGTGACGGCTGTGGCACTCGCCCCGGCTGAACACCGCCATACGCTCCAGCATCTCGATGTTGGCCTCCCGCAGAAATGCCCCCGCCGCCTCTACCATCGAGGGCGTGTCCGCAAGGCCGCGGCGGGCCGCTTCCTCCCGCCACTCGTTCGAATAGTTGTTGCCGTTGAAGATGATGCGGCTGTGGTTGTCCCAGGTATGCTGCACAATGGCCGCCACGGCGGCATCTTTGCCTTCGGGGGTATCCATGGCGGGCGCGGCTTCCAACCGGTCGGCAAAATCGCGCAGCTTGTCGGCCACGGCGGCGCCAATGAGCGTGTTGGCGAGACCGATGCTCTGGGAAGAGCCGATCATGCGGAACTCGAACTTGTTCCCCGTGAACGCGAAGGGCGAGGTACGGTTGCGGTCGTTGTCGTCCCGTTCAAACTGGGGCAGGCTTCTCACGCCCGTCTTCAGGCGGCCGCGGCTACCCGTCTCATAGGCCAGGCCATCGGCCAGGCTGTTCAGCAGACGGGTAAGTTCCTCCCCCAAAAACACCGAGATGATGGCCGGGGGCGCCTCGTCTCCGCCCAAGCGCAGGTCGTTGCCGGGACAGGCCGCCGCCAGACGGATGAGGTCCGCATAGTCGTCCACTGCGGCCAGCACGGCACACAGCGTCAGCAGGAACTCCCGGTTCTCCACCGGGTTCGCGCCGGGGGCCAGCAGGTTGCGCCCTGTGGAGGTGGACAGGCTCCAGTTGTTGTGCTTGCCGCTGCCGTTTACGCCGGCAAACGGCTTTTCGTGCAGCAGGCAGGCAAACCCGTGGCGCAGCGCCACCTTGCGCATCAGCTCCATGGTGATCTGGTTGTGGTCCAGCGCGATGTTCGCGTCGGCGAAGATGTGGGCCAGCTCGTATTGGCCGGGCGCCACCTCGTTATGCTCCGTCTTGGCCGGCACGCCGATGAGCCACAGTTCGTCGTCTAGCTCGCGCATGAAGTTGCGCACCCGCTCGGATACCGAGCCGTAGTAATGGTCCTCCAGCTCCTGCCCTTTGGGTGGTCGGGCGCCTGCCAGCGTGTAGCCACACACCTTCAGGTCCAGCCGTTCGTCCAGCAAGGCTTTGTCCACCAGAAAGTATTCCTGCTCGGCGCCCACGGTAGCCCGCACGTGGCGGCTCTCCGCGTCACCCAGGGCCCGCAGCACCCGCAACGCCTGCCGGCTGATGGCCTGCATACTGCGCAGCACCGGTGTTTTCTCGTCCAGCGTCTCGCCGTTATAGCCACAAAAGGCCGTGGGGATGTATAGCGTGGTACCCAGCACAAACGCCGGCGAGGTGGGATCCCATGTGGTGTAGCCGCGCGCCTCGAACGTGGTGCGCAGGCCGCCCGACGGAAAGCTGGACGCGTCCGACTCGCCTTTACTGAGCAGCTTGCCCGAAAAGCGCACGATGGGCTCGCCACCCTGTACGGCGTCGATGAAACTGTCGTGCTTGCCAGCGGAGGTGCCGGTCATGGGCGTGAACCAATGGATGTAATGGGTGGCCCCGCGTTCGATGGCCCAGTCTTTCATCGCTTCGGCCACCACGTCGGCCACCAGCGGGTCCCATTTCATTTCCTCTTCGCGGATGCGGCGCAGGCTTTCGAACACCTCCTGCGGCAGCCGCTCGCGCATCACCCGTTCGTCGAAGCAGTGCGCCCCAAAACGCTCAAAGCCTTCCTGTGCCAATAACCCCACGCCCCTTATCCAAAACGGCTTGCGCCGTTGTCAAGCTTTCCCATTCATTGTACCATGGCATTCCCCGCGCCACAAGTGCGCTCCGGCGCGTCGATACCGCACAAAAGCACTGGAAGGCAATCCCTGCTATAGGGAGCCTTCCAGTGCTTTCCTCTGCAAATATTCAGGTGCCCACGATGCGCAGGCCGGCAGTGCTCCCGTCCGCGTTAAAAGATACCGCATAGGTACAGCTGATCTTGTCATAGTTGCAGCGCACCAGCACCACAGCCAGTTCGTCGCCGGTGGTGTTGTCTTTCATGGTGGTCGTCTCGAAGCTGGCATACCCTTCAAAGTCGCCAAACTCATCCAGCACTGGGTCCAACTGGGCGCTCCAATCCTCAGGTGTCAGGTCGTTGTCGCCATACAGCTCATCCAGCGTGTCCCAATCGCGCTCGTTCAACGCATCCATCATCTCTTCTGCTGAGGCTTCCAATTGATCCGCCTGCAGGTCGCCCGGCAGGGCTTCCGCCCCACCGCACCCGGTGCAGAAAACCAACAGCGCCGCGAAGGCAAAGGCACACACAACCAGAATTTTTTTTCGTTTCATGGTTTTCCCTTGCTCCTTTCCGTCATGATCTGTTCGAGCAACCACACCAAACGCCGACCGGAAACTAGCGCCCCTTTCAGCCGGCCAGCTGCGCAAACTGCCGCCGGCCTTTGGTGTTCAGGCTCCATCCCAGAATGATATCCAGCACCGCCAGCAGCACGATGGCCGCCAGCGCGTAAACTGCAAAATCCCACCTCGCCGCCAGCACCAGCAGCAGGTACAGCCCCACCAACACCACGGCGGCCAAGAACGCAAACAACAGGCTGAGCATCACCGAAGCGCTTTGCTTGATGACAATCGTCTCATTTTCTGCATCCAAACGCGGGAACATCAGGTTCACCTGCAGGCCGCACATGCCCACGAACGCCGAGAAAAACAGGCAGATCAGCAGGATGCAGATGACATCGACCACCGGCAGGCCAAGCGCGAAGCCCAACAGCGGCACCGCCACCAGCGAAACGACGCCATTCAACACCGTGCCAAAGCCGGCCTTGGCGGCAAAGATGCGCCCGGTGCTCACCGGAGATTCCGTCAGGATCCACAGGGTTTTGCCCTCCAGGCTGATGGACACCGACGAAGGGATGGTGCACATCAGGAGGAACAGCATCACACCCAGTAGGATGGGCGTCAGAATGGTGTGGACCACATCGCCCCCAATATCGGCCGGCAGGATGTCAAAATAACTCTGGATGGCACCGCGGTAAAAAACGGCGACGATGGAACCAATAATGGCAATCGGCGCCATCAGTCCCGCGTTCAGGAAATAGGTGGGCGTGCCGAAGAACTTGCGCGCTTCCTTTTTCCACAGGGCGGCAAAACTGCTGGACGCCCCCACCGCACGCAGCTTGTAGTCGCTGCGGATGTGCGTGCCGGACAGCCGGGTGATGAGCCCCTTGTAGCCAAGGCTGAACAGCCAGGCGATGGCAAGAAAGGGCACGATGCAGAGCGCCACTACAAGCAGCAGGTACAAAAGGTTGGGTCCCGTCACGGCCTTCAGCATCCAGCCAAGCGGCGGCAGCGCTGTAAACAGCGCCTGGCGCGCGCCCTCTATGTTCGCCTCCACCGCTGGAATGGCCTGGTTGAACAGCAGCACAATCACCATGATCAACACGGCGAAGAGAAGGCTGACAATGATATTGGCCAAGTTTTTGAAGCGGGAACGCGAGGCGATCTGCCCCACCACAAAGCCGATGATCAGGGCAAGCAACGTGGGCAGGAATGCAAGAAAGGCCCCCTGCACGATAAGCAGGATGATGAATACCGCCCCGCCGCCGCCGCCAAACACCAGCCATGCAATGCCGGCGGGAATCAAAAACGCTTCGACCAGGATGAGGTTTTCGAGATACAGCGCCAGGATGCGCGCCAGCATCACCTGGAAGGAGGACACCGGCAGGCTGAAGATGAGGTCCATGTCCTTGGCCGAGAATACCACGCCCTGCGCGCCGTATAGCGTCATGAACATGGGGAACAGGATGCCCACGAGCGTCATGGCCGCCAGCATCACATCCATACCCCCAACCGGGGCCAGCGCAGCCGCCATCGTGAACGAATACGTCCCCGAGATGAAGACCATCACCACTACAAATAACGCCACGACGCCAATACCGTTCATCGACTTCTGGCTGTTGCGCCCCCGGCTGCGGCCGGACATGCTGACCAGCATGCCGAGAAAGCTGACCTTCAGTAGTGCAAGAAACGCTTTTGTCTTCATCTGCGTTTCCTCCCCAGCAGGGGGTTGGACGGCGGTGTCCAGCCGCCCATAGGCGCCGCGGGAGGTGCCGGCGGCGCCTCTCCTTCCTGCTCCAGCTCCAAAAAGACATGCTCCAGAGAAGAATTGCCCACGATATCCGCAGTGCAACCCGCCTCCACAAGTTTACCCTGCTTGATGATGGCGATCTTGTCGCACAGCTTTTCGGCCACCTCCAGCACGTGGGTGGAGAAGAAGACCGCCCCGCCCGCCTGGCAAATCTCGTGCAGGAATTCCTTCATCAAAAAAGACGCCTTGGGGTCCAGCCCCACAAAGGGCTCGTCCAGGATCAACAGGTGAGGCTCCCGGATAAAGGCCGAGATAAGCGCCAGCTTCTGCTTCATGCCGTGGGAGTAGCTGTTGATGGGGCTGCCCAAAACGCCTTCCATCTCGAACGCGCGGGCATATTTCGCAATCAGCTGCTGGCGTTTTTCTCCTGGTATATCATACATATCGGCAATAAAGGTGAGAAACTTGATACCGGACATGAATTCGTACAGGTCGGGGTTGTCGGGCAGGAAGGCCGTCACACGCTTTGCGGCCACCGGTTCTTTTGCAATGTCGTGCCCGTCAATAGTGATGCTCCCGCCGTCGAACGCGAGGATGCCGGCCACCGCGCGCAGCGTGGTGGTCTTGCCGGCGCCGTTGTGGCCAATGAAGCCATACAGCTCCCCCCCGCGCACCTCCAGCGTAAGGTCGTCCACGGCGCGCTTGCCCCCCGCGTAGGTCTTTGTCAGGTGCTCGATCTTCAGCATGTCAAAATCCCCCTGTGGTGTTCTTCCAAGGTGCAATACCGCACAAACGGCGTCGGCGAAGCGCCGATGGATTTCCAGTCCGCGCGGTGCTGCCCCGTACTTCCAGTTATTGTTTTAACACCCTGCGCGGCGGCTGTCAATCTTTTTCGAAAAATCGCGCGTTGTACGCATGGTATACAGCCGTTCTCCAATTGACTTTTGGCCTAAAATCCGGTATGGTTTTTAAGGGCTGGCGGCGGCTTTGGCCACGCCCGTTTGCCGCCTGCAGGATAGAATTATTGTTTTATACAGAAAGTGAGAACCCCATGCTGGTCAGCGTCCGCCGTGTTTCCAAAGGCTTTTTGAGCGACATCGTCCTGCGCGATGTCTCGCTTGAGGTGCAGCGAGGCGACCGCATCGGCCTGCTGGGTGTGAATGGCGCGGGCAAGACCACCCTGCTGAACATCATTGCCGGCCTGCTCGAACCGGACGAGGGCGCCGTCGTGCGCAAGCGCGGTCTCGCCATCGGGTACCTGCGGCAGAACGACGCACTGGCAGGCGAGCGGACGCTGGACGAGGAGGCGCGGAATGCGTTCGCGCCGGTTATTGCCGTGCAGGAACAGCTGGCCGCCTGCGCCGCCGCTCTCGGTCGGGAACCGCACAGCGAGGCCCTTCTGCGCGAATACGACGATCTCTCCGCAAAGCTGGACGCACTGGACGCCTACCGGGTGGACGAGAAGATCAACCGGGTGCTGGGCGGGCTGGGTTTTGCCGCCTTCCCGCGGGACACGATTGTATCCACGTTGTCGGGCGGCGAGAAGATGCGTTTCGCCATCGCCAAGATGCTGCTGCGGGAACCGGAGCTGCTCATCCTGGACGAACCCACGAACCATCTTGATTTCTCCATGTTGGGCTGGCTGGAGGGCTATCTTGCGTCGTACAAGGGCGCCGTGCTGGTGGTGAGCCACGACCGCTATTTCCTGGACAGCGTGGCCACGGACATCTGCGAGATCGAGCGGCACGAGCTGGCCCGCTACACCGGCGGCTACACCGGCTTTGTGCAGCAAAAGGCCGAGCGCCGCCGCGCCGCCCTGCGCGCCTGGGAACAGCAGCAGGCGGAGCTCGCCGAGATGGAGGAGTACGTGCGCAAGAACCTGGCGCGCAGCGCCAGCGCCAGCAGCGTGGGCAGCCGGGTGAAGGCGCTGGAGAAGATGGAGCGGCTGGAGAAGCCGAGGCCGGAACCCAAAACCATCTCGCTGCGGTTCGATTTTGACCTGGAACCCTGGTCCACCGTGCTGGAATGCGAACACTTGGGCGTGCGCGTGGGCGAGGGCGCCGACGCCCGCCTGTTGTACACCGGCATCGATCTTGTGCTGCACCGGGGCGAGAAGGTCGCCATCGTGGGCTTGAACGGGGTGGGCAAATCCACCTTTTTAAAGGCTATCCAGAATCTAATGCCGCACAACGGTCTCGTGCGCTGGGGGCAGAACGTGCGCCTGGCGTACTTCGACCAGGAACTGGCCGGCCTGGACCTCGAGCTGCCCGTGCTGGAAGCCGTGCATAGCCGCTTCCCACAGAAAACGGAGTTCGAGGTCCGCTCGGCGCTGGGGCGGCTGCTCATCGAGGGCGATGCCGTATATAAGAGGGTGCGCGAACTTTCGGGCGCCAACCGCGCCAAGGTAGCCTTCGCCATCCTGCAGATGCAACGGGCCAACGTGCTGCTGCTGGACGAGCCCACCAACCACCTGGACTACCGCGCCAAGGAGGTGCTGGAGGAAACGCTGCGTCGTTTTGAGGGCACGCTGCTCATCGTGAGCCACGACCGCTACTTTCTGCGCCGGGTGCCCTCGCGCATCCTGGAGATGCATCCCGGCGGTTTCACCACATACGAGGGCAACTATGACGCCTATCTCGCCGCCAAGCAGGACGAATCTGTCCCCGTTGCTGCGGCAACGGCAGTTGCTTCAGCTGCTGCCGCAAAGGACACTCCCGAGTGCCCGGACGAACCCTCCGGCCGGCTGACCGCCCGCGCCGCCAAGGAAAAGCGGGCGGCCGAGGCCCAGAAACGGGGCCGCATCTCGGCGCTGGAAAAAGAGATCGCCCGGTTGGAGGAAGCCATCCGCCAGGCCAACGAGACACTGGCCGACTACGAGAACGCCGCCGACTACCAACTGCTGGCCCAAACCAGCGAGGACCTGCAGGCGGACACCGCCGCCCTGGACATCGCCCTGGAGGAGTGGATGCAACTCACCGAAGGATAGGTTGTTGCTTCTCAAGAAACTTTGCTATAACCCGACACGATTCGACCAACCGGTGCTCTCTGCGCCGGTTTTTTTGTTTTGGCTGTTCGATTCAATTCACCAAGAATCACAGGCGCCCTGGCTTATAATAGGGGGCAGAGGTTGCCTTCTGTTGGAAATTTGAAGCAACTTCAAGTATCTGGCTTTTCGGCACAACCGCGGCCAGACCCTTGCACCTGCCCTGTTGCCATACCTCGAACCATACACCGAAAGGAGTTTCCAAAATGAAACGCATCACAAAACTTGCTATTCCCGGCTTGGCGCTGGCCACCCTGTTCCTGTTCGCGGCCTGTGGCTCCTCCTCTTCCTCCACCCCGCAAAGCGACGCCACCATCACACCTGCCAGCAGCGATGCCACAGCCACCGACGACAGCGGTGACACCATCATCTTGACAGACAGCGACGATGATGTGATCGCCTCGCAACTCAGCGAAGCCGCAGCCTCGGCCAGTGTTCCCGCTACCTCCGTCGCCACCGACAGGGTCTTCACCACCGAGGAGCTCGCGCAGTACAACGGCAAGAACGGCGAACCGGCCTACGTCGCCGTGGACGGCATCGTGTACGACGTGACCGACTCGTACCAGTGGCGAAACGGCGAGCACGAAGGCCATCAGGCCGGCCAGGACCTGACCAGTGAGATCCAGGATTCCCCTCATGGCGTCGCGGTGCTGGACGACCTGCCCGTAGTGGGCACTTTGGAAAGCTGACCGGCCATGCCGTTATACAAATTCCTTGGCTTCCTGAACATCGCGTTGGTCGCGGTCATCACCTCCCCCCTGTGGTTGCGGCTGCTGAACAAGTGGTTCTTCCACAGTAGCAACCCGGGATTTGCAAAGCTGCTGAAGGCGCTGCGCACCCTGCATAAGCCGCTCGCTTTTGTGCTGCTTGCCAGCATTGTGTTGCATGGCTACCTCGCGTTGGGCGCTTTTCGCCTGCACACGGGCACTCTGGCCGGCCTCGCCTTTGTGGCGGCCGCCATCCTGGGGCTGTTGTTCTATCTCGTGCGTGTGGCGCCAAATCCCAAACCCAGAGCACAGCTCCCGTCTGGTGCAACGTCCGTCAACATGCCGCGCCGGCGCGTACGCGGGCTGCTTCTGGCTCACCGCACGCTGGTGGCGGTTGCGGTGGTGCTGGTCGTGATACATCTTGTGTCGCCCTGGCTGTTGTCCGGCTAGTGCCACATTTCTCATTCTAAGACGACAAAAAACGCCTCGGCTTTCAGCCGGGGCGTTTTCCTGTACCTTTTGGGGCAGTCTATTGCTGCACGCAGCAATCAGACCAGCTCGATGACGGCCATGGGCGCGGCGTCGCCGCGGCGGGGGCCAATCTTGGTAATGCGGGTATAGCCGCCGCTCCTGTCGGCATAGCGCAGGGCGGTGTCGTCCAGCACCTTTTTGGCCACGCTCTCCTTGGTGATGTAGGAGAACACCTGGCGCTTGGCATGCAGGTCATTGCGTTTGCCAAGGGTGATCATCTTCTCGGCCATCGAGCGCACCTCTTTGGCGCGGGTGACCGTTGTTTCGATCTTGCCATTCTCAAAAAGGTAGGTGACCATGCCGCGCAGCATCGCCTTGCGGTGGTCGCTGGCCCTGCCGAGTTTCCTGGTTCCGGGCATCGTGGTTCCCTCCTTCGGGGGCGTGTTCCTAAAAAGCCAATGAACATCTTCCCCGTCATATTTTGTGTCTTTTCACGTTCTCGTCGGTCAAAATAGGGAAACTATTCTCTCCTCCCCGGCCTTGAAATCCATCAAAATATGCCGAGGAATCTGCTCATTCCATTTTCAGGCACACGCCCTACTCCTCTTCACTGGCGAGCGAGAAACCCAGCGAATGCAGCTTCTCGATCACCTCTTCCAAACTTTTGCGCCCAAGGTTGCGCACCTTCATCATCTCTTCCTCGGTCTTGCTCACAAGGTCTTCCACCGTGTTGATACCGGCGCGCTTGAGGCAGTTGAAGCTGCGCACCGAGAGGTCCAACTCTTCGATGGTCATCTCCAGCGCCTTTTCCTTGCCCTTGTCGTCTTTCTCCACCATGATCTCGGCGTCCAGCGCATCCTCGGAGAGGTTGGCGAAAAGGTTCAGGTGCTCGGTCATGATGCGGGCCGCCAGGCTGACCGCCTCTTTGGCGGAAAGGGTACCGTCGGTCCACACCTCCAGCGAGAGCTTGTCGTAGTCGGTAATCTGGCCCACACGGGTGTTCTCCACCGTGTAGTTCACCTTGTGCACCGGGGTGTAGATGCTGTCCACCGGGATGCTGCCAAGGCCCGCTTCGTCCGACGCTGTCTTGTTGCGCTCGGCGGGCACATAACCGCGGCCCTTGTCGAAGGTGAGCTCCATCATCAGCCGGCCGTCTTCGGCAAGCGCGGCGATGTGATGATCAGGGTTCAAAATCTCGATCTCCGCATCCTGCTGGATGCTGTCGGCGGTCACCTCGCCCTCACCGCTCGCGTCGATGCGCACGGTCTTGGGCATGTCGGTGTACAGTTTCGCGTTGATGCCCTTCACATTGAGGACGATCTCGGTCACGTCCTCTTTCACGCCTTCCACAGTGGAAAACTCGTGCACAACACCGTCGATCTTTATGCTGGTCGCCGCCACACCAGGCAGCGAGGAAAGTAAAATTCTGCGCAAGCTGTTGCCCAGGGTCGTACCGAAGCCCCGCTCCAGCGGTTCCACCACAAAAACTCCGTGGCGGCCGTCGGGGGAAATCTCGGCGATCTCGATCCTCGGGCGTTCAATCTCCATCATATCGAAACCCTCCAATACTCGGGGGCGGCGTGGGGAGCCTCCCTCGGAAACATTCGTAAATAACGCGGTGCTGTGGGGTTTACTTGGAGTACAGCTCAACAATCAGGTGCTCTTCGATATCGAAGTCGATGTCGTCGCGTTCGGCCATGCGGTCAACGGTGACGCTCATCTTTTCTGCATCTTTGCTCATCCACGCGGGCACAGGGCGGCTGGCGTTCTTCTCCGCGCTCTCCTTGATCTTGCCCGAATCGGTGCTCTTCACGGAGATCTTGTCGCCCTCCTTCACAAGGTAGGACGGGATATCCACGATCTTGCCGTTCACGTTGAAATGGCGGTGCAGCACCAGCTGGCGGGCCTCCTTGCGGCTCATCGCATAGCCGGCGCGGTACACCACGTTGTCAAGGCGGCTCTCTAGGATGCGCAGCAGGTTTTCGCCCGTGATGCCGACTTTGCGCTCGGCCATCACGAAGTACTTGGAAAACTGGCTTTCAAGCACACCATAATAGCGCTTGGCTTTCTGCTTGGCGCGCAGCTGCAGCCCGTATTCGGACACCTTCTTGCGCATCTGGTTCTGGCCATGCTGGCCTGGCACGAAAGCGCGACGGTTCATCGCGCACTTCTCGGAATAGCAGCGGTCCCCCTTCAGGAACAGCTTTTGGTTCTCGCGGCGGCAAAGCCGGCACACGGCGCCTGTATATCTTGCCATGGGGCAGTCTCCTTCCTAACCAATTAAATGCGGCGGCGCTTGGGCGGGCGGCAGCCGTTGTGGGGCACCGGGGTGACATCTTTGATCATGTTCACCTCAAGGCCGGTGGCCTGCAAAGCGCGAATGGCGGCTTCGCGGCCCGAACCGGGGCCCTTTACGTATACTTCCACGCTCTTCATGCCATGTTCCATCGCAGCACGGGCAGCAGTTTCTGCGGCTGTTTGCGCGGCAAAAGGCGTGCTCTTGCGCGAACCGCGGAACCCAAGCCCACCGGACGACGCCCAGCTGATGGCATTGCCCTTGACGTCGGTGATGGTGACGATGGTGTTGTTGAAGGTAGACTGGATATGGGCGGCGCCGCGCTCGATAGTTTTGCGCTCCCGGCGCTTGGTGCGCGCGCCGCGCTTGGCGGATGCTTTTTGTGCCATGCTCTCCTCCTAATTATTTCTTTTTGTTCGCAACGGTGCGCTTGGGGCCTTTCCGGGTGCGGGCATTGGTCTTGGTGCGTTGGCCGCGCACGGGCAGGCCCTTGCGGTGGCGAACACCGCGGGAGCACTGGATCTCCACAAGGCGCTTGATCTCCAGCGCAGTGTTGCGGCGCAGATCGCCCTCCACCGTCAGGTTCTGTTCGATGTATTCGCGGATCTTGCCCTCTTCGTCCTGCGTAAGGTCCTTCACGCGGGTGTCGGGGCTGATGCCGGTGGCGGCGAGGATCTGGTTGGACGTTGTACGGCCGATGCCAAAGATATAGGTCAGGCCGATTTCCACGCGCTTTTCGCGCGGCAGGTCGATTCCGGCAATACGTGCCATGCTTTGCTTACACCTCCAAATTGTTCGGCTACAGCATCTCTCGGGAATGCCGTTTAGCCTTGACGCTGCTTATGCTTGGGGTTCTGGCAGATGACCATCACCCTGCCCTTGCGTTTGATAACCTTGCACTTTTCGCACATTGGCTTTACCGAAGGTTTCACTTTCATCGGGGTTACCCTCCTTACTGCTGGTTGGCTTTGTAGTTGTTGGTTGCTAGTTGCTAGTTGGATGGCGCCTTTTGCGCCCGGCGCACGGGAGGGGCCCCCGCGCGACTAACGACTAGCAACGAACAACTGCTGGCTTTTACTTGGAACGCCAGGTGATGCGCCCCTTGGTCAGGTCGTAGGGAGACATCTCCACGGTCACCTTGTCGCCCGGCAGGATGCGGATAAAGTTCATCCGCAGCTTGCCCGAGATGTGTGCCAGGATCTCGTGGTCGTTCTCCAGCTTCACCCTGAACATCGCGTTCGGCATCGCTTCCACCACGACACCCTCTACTTCGATGACATCTTCTTTTGACAAACTGCTATCCTCCCTGCTGTGCGGCGCCACGGCTGTTGAAAGCTGCCAGCGCCTTTTTGATTGCCATGTCGGTTGCTGTCTCTTCGGGGGTCAGGACGGTCCTCGTGGGCATCAGGTGTCGGGTATTTTTGTGTTTTGGTTCCTGCAGCGTGCGCTTTTGGCCGTCGGCCAGCAGTACCCGTTCCCCCTGCATGCCCACCACTACGTAGGCCCTCGTTACATCCCGGCCGGCCCTGCTTGTCACGATCTGTCCGGTAACCAGTTCCATCATGCCGGCCCCTTTGTCAGGATGCGCGGGCCGTTCTCGGTGATGAGGACGGTGTGCTCGAAGTGGGCCGAAAACCCGCCGTCCCTAGTCTTTACCGTCCAGCCGTCGTCCAGCACATACACATCCAGCCCCTTTTGGTTGATCATGGGCTCGATGGCCAGCGTCATGCCCGGTACAAGGCGGGGGCCGTGCCCCGCACGTCCGAAGTTCGGCACCTCGGGCGCCTCATGCATCTCCCGTCCGATGCCATGGCCCACATAGGCCCGCACCACCGAGAAACCGGCGGCCTCCACATGTGCCTGCACCGCCGCGCTGATGTCCCCCACGCGGCTTCCCGCCTGGGCGGCTTCGATGGCCTTGTACAGGGACGCTTCGGTCACTTCCAGCAGGCGCTTTGTCTCTTCGTTCACCTGCCCACAGCAGAAGGTGTGGGCATTGTCACCGAAAAAGCCGTTGTATTCAGCGCCGGTGTCGATGGAGACAATGTCCCCCTCGCGAATGACCTGACGCCCTGGGATGCCGTGGATGACCGTGTCGTTCAGCGAGATGCACGCGCTGCCGGGGAAGCCGTTGTACCCAAGAAAGCCTGGCCGCGCGCCGCGGCCCACGATGTAGTCGTGGATGACCTTGTCCACCTCGGCGGTGGAGACGCCCGGCGCGATCGCCGCGCCGCCCGCCGCCAGCGCCCCGGCCGAGATCTCGCACGCAAGGCGCATCTTCTCGATCTCCGCCGGGCTTTTCACCTGAATCAAGCCAGTTCCTCCAGTACCTTGAAGACACGCGCCTTCGTTTCACTTACCTCCTGCGCCCCGCGCACCACACGCAGCTTGCCCTTCTCGCGGTAGTACTCGATCAGCGGTTCGGTCTGCTCGTGGTAGATGGCGAGACGGGCCAGGATGAGCTCGGGCTCGTCGTCCTTGCGGATGATGAGGTGGCCGCCGCAGCGATCGCACACGTCCGGCTGGCGGGTGGGGCGGTACACCGTGTGATAGCTGGCACCGCAGCTCTCGCACACACGCCGGCCCGAGAGCCGCCGCACGATCTCCTCGTCGTCCACGTCGATGTTGATGACGAGGTCGATGTGCACACCCATGCGCTCCAGCGCGTCGGCCTGGCCCACCGTGCGGGGCATGCCGTCGAGAATGAAGCCCTTTTCCACGTCCGGGGCGTTCAGCCTCTCACTCACCACCTGCACGATCACATCGTCGGGCACAAGGGCTCCGGCGTCCATATAGGCTTTCGCCTTCTTGCCTGTCTCGGTCTCATTGCGCACTGCCTCGCGCAAGATCTCGCCCGTGGAGAGGGAGGGGATGCCAAATTCGGCGTTGATGAATTCGGCTTGCGTCCCCTTGCCCGCACCGGGCGCGCCCAACAAAATCAGGTTCATACTAAATCCTCCTCTGCCGGGCCGTGCTCACTCAAGGAAACCCTTGTGGTGCCGCATCAGCATGAAGCTTTCCAGGCTGCGCGACGTGTCCAGCGCCACACCTACAACAATGAGCAACGAGGTGCCGCCCATCTGGATGTTCAGGTTCATGGCGTTGCCCAAAACGATGGGCCCGACCGCCACGATGATGAGGAAGATGGCGCCGATGAGCACGATTCGGTTGATGATCTTGGATACGAAATCGCTGGTGGGCTTGCCGGGACGGATACCCGGGATCGCACCGTTGTTCTTCTTGAGGTTGTTTGCGATCTCGATAGGGTTATACGTGATGGCCACATAGAAATAGTTGAACAGCACGATGAGGACGGCATACACCAGCGCATACACCCACCCACGGTAGGAGAACGCCTCCAACGCACCGTACCAGCCGGGGTTTGTCTCCGCCGAGATGGGGAAAAGGCGCAGAAGCGTTGCCGGGATGGCTGTGATGGACGACGCGAAGATGATGGGCATGACGCCGCTCATATTCACCTTAATGGGGATGTGCGAGCTTTGGCCGCCATACATCTTGCGGCCCACCACTTTTTTGGCGTACTGCACCGGGATGCGGCGCTCGGCGCTGTTCAGGATGACCACCAGGATGACGGCCGCGATGAGCAGCACCGCGATGATGGGCAGGTAGACATAGATGGCCGGGTTCTCATGGGCAAGATCCAAGTAGCCCTTCACGGTTTGCGCACCGTTGGCGAACCGGGACACGATGCCTGCGAAGATGAGGAAGGAGATACCGTTGCCGATACCCTTCTGGTCGATCTGTTCGCCCATCCACATCAGCAGCACGGCGCCTGCCACAAAGGCCATCACTACAATCACCGCTGTGAAGATCTGGGTGGACAGTTCCGCACCGTAGCCGTACTTCAGGCCGCCGATGTTGCGCAGCATGAAGTAGTACCCCACGCCCAGTACCGCAGCCAGCGCCGCGCCCACGATGCGGGTGATCTTGTTGAACTTGCGCTGGCCCTCGGGGCCTTCCTTGCGCATACGCTCCAGCACCGGGATGGCGAAGCCGAGCAGCTGCATGATGATGGACGCGTTGATGTACGGCTGCACACCCAGTGCGAACAACGAGGCGCTGGAGAACGCGCCGCCCGACATGAAGTCGGCAAAATACAGGATGTCGCCCGCGTTCTGGTTGATGAGCTCGCGCATGGCGCCGGGGTCGATGAACGGAACGGGGATCGCGATACCCAGCCGGAAGATGACCAGGATGAGCACCGTGAAGAGGATGCGCTTGCGGAGATCTACAATTTTCCACGCGTTACGAAACGTATCGAACAATTCAGATCACCTCTGCCTTCCCGCCTGCCTTTTCAATCTTTTCCTTGGCAGACGCCGAGTAGGCCGCCAGTTGAACGGTAAGGGACTTGGTCACTTCGCCGCCATCCAGCACCTTAACGCCGTCCTGGGGCTTTTTGATGATGCCTTTGTCCAGCAGGGCCTGCGTGTCCACTACACTGCCGGCTTCGAAGGCCTCAAGGTCTCCCACTTTGATGATGGTGTAGTGGGTGGCGAAGATATTGTTGAAGCCGCGCTTGGGCAGCCGGCGCTGCAAAGGCATCTGGCCGCCTTCAAAACCGGCTTTCTTGGAGCCGGAACGCGCTTTCTGGCCTTTGTGGCCGTAGCCCGCGGTCTTGCCGTTGCCGCTTGCGTGGCCACGGCCCTTGCGCTTGGCGGGGCGGTTGGCACCCGGCGCGGCTTTCAAATCATGAAGTTCCATTGTAACTCCTCCTTTCTCAGTGGCGTGCTGCGGGCGTTGCCCGCATCCATCGGCGCCACTTTACGCCTTGCTCACGTCCAGCAGGAATGCGATCCTTGCAATCTTACCACCGGTGGCGGCGTTGTCGGGCTGGATGCTCACGTCGCCCCGCTTTTTAAGCCCGAGGCTGTACGCGACGGCCTTCTGCTTTTCAGTGTGGCCGGTGAGCGCGCGCTTGAGGGTAACCTTGACGGTGCCCTTTGGCTGTTCGGCTTGCGCCTTTGCAACCTTCGCCGCAACCACGACGGTGGCGCCCTTCTTCTTGGGCTTTGCGGCTTCTTCCTTCGTGGGCTTTTCTTCCACCTTGGGGGCCGCTTTCTTCTCCGCAGCGGGCTTGTCATCGGCCTTTGGGGCGGCCGGTTTTTTCTCCGCGGCGGGTTTATCGGCGTCCTTCTTGGCAGCCGATTTCTTCTCAGCGACGGGCTTGTCGGTGTCCTTCTTGGCGGCCGGCTTCTTCTCCGCGGCGGGCTTCTTGGAAGCCGCTTCAGCCTTGGCGGCCGGCTTCTTCTCCGCGGTAGGTTTCGCATCGGCCTTTTTGGGGGCCGGCTTCTTCTCCGCCTTGGGGGCTTCGGCCTTGGAGGCTTCCTCCTCCACAGCCGGGGTCACTTTTTCTTCAGCCATAGAATTCTGCCTCCTTTATACAAAAATCTCTTTCACGCTCTTGCCGCGCTTTTGGGCAACGCTTTCGGCGCTGGCCAGGCCGCGCAGGCCGTTCATCGTGGCCGTCACCACGTTGATGGGATTGTTCGAGCGCACACACTTGGTGCGGATGTCCTTGATGCCTGCGGCTTCCACCACCGCGCGCACAGGCCCGCCCGCGATAACGCCGGTACCCTGCTTTGCCGGCCGGAGCAACACGCGCCCCGCGCCGAACTTGCCGATCGTTTCGTGCGGGATTGTGGTGCCCTTCATGTTGATGCGGAACAGGTTCTTCTTGGCGTCCTCGATGCCCTTGCGGATAGCCTCGGGCACCTCGCCCGCCTTGCCAATGCCGAAGCCGACGATGCCGGCGCCGTCACCTACGACCACGAGCGCCGAGAACTTGAAGATACGGCCGCCCTTCACGGTTTTGGACACGCGGTTTATCGAAACAACTTTTTCCTGCAAATCCAGGGTAGAACCATCGATGTATTCCATTCTGACCTCCTGATTACAGCTCGAGGCCGCCCTCGCGGGCGCCGTCGGCCAGTGCCTTTACGCGGCCGTGGTACACAAAACCACCGCGGTCGAAGACCACTTTTTTGATGCCCTTGGCCAGCGCCCTTTCGGCCACCGCCTTGCCCACCTTGGCTGCAGCGTCGGCGTTGCCGCCGTTCGCGCCGAAGCCCTTGTCCAGGCTGGATGCGCTGGCCAGTGTGCTGCCGGAAACATCATCGATGACCTGGGCATAGATGTGCTTGGAGGAGCGGAACACACACAGGCGGGGGCATTCGGCCGTGCCGGAGATTTTGCCGCGCACACGGCGATGGCGCCGCAGCCTTGCCACGTTCTTGTCGGGTTTTTGAACCATACTCTCTCACTCCTCCCCTTATGCGCCCTTGCCGGCCTTGCCCTCTTTGTGGGGCACAAATTCGCCGGCGTAGCGGATACCCTTGCCCTTGTAGACCTCGGGCGGGCGTTTTTCGCGGATCTCGGCGGCGAACTGGCCCACCACCTGCTTGTTGATGCCGTTCACCACGATCTTCGTGGGTTCGGGCGTTTCGATGGTGATGCCCTCGGGGGGATCCATCTTCACCTGGTGGGAGTAACCAAGGTTCATCACCAGGGCCTTCCCATCCATCTGGGCGCGGTAGCCGATGCCGTGGATCTCCAGCTCCTTCTTGAAGCCTTCGGTCACGCCCTCCACCATGTTGGCGATGAGGGTGCGGGAGAGCCCGTGCAGGCTGCGCGCTTCCTTGCCGTCATTGGGGCGGGCCACAGCTACCTCTCCATTTTCCACAGTGATGGCCATCATGGAATGGATGGTGGAATCCAGCGTGCCCTTGGGGCCTTTCACGCTCACGTGGTTGGCTTCGTCCACCTTCACTTCCACGCCAGCCGGGATGACAATGGGTTTTCTTCCGATTCTCGACATGTCTTATAAGCCCCCTTTCTTACCACACAAAGGCCAGGACCTCGCCGCCCACACTTGCTTTGCGGGCCGCTTTGTCGGTCATGACGCCTTTGCTGGTGGAGATGATTGCGGTGCCCAGGCCACGCATGACCTTGGGCATGTCTTCGCAGGAAGAATAGATGCGGTAGCCGGGCTTGGACACCCGGCGCAGGCCGGCGATGACCGGGCTGCCGTTCTCCTGGTATTTCAGTGTTACGCGGATAATGCCCTGCTTTTTGTCTTCGATCACCTGCATATTGCGCACGAAGCCTTCCTCCACCAGGATCTGGCAGATGGCCTTCTTCATGTTGGATGCGGGGATATCGACATTGGGGTGCTTGGCAGTGCTCGCGTTGCGGATGCGTGTAAGCAGGTCCGCGATCGGGTCGGTAATATGCATGCCGTTAACCTCCTGATAATAGAAATTAGAAAGTAGAAATTAGAAAATAGCACACTAGTTGGAAACCGGTTTCGTCTGCGGCGGCAGCTGCCCCCGCTCGGACCTGGCCACTCAAAGGCGCTGTCCATAGAACGTTTCGCTCTTCGCTCAACCAATTTCTATTTTCTAGTTTCTAGCAACTGTACGGGCCAGTTCTTTACCAACTGGCTTTCCGCACACCCGGAATCTCGCCCTTGTAGGCCAGTTCGCGGAAGCAGATGCGGCAGACGCCGTACTTGCGCAGATACGCATGCGGGCGGCCGCAGATCTTGCAGCGGTTGTAGGCGCGGGAAGAGAACTTGGCCGGGCGCTGCTGACGAATCTTCATGCTGGTCTTTGCCATGCTTTGTTCCTTCCTTTCAGTTTGCAAACGGGGCGCCCAGCAGGCTGAGCAGCTCTTTTGCTTCCTCGTCGTTTTTGGCCGTGGTCACAAAGCTGATGTCCATGCCGCGCACGGCGTCGATCTTGTCGTAGTCGATCTCGGGAAAGATCAGCTGCTCGCGCACGCCGACCGAATAGTTGCCGCGCCCGTCGAACGCGTTGCCCGAGATGCCGCGGAAGTCGCGCACGCGGGGGAAGGCGATGGAGAACAGCCTGTCCACGAACTCGTACATCCGGTCGCCCCGCAGGGTCACCTTTGCGCCAATGGGCATGCCCTCGCGCAGCTTGAAGTTCGCCACGCTCTTTTTGGCCTTGCAGATGATTGCCTTCTGGCCGGTGATGATGGCGAGGTCGGCCACGATGGCTTCCATGATCTTCGGGTTGTCCCGCGCTTCGCCGCAGCCCACGTTCACGACCACCTTGTCCAGCTTCGGCACCTGCATCACGCTCTTGTACCCAAACTTTTTCATCAGGGCGGGAGCGATCTCGTCTTTGTAACGGTCTTTCATTCTGGGCATCGTATTACGCTCCCTTCCTTAAAATTCCGCGCCGCATTTCTTGCACACGCGTTTTTTTGCGCCGTCTTTTTCCACGGCGTGGCCCACACGGGTGGGCTTAGAGCACTTGGGGCACACCGGCATCACCTTAGCCGCGTACAGCGCGCCTTCGGCCTTCACGATGCCGCCCTTCTGGCCCTGCTTGCGGGGCTTCACATGCTTCGAGACCATGTTGCGCCCCTCGACGATCACCTTGCCCTCTTTGGGGCTCACCTGCAGCACCTTGCCCGAAAGGCCTTTGTCCTTGCCGCTGATGATCTGCACGGTGTCGCCGGTTTTCACATGCACCTTGTTATTCATTGTACCCTCCACGATTAGAGTGATTCCGGCGCCAGCGACAGGATCTTCAGGTAACCGCCCTCGCGCAGTTCGCGCGCAACGGGCCCAAAGATACGGGTGCCCCTGGGGTTTTTGTCGTCCTTGATAAGCACGGCGGCGTTCTCGTCGAAACGGATGTAGCTGCCGTCGTCGCGGCGCATGGCGTGGGTGGTGCGCACGATGACCGCACGCACGATGTCGCCCTTCTTCACGCCTGCGTTGGGGGCGCTCTTCTTCACAGAGGCCACGATCACATCGCCGATACCGGCGTATCTCTTGCGGCTGCCGCCCAGCACGCGGATGCACTGGATCTCCTTCGCGCCGGTGTTGTCTGCAACCTTGAGACGGGTTTGCATCTGAACCATTGCGGCATTCCTCCTACTTTGCTTTCTCGATGACCTTCACGAGCCGCCAGCGCTTGTCTTTGGACAGCGGGCGCGTCTCCATGATCTGCACCCAGTCGCCCGTGCGGCACTCGTTGTTTTCGTCATGCGCTTTGAACTTGACTGTGCGCTTGATGATCTTCTTGTACAGCGGATGCTTCACGCTGTCCTTGACGGCCACCACGACGGTCTTGTCCATCTTGTCCGATACGACCACGCCGCTGCGGGTCTTGCGCAGGTTTCTTTCTTCCATCGTCCGGCCTCCTTATTCCTTATTCTCGTTCAGCTGGATGCCGCCCTTGACGGTCAGCACGCGGGCGATGTCCCGCTTGACGGCCTTGATGCGCTGGGGGTTTTCCAGTTGGTTGATGGCGTGCTGAAAACGCAGGTTGAACAGCTCCTGTTTCAGCTCTTCCAGCTTCTTGTCCAGCTCGGGCGGCTTCATGTCGCGCAGTTCGCTCGCTTTCATTCACTATCACCATCCTTTGCGGCCTCGGCAGCTTCGGCGGCCGGGGCTTCGGGCTGTGCGGGCGCGGTTTCGTCGGCCTGGGTATCCGCTTCGGCGCCAGCGGCGGCCGGGGCGGCCACCTGCACGTCCATGGGGCGGCGCTTTCTGCCAAGCTCCACTTCAAACTCGCCCTCGCGCTTGACGAACTTCGTCTTGACGGGCAGCTTGTGGCTGGCCAGGCGCAGCGCCTCGCGCGCAGTCTCTTCGTTCACGTCGGCCAGCTCGAACAGCACGCGGCCGGGCTTCACCACCGCCACCCAGTATTCCGGGCTGCCCTTGCCGCTG
>JAVBQQ010000056.1:0-22357 GCA_031548875.1 Oscillospiraceae bacterium
CAAAAAGGCGAAGCACTCCGTCTCGTCTCGCAGCAGCATGGCACCCAGGTTGCCGTGGCCCAGGCCCACGCGGCGCTGCTCGGCCACACTGCCCGGTATGGTGAACGCCTCCAGCCCTTCGCCAATGGCGGCGGCGCATGCGGCGGCATTCTTCTCGCCGCGCTTTGCGGCAATGGCGGTGCCCAGCGTGTAGGCCCACACGGCATTGTCAAAGCAGATGTTCTGCACGCCCTTCACGATGCCCTCCACGTCGACACCCTTGTCCAGCAGCATCTGGCGGCAGTCGTCCAAGCTGCCCAGCCCGTTTTCCAAAAGGCAAGCCTCTATCTTGGGCAGGCGGCGTTCCTGGTTTTCAAAAGTTGCCATATGTCACAATTCCATCGCACAAACGATGGAATCCTCCTCTCTTTCAGATAATATGTGCCCGGCTCATTCCTCGCGCGGGTCGATGTAGCGCACGGCGCCGTCTTCCTTCTTAAAGCGTCCGTAGCTAGCTTTGTTCCCCTCGTACGCGTCTTTTGGGTCTTTTCCGTGGCGGATCTCCTCCAGCATCTTGCCCAGGCGTACGAACTCGTAGCCGATCACCTCGTTGTTGTCGTCCAGCGCCAGCTGAGTGATGTACCCCTCGGTGAGTTCCAGATAGCGCACGCCCTTCGCCCGGGTGGAGTAAATGGTGCCCGTCATGCTGCGCTGGCCCTTGCCCAGGTCCTCCTGGCCGGCGCCGATGGGCAGCCCGTCTTCAGAAAAAGCCGTCTGGCTACGGCCGTATACGATCTGCAAAAACAGCTCGCGCATGGCCACGTTGATGGCATCGCACACGAGGTCGGTATTCAGCGCTTCCAGAATGGTTTTGCCGGGCAGGATCTCGCCCGCCATGGCGGCGGAATGGGTCATGCCCGAGCAGCCGATGGTCTCCACCAGCGCCTCTTCGATAACGCCCTTCTTCACATTCAGGGTCAGTTTGCAGGCGCCCTGCTGGGGCGCACACCAGCCCACCCCGTGGGTAAGCCCGCTGATATCGCCCACGTCGTATGCCTTCACCCAGCGGCCTTCTTCGGGTATGGGCGCCGGGCCGTGGTTGGGGCCCTTGGTCACGGGGCACATCTGCTCCACTTCATGCGTATAGGTCATAAAGCTCTGCTCCTTCTCTGTCTCGTTTTGCACGGCAGGGGCGCAGCCCTGGACGGCACGCCCTATTATATACGCTATTGGCCAGAAAGACAAATGCGGCAAAAGACAATTCCCGCCGTTCTTCCAAAATTCTACAAATAATGCACAATAATTCGTGCCACCTCCTGTGCTATTTCAACAGTATTCCGCTTGCGTTTGCGTGTATAAACTGTTATAATATTAACAATCTCACGGATGGAAAGGAGGCAGGCCCATGGAGATGCATAACGTGGACCTGAAGGGGTTCACCGAAGTGTTGGACAGTTGCGAGGGCGACGTGTTCATGGTGACGCCCGAGGGCGACCGCATCAACCTGAAAAGCAAGCTGAGCCAGCTGCTCGGCTTCACGCAGCTCATCGAGGGCGGCCGGGTAAGCAAGGCGCACCTGGAGTGCAGCAACAAGGCCGACGAGACAAAGCTGTTCCGCTTCAACCTGTTCGGCGAGACGGAACAAAAGTAAGGCGCTTCGGCGGTGTGTACGGGCAGGTCCCGTCTTCGCCGCCCCGCAAAACAGGCACAGGCCGCGTCTCCCGCAAGGGGGTGGCGGCCTGTTTTTGTCGCTTGCGGCGCGCCTCACAAAAGCTCCTGCAGCTCCAGCATGTTCTCCCAATAGCGCTTGGGCATGTTGGTCATGCGCAGGCGGGGGTTTTCGCGCGCTTCGATGGAGATGGTGCGGTAAAACTGTTTCCACAACGCACGGTAGCCCTTCTCGGCTTCATCGGCCTGCGGGAACTGGATGCCCTCCAGCGGCAGGATGCGCGGCCGGCCGTCCTCGTACACCAGCGCGGCCCTGTGGGTCTTGTCGAAGATGAGGAACCGCTCGCCGGAATAGCGCGCGGCAAAATGGGGCGCCAGGAAGGGCAGCACGAAATTTTTGGGGCTGATGGCCGCGGCCAGCACACCGTCATAGTCGGAAAAACGCACGAATCCCTTCAGCAGGTGCACCTCGCCCATCATGTGCTTGTCGGCGTCCAGCAGCGGCTTCACCTCCGGGTGGGCGAACAGCCAGGGGGTCTTGGGCCCTTCGCGGTAGCCCAACAGCAAAAACCGCAGGATGGCAAGCTCCTTGTCAGCCAGGCAGGTAAAAAATACGCGCCGCACCAGCTCGTGGGCCTCGCGCCCCATCTTGGCGGAGATGGACGCCTCCACTTTTTCGGCCTTTTCGGGGTCGGCGGCGATGAGCCGCGTTTCGAACAGGGTGGGCTGGGCTTCCGCCTCGAGGCAGATGGCCACCGGAAGCTGGCGGCTGTACACGCTCTCGTGCACGCAGGCGTACAGGCCGGTCATGCTGCCATCATACAGGTAAACGACGTCGGCCGGCAGGGCCAGCGGCTTTTTGCGAACGGTTTTTTCTTGCGGGCCGCCATCGAGCGAAACCGGCGCCCCCTCCTTCGTCTGGGGCCGCGCGCGCCCGGCGGCACCGTGGGCGGCAAGGTCCGCGCAGTACACTGCGTGCGCGCAGTGGGCCCGCCCGCAATAGCGCCAGCGCCCGCAGGGCATCCTCACATCGCCTGCGCCAGGCATCTCACCGCCTCCTCCGCCGCTTCGGCCACACTTTTTGCACCCAACACCGCCGCACCGGCAGGGAGGCGGGGCGGCAGGGCGGGCAGCGCCGGGCGCACTGCGGCAGATGCACCGCCCCCAGTGGCCACGGGAGAGAGCGCCGCTGCAAACACATCGCCGCCCGCAGGCAGGGCAGGCGCCCCCGCCCCCTGGCCAAACAGGCTCAGCTGCTCCACACCCACCGCGTAGATGGAGGGGTCCACCAACGCACGGATGGTCGTCTCCCGCCCGGCGTGCAGGCCGGCGGGGTTGTCGCGCGTCAGGATAAAATATTGCGCCCGCTTGAGCACCACGCCGATGCGCTTCAGCTCCTGCATGCCCAGGTGCGTGTGGCGGCGGGCAGCCACGATGCGTCCGGCGCTCGTGGGGCCGATGCCCGGCACGCGCAGCAGCATCTCGTGCGGCGCGCGGTTCACATCCACCGGGAACAGGTGCATATTGTTCACCGCCCAGTTGCATTTTGGGTCCATATAGGGGTTAAAATCCGGCGCCTCCTCGCTCAGGATCTCATCCGCGGCAAAGCCGTACTTGCGCATCAACCAGTCGGCCTGGTACAGCCGATGCTCCCGCAGCAGCGGGGGCTTCGTCTGTACGCTGGGCAGCAGCGTGTCCTCCACCACCGGGATGTATGCCGAATAAAAGACGAGGCGCAGGTCATACTTGTGGTACAAGGCGCTGGCCAGCCGCAGTATGTGGTAATCGCTCTCAGGCGACGCGCCGATGATCATCTGGGTGGCCTGCCCGGCCGAGGCGAAGCGGGGCGCGTTTTTGTACTGCGCAAGCTCCCGGCTGTTCTGCAGCATGCCGTCCCGTATCAGCCCCATGGGCGCCAGGATGGCCCCCCGGGTCTTGGCCGGGGCAAGGCGGCTCAAGCTCTGCTCGCTGGGTAGCTCGATGTTCACGCTCAGCCGGTCGGCCAGCAGGCCCAGCCGCCACACCAGCTCGGGCGAAGCGCCGGGAATGGTCTTTGCGTGGATGTAGCCCCAGAAGTCATGCTTGTGCCGCAGCAGGCGCAGCACCTCGATCATGCGCTCCATTGTGTAGTCGGGGGTTTTCACCACCGCGCTGGAGAGAAACAGCCCCTCGATGTAGTTGCGCCGGTAGAACTGGATGGTAAGCTCGGCCAGCTCCTCGGCGGTAAAGCTGGTGCGCGGCAGGTCGTTCGTGCGCCGGTTGACGCAGTACTTGCAGTCGTAGATACACTCGTTGGAGTACAGCACCTTGAGCAGCGTGACGCAGCGGCCGTCGGCCGAGAAGCTGTGGCAGCAGCCGGCCATGATGGTGCTGCCCAACCCCTGGCCGCCCTGCCTGTCCGCTCCGGAGGAGGTGCACGCCGCGTCGTACTTGGCGCCATTGGCCAGCACGGTAAGCTTGTCCATCAGTTCCATGGGGCCTCCTCCTTTCGCTGTTGCAACGGGTTTTGTGCGTGGGGGTCCCCTGTTGCATATACTGTATACATTCTGCCGCCGTTTACCCGCGCCCCACAACGCAGCGCACGCCAAAAGGGTGCACAAAACCCGCGCACAGGCCCGCGGCCCGGCGCCTGGCGCATCCTCTCTCCCATCCGGCGGGGCGCCCCGCCCGCCCTTTTTTACTGTTTCACCGGCCTGTGGCTTTGCGATGCCCGGCAGCCCACACTCACCAGCGGGCTTTCGTCTCCACCACCTTGCCCGCCACGTACAGGTGGTCCAGCTCCTCGCCCGAGAGGATGACCGCCTCGTAGGCGGGGTTGAACGGCTGCAGCACGACGGCCGCGCCCTTCTTTAAAAACCGCTTGAGCGTGCCCTCGCCATCGCCGTAGATCACGACGCCCAGGTCGCCGTCTTCCAGCGTGGGCTGGCGGCGCACCAGCGCAAGGTCGCCGTCGCGGATGCGCGGCTCCATCGAGTCGCCCTTCACCACAAGGTAAAAATAGCTCTCGGGGTCACGCACGCTGGCCGGTTCGCTGCCCAGGTCTTCCTCAAAGGCCAGCGCGCCGTAGCCCGCGCGCACGGTGCCCACAACCGGCACCATCGCGTCGGCCGTGGGGAACTGCAGATGGGCGGCCACCGCGCGGGAATATGGCTGCAACGGCGCCGCCGGGGCATGGCCCTCGCCACCCAGCAGCGCGTCCGCCGAGACACCCAGGTACTCGGCCAGCCGCGCCAGCGTGAGTGCGTCGGGCGTGGTGCGGCCTGTCTCCCACTTACCCACCGCCTGCTGCGTGATGCCCAGCGCCTCGGCCAGCGCCGCCTGCGTGAAGCCCTTCTGCTTGCGCAGCTCTTTCAAGCGAATTCCCAGCATACTGTCTCCTTTCAGGTAAGGAGGCCGTCAGAGCAGCCCGTTTGTAAAACACATCGGCGCCCCGCCGGCCTGCAGCGAGAGCGCACGTGCGGTGCATTGCACGGTTTTGCACACTCAGTATACAACCATATGTTGTAATTGTAAAGAGATATTTTAAATATGGTTGTTAAATATTGCTTGACAACAACTATAGGTTGTTATACAATAGTAATACACCAATGGGTTGTGCCTACTATCCCTTCCAAGGAGGTTCTTGTGATGAAACACCCCGCCGCCCGGTTGCTCACGCGGGTTTTGGCCCTGGCCTTCCTGCTGCTCTCGTTCTTTATCGTGGACGCCGCCATACTCGGGGTGTTGCCGCTCGTCGGGTTGGTGGCGCTGCTGCCGGCCGCCGGCCTCATCACCCTGCGGCTGTTTGCGTTGTCTGTAAAACCGGCGCCCCGCCGGGCCCGCATCTCTCAAAGCCACGGCGCACCGCCGCCCAGGCGCGCGGCCCGGGCCGCCCTTGCACCCACCAAAGCCAACCTGCGTGTGGGCGCACATGCCCGGCAGCCCGCCGCACGGCCCCCGCACGCAGCCTGAGAAGAAAAAGGATTCCCTACATACAAAGAGCACCCCGAAAGGGGTGCTCTTTTGCACTTTTAAGAATCCCGCCCTGAAACCCCGGCAACCGTTACGCCGTGATCCCCGTCTCAAACTGGCTGTTGTACAACTCGGCGTAGAACCCGCCCGCCTCCAGCAGCTCGGTGTGGGTACCGGTCTCCACGATATCGCCGTCCCGCATCACGAGGATCATGTCTGCGTCGCGGATGGTGGACAGCCGGTGCGCGATGATAAAGCTGGTGCGCCCCTCCATCAGCGTCTTCATCGCCTTCTGGATAGCCACCTCGGTGCGGGTGTCCACGCTGCTGGTGGCCTCGTCCAGAATCATGATGCGCGGGTCGGCCAGGATGGTGCGCGCGATGGTAAGCAGCTGTTTCTGCCCCTGGCTGATGTTGGAAGCCTCTTCGTTCAGCACCATGTGGTAGCCGTCGGGCAGCGTGCGGATGAAGCGGTCGGCCTGGGCGGCCTTGGCCGCGGCCACCACCTCTTCGTCGGTGGCGTCCAGCCGCCCGTAGCGGATGTTCTCCATGATGGTGTCGTTGTACAGCCATGTGTCCTGCAGCACCATGCCGAACATGCCGCGCAGGTCGCCCCGGGCAAACTGCTTCAAATCATACTCGTCCACCAGGATGGCCCCGCTGTTCACGTCGTAGAAGCGCATCAGCAGCTTGACCATGGTGGTTTTGCCCGCGCCGGTGGGCCCCACGATAGCGATGGTCTTGCCCGGCTCGATGACGGCGGAGAAATCGTGGATGATCGTTTTTTCGGGCACATAGCCAAAGCTGACATGCGCGAAGTAGACGCTGCCTTCTACGTTCTCCGGCTGCACGGGCTCGGCGGGGTCGGGCACCTCCTCCTCTTCACCCAGGAAGTTGAATACGCGCTCGGCCGCGGCGGCCGTCTGCTGCATCACGTTGGACGCGTTCGCGATCTGGGTAATGGGCTGGGTGAAGGTGCGCACGTACTGGATGAACGCCTGGATGGAACCCACGGTGATGGAGCCCGACAGCACGAAGAACCCGCCCGCGATACACACGACCACGTACCCCACGTTGGATACGAAGTTCATCACCGGCATCATCATGCCGCCAAAGAACTGGCTCTTCCAGGCGGCCTTGTACAGCCGGTCGTTCACCTCGCCAAAATCAGCGTTGCTCTTTTCCTCATGGTTGAACGCCTTCACCACCAGGTGGCCGCCAAACATCTCCTCCACCTGGCCGTTTGCCTCGCCCAGATAGTTCTGTTGCTGCATGTACATGGGCTGGCTGTACTTCACGATGCGCATGACCAGCAGCATGGACACGGGCAGGATGAGGAAGGTGATGAGCGCCATCCACACGTTCATGGTAAACATCATGATGAGCACGCCCACGATGGTGGCGATGCCGGACACGATGGACGGCAGGCTCTGGGTCATCGTCTGGGTGAGGGTGTCCACGTCGTTCGTGATGCGGGAGAGCACGTTGCCGTAGCTCTCGTGGTCAAAATAGGAGAGGGGCAGCTTGTTGATCTTCTCGCTCAGCTCGCGGCGCAGGCGGTAGCTCACCTTGTTAGAGATGTTGACGAGCAGCAGGCCCTGCACATACTGCAGGATGGCCGAGATGACGTAGATGCCCACGCAGGTGAGCAGGATACTGCCCACGATATTGAAATCGATGCCGCCGGTGCCGGTGATCATGGCCAGCAGGCCGGAGAAGAGCTCGTCCGTGGCGCCGGCCATCACCTTGGGGCCAAAGATGGCGAACACCGCCGATCCCGCCGCCAGCACAAAGCAGACGATGATGGCGGGCAGGTAGCCGCCCAGGTAGCGGAACAATTTGCCCATGGTGCCCCTGAAATCCTGGGCTTTTTCGCCGGGCATCATCGCGGCCGGCCCGCCCCCGCCCATGGGGCCGTGCTGCTGGCGGCGCTGGGACTGTTTCTTTGCGCCCGGCTTGCGGCCGGCAGGGCTCTTGCGCGGGGGCGCCTTTGGGGCGGCCGGTTCCCACGCCGCCTGCTCGGCGGACGTCTTCACCTGCTCCGTCCGGCGGGCCAGCTCTTCCGGCTCGCGTTTGCGGCGCGTCTTCTCGGCGCGCGGCTCCGCGGCGCTCTCACCCTCGGCGGCTTCCTCGCCTGCCGAGACTTCTTCCGCATCCTCCGCCGGGGCGTCTTCGCCCAGCGCGCGGTCGGCGTCGCTCAGGGGGCCGTCCGCTTGTTCGGCGGCCTGCAGCCTGTCTTCCTCTTTGTCCTCGGCCGCCTGCTCCGCATCGGCCAGCGCTGTCTCGGCCGCCAGCTCCTGCCCGGCGTAATTGTCGGGCACGGCCCCGGCTTCTATGGCTTCGGCCGCCAGGATCTCGCCCGTTTTTTGCAGCTCCTCGCCGGCCTGTTCCAGTTGCTCGTTGGGCAACTGCGCGCTCCCTTCTTCGGGGCGCGTGGCTTCGGCGCCCGCGTCGTTGCGCTTTTTCCTGCTCATGCCAATTCCTCCTTCGAGAGCTGGCTCTCTGCGATCTCGCGGTACGGCTCGCAGTTTTTCAGCAATTCTTTGTGGGTGCCAATGCCGGCCACCCGGCCATTGTCCATCACCACGATCTGCTCCGCGTGCATGATGCTGGCGATGCGCTGGGCCACGATGAACACAGTGGATTCTTTCGTGTACGGTTTCAGCGCCGTGCGCAGGCGGGCGTCGGTGCGGAAGTCCAGCGCGGAGAAGCTGTCGTCGAAGATGTATACCGGCGCCTGCTTCACCAGCGCCCGCGCGATGGACAGGCGCTGCCGCTGCCCGCCCGACACGTTCGTGCCGCCCTGGCTGATCTCGGTCTCAAAGCCGTCGTCCAGCTCGTCGATGAATTCGGTGGCCTGGGCGATGTCCGCCGCTTTGCGCAGCAGCTCATCGTCCGCCTCCTCGTTGCCAAAGCGCAGGTTGGATTCGATATCCCCGCTGAACAGAAGGCCCTTCTGGGGCACATAGCCGATGTTGTCGCGCAGCTCGTGCTGGGTGAGCTGGCGCACGTCCACGCCGTCCAGCGTCACGCTGCCCTCGCTCGCGTCGTAGAAGCGGGGGATGAGGTTGACCAGCGTGGATTTGCCCGCGCCGGTGGCCCCGATGAAGGCTGTCGTCTGGCCCGGTTTTGCCGTAAAGCTCACGTCGTGCAGCACGTCTTCGTCCGCCCCGCCGTAGCGGAAGCTGACATTGTGGAACTCCACCTCGCCCTTTGCACGGCCGCCCAGCGTTTGGGGGGCTGCGGGGTCGTTGATGACGCTCTTGCTGCGCAGCACCTCGTTGATGCGCTCGGCGGAGACGGAAGCCCTGGGCACCATGACAAAGATCATGGCGATGAACAGGAAGGCCATGATGACCTGCATGGCATACTGCATGTACGCCATCATGTCGCCCACCTGCAGGGCGCTCTGGGAAATCTGGTCGGCCCCCACCCACACGATGAGCACCATCACCCCGTTCATGATCAGCATCATGATAGGCATAAGCAGCACCATCGAGCGGCCCACGAACAGGCTGTTGGCGGTGTAGTCCTTGTTGGCCTTGTCGAACCGTTTTTCCTGGAACGCCTGGTTGGAGAACGCGCGCACCACCATCAGGCCGGTCAGGTTCTCGCGCGCCACCAGGTTCAGCCGGTCCAGCAGGCTCTGCATCTTCTTGAACTTGGGCATCACGGCCACCAGCATCACGCCGATGATGCAGAGCAGCAGGATGATGGCCAGTGCGATGATCCAGCTCATGTTCACGCTCTTCTGCACCGCCATGATGACGCCGCCCACGCCCAGCACCGGGGCAAAGATCAAAAAGCGCATGCCCATCGAGTACATCATCTGCACCTGGGTCACATCGTTGGTGGTGCGGGTGATGAGGCTGGCCGTGGAGAAGTTGTCCATCTCGGCATTGGTAAAGCCACTCACCTTGGCAAACACGTCGCGGCGCAGGTCGCGCGCCACGCCCGCGCCGATGCGCGAGAAGAACAGGCCGGCCAGCACGGCACAGATGGCCGTGGCCAGGCTGAGACCCAGCATGATGAGGCCGGTTTTGAGGATGTACATCGTCTGCATGCGGCCGGTGTCGGCGCCAAGGTCCTTGTAGATGGCCTTGTTCAGCACCGCGGCAACCGAGTCGCTCATGGTGGCGGGCACATCCTGGGACTTGGCCACCGCCTCCTCAAACGTCTCGTCGGGTATCTGCGCAAAGTAGGGCGTCAGCTCTTCCAGCGCCTTCAGGTCGAAGTCCGCGCTGGTCTCGGTGCTGGTGCCCACGTCGCTGCCAAATTCTTTGGCAAGGTCCTGCAGCATGGTCATCAGCGCGTAGTCTGCCCGGCCGAAGGCGGCGTTGGCCTGGGTGAGGTGCTCGCCCTCGGCAGTGAGCACCAGCGCACCGCTCGAGCGCGCGTCGGGGAAGGTCTTCGACACATCCATCTTCTCTTCGGACGAGAGGTCTTCATAGGAGGAATAGGCGCTGTTGGCTACGGCAAAGTCCTCCTCGTTCATGAACATGTTCAACAGCGAGAGCGTGTCCGGCTTGATGGCCTTGGGGGCCACCTCCTCGATGCCGCTCTTCTGTATGCCCACGTTCACGATATCGCTCATCTTGTTGGGCAGGTTCAGCTCCAGTATGGCCTGGCCAAACAGCAGAACCACCGCAATCAGGATGGGCAGGCTGTATTTTCCCAGGTAACGGCCCAGTTTCAGCAAGATCGTCACATCTCCTTTATAAGGCGTGTTGACATGAACTCAACGGCCTCTCTTTTTGGTGTGCGCCGGGATAGCGGCTGCCGGCAGGGAAGGACGTGTCCTTCAAAAAACGATGCGTGCGCTTTTTTATTGCCAAGGCGCGCCCGTTTTGCGGCCCCACGCGTCAACGCTTGCGCGTGGGGTCATCGCCCGCGTTGCGGGCGGGGGAGCGGCCTCGTGGCCGCTGTCTCGCCGTGGGCAGCCCTGCAGGCGGAGGCTCGCCGTCCGGGGCCGAAGGCGTCTGTCCAGTCCGGGGCGTCAGTTCAGCCTTCGGCTGAACTGCAGTCTGCTCCAGCCTGTCGCTCAACTGGCGCATCAGGTCCAGCAGCTGTTCCATCTTCTTGGGGCCCAAGTCTTGCAGGGCCTGCTCCATGCGGCCCACAAAGGCCTGTAGCTCCTGCCGGGCCACCTGCTCTCCCTTTTCGGTCAGCTCAATGGTGACCACCCGGCGGTCGGTCTCGTCGCCCACCCGCAGCACGTAACCCTGCTTTTCCAGCACGCTCACCTTTTGCGAGATGCCCGGCATCGACTGGCGCATATGGCGGGCCAGCTGGCCCATGGTGATGGACTTTTGGCCGTTGGCCGCAAGGTCCGCCATCAGCCCCAGCACAAACATCTCGCTGCGCCGCAGGGGCGGGGCGGGCTGGTAGCTCTCCCAGGTGCGGCGCACCCGGTCTATCTCGCCAAACAGTTGCACGGCGGCGCTGTTCTGGTCTGTACCGAACATGCTGTGCCCGTGCGGGCCATGGTTGTGCATATGCATCTTTTGTTCCATCTCCTTTTGGTCCCCGGGACATTTTATGCAACACTGCCAATAGTTACACGCGGATATCATGCAAAATTGGGTTTGTTTAAGATTATTAATAGTTTAGAAATTTATTAATTAATTTGATTAACCAATTAACATTGTAACAAAAAACACGGCGCTGTCAAGCCGTGTTTTCATTTTTCACACATTTCCCGCCCTTATTGCACTCTGCGCCCACGCGGGGGCGCCTGTCTCGCGGGCGCCCCCAGCGCCTTTTGCAGTGCCGGCTGGCGCCCCACGGCCCACACCAGCAGCAGCCCCAGGCCGCAGCAGCTTACCAGCTGGCCGGCGCCTACGCTGCCCATGTTGGCCAGCCACACAGCGGCCGGCACACCGCCGGCGGCGGCTGCGGTCGGATAGGCCAGGAAGGTGAGCTCGGCGCCCACGATGAGCGCGTTGAACAGCACGGGCGGCAGCGCGGCCAGCAGGGGCAGGCCCTTCACGCGCACGTTGCGCAGCGCGCGCGTGGCCAGCGCAGCCAGCAGCGTGGCCGCCGTTCCCACCACCATGTCCAGTGGGCTGGAGGCAAAGAAATTGGCCAAAAAGCAGCCCAGCGAGACGCCGATGACAGCTTCGGGGCAGAACACAGGCAGCAGGGTGAGGGCCTCGGCAAAGCGCACCTGCACCACGCCGAACGAGAGCGGCGCCAACAAGAGACAGAGCGCCACGTACACGGCGGCAATCACGCCCGTACGCACGATTCTTTGGATATGCATGGTCTGTCTTTCCGGCGATTGATTTTACCGCGCCGCCTCGCCGGGGCGTGCACGGTGGGCCGCGGCGCCGGGGCGCCGCGGCGGCCCAAAATCCGCCCCGCACAGGGAACGGAAAAGTGGCCGGTGGTTCTCTCTTTTATTACAGCTTTTCGATAGTTGCACGGCAAACCAGCGGCGTACCCTTTGCCCAGCCTATTCCCACAAAAGAGCGTTGGCCGGTTTGCCCACATTGCCCGGCGCCGAGAGCTCCAGCAGGGTGTGCATGCCGTCCTCCTCCTGCTTTTCGCCCTTCTGCTCGTAGCCAGCGCGGGTGAGGATCTTGTGCGAGGCCACGTTCTCCACCCGCGGGTCGGCCAGGATGCGCTGCAGCCCCAGCTGCCAGAACGCGAACCGCTCCACGGCGGCCACCGCCTCGCTCATCAGGCCCTGCCCACGGAAGGCGGGCCGCATCTCGTAGCCAATCGAATAGCTGCTGCGGTCGGGCGAGGGGTTCCACAGGCAGATGCTGCCCAGCATCTCGCCGCCCGCGTCGGCGGCGCCCTGCGCGTCGGGCTCTTCCTCCAGCAGCAGGCCGGGGTCGATGTCGGCCACGGCCAGCGGCTCCTGCCCGGCCGCGGGCGTCCCGGCCCGCCAGCTGAGCACCCAGGTATAGCTCTCGCCACTCTTCCAGCCGTCGGCCACCCGGCTCACGTACTCTTCGGCCTGCGCCATCTCGGTGTACAGCGGCACGCCGGTGTACTTCACGCTGCCCGGGTCGCTGCGTATCTCAAAAAAGCCGGCCGCGTCGCGCGGCTGCATCTCGCGCAGCACCAGCCGCTCGGTTTGCAGGTGCGGAAAAGTATCCATACGCTCTCCTCCATTCGTCAATATGCCTTGCCCCACACCACCATGCAGGCGGCGGGCTTGCCGCACACGGGGCAGGCATCGCCCAGCGTCTCCTGCGCAAAGGGGATGCACCGGCTGGAAAGGCCGGCCTTCTCCTTCATCGCGTCTTCACACGCTTCGTCGCCGCACCACATGGCGCGGATGTAGCCACTTTTCTCCCCGGCCAACCGCACCACTTCGTCCATGGTGGCAGCGCTCCAGGTGCGGTCCTGCAGGTTCTGTGCCGCCTTCTGGTACAGCGCGCCGGCCAGTTCGGCCAGCAGGCGCTCGACGGTCTGCTCAAGCTCTGCCAGCGGCGTGAAGGTTTTTTCGCGGTTGTCCCGCCGCACCAGCACGCACTGGTCCTTCTCGATGTCCTTGGGGCCGATCTCCAGCCGCAGGGGCACGCCGCGCATCTCCCACTCACTGAACTTCCAGCCGGGGGAGTTGTCGCTCTCGTCCACCTTCACGCGCACGAACCGGGCAAGGCGTTCCTTCAGCTCATACGCCTTGTCCAGCACGCCCTCCTTGTGCTGGGCCACCGGCACCACGACCACCTGCACCGGCGCCACGGCCGGCGGCAGAATGAGCCCCTCGTTGTCGCCATGGGTCATGATGATGCCGCCGATGAGCCGGGTGGAAACACCCCAGCTGGTCTCGAAAGGGTACTCCAGGACACCCGAGCGCCCGGTGAAGGTGACATCGTACGCGCGGGAAAAGCCGTCACCAAAGTAATGGGTAGTACCCGCCTGTAGCGCCTTGCCGTCGTGCATCATCGCCTCGATGGCATAGGTGGCCTCGGCCCCGGCAAACTTTTCGCTGTCCGTCTTTTTGCCCTTCAGCAGCGGCATGCACAGGGATTCTTCACACAGCCGGGCGTAGGTTTCCAGCACGTCCAGCGTCTCTTTTTCCGCCTCCTCGCGCGTTTCGTGGATGGTATGCCCCTCCTGCCACCAGAACTCCCGCGTGCGCAGGAAGGGGCGGGTGCTCTTCTCCCAGCGCACCACGCTGCACCACTGGTTGTACAGCATGGGCAGCTGCCGCCAGGTGTGCAGAACGCGGGAGAAATGGTCGCAGAACAGCGTCTCGCTGGTGGGGCGGATGCACATGGGCTCCTCCAGCTCCTCGCTGCCGCCGCGGGTCACCCAGGCCACTTCGGGGGCAAAACCCTCTACGTGGTCCTTCTCCTTCTGCAAAAGGCTTTCGGGGATGAGCAACGGCATGGCCACGTTCTCGTGACCGGTGGCCTTCAGCATGCCGTCCAGGATGGCCTGGATATGCTCCCAGATGGCCTGGCCGTAGGGCCGCAGGATGGTGAACCCCTTCACCGACGAATAGTCCACCAGCTCCGCTTTCAGGCAGATGTCCGTGTACCATTGGGCAAAATCTTCGTCGATGGGGGTGATGGCCTCCACCATTTTTTTGTTGTCGCTCATCCGCCGTATCCTCCCCTGTAAACTTAAAAATGTGCCGCCCAGCGGCGGCACACCCATCTGGCATATCGCTTTGGCAGGCGGCCAGCTGGGCGCCGCCCCGCATCGAGACTCACTCCTTCTCGGTGTTTTCCTCAATATAACGCACAACGTCGCCCACCGTGCGGAAGCCCTCGATCTGGTCGTCAGGCACTTCCAGGCCAAATTCATCCTCGATGGTCATCACAAGGTCCACCACGTCCAGGCTGTCCGCCTCCAGGTCCTCCACGATATCGGAGTCCATGGTCACCTTGCTCTCTTCCAGGTCCAGCTGGTCGCACAAAATCTGCCGAATGCGCTCGAACACCATCTGATACGCACCTCTTCCTGCAAATATTCAGGCGCCGCCGCCCATAACGGAACGGACAAACGCGGAACACCGGCCTTTTGCCGGGCCCAAACCTACTACTGTTTATAGCGTGTTTTTCCCCACTTGTCAAGGCGTTGGGCGCACTTTTTTCGGGCGGGGGACGGTTCTGCATTTCACGCATGGGGATGGCTCTTTCGGCAGGCGAAGCGCCGCATCCTCCTTCCCCTTGTTCCCCCATACCCTTTGTGCTATAATGTTACGCGGGCGTGTAGAGGCGCCCCGCATGGGCGGACCTATCGGAGGCTGCCGCCCCCAAGGGAAAGGACAGGTACATAAGCATGCTTACAGCAATCACCGGGATCAACTGGGGCGACGAAGGCAAGGGCCGCATGGTGGACCTGCTGAGCCAGGACTACGACATTGTGGTGCGCTACCAGGGCGGCAACAACGCCGGCCACACCGTGGTGAACGACCGCGGCAAATTCATTCTGAACCTGCTGCCCAGCGGCATCCTGCGGCCGGAAGTGGTGAACGTGATGGGCAACGGCATGGTGATAGACCTTGCCCACCTGAGCGAGGAGACCGCAAAGCTGCGCAGCCGGGGCATCGTCATCACGCCCGACAACCTGAAGATATCCGACCGCGCCACCATCTGCTTCCCCTTCCACCCGCGGCTGGACATCCTGGAGGAGGAGCGCCTGGGCAAGAACGCTTACGGCTCCACCCGCCGGGGCATCGCACCCGTGTACGGCGACAAATACATGAAGAAGGGCCTGCGCATGGGCGATTTGTTGCACCTTGCCGCCCACAAGCAGCGTCTGCAGGATCTCACAGCGTTCAAAAACCTCACCATACAAAAGGTGTACGGGGGAGAGGCCATCTCCTTCGACGAGATTTGGGGCTGGCTGGAGTGCTATGCCGCCGAGTTCGCGCCCTACATCTGCAACACCGGGCTGTATCTGGACGGTGCCGCCGACGAGGGCAGGAACATCCTGTTCGAGGCGCAGCTGGGCGCCCTGCGCGACATCGATTTCGGCATCTACCCCTTCACCTCATCCTCCAACACCATCGCCGCCTACGCGCCCATCGGCGCCGGCGTGCCCAACCGCCACATCGACCGCAGCATCGGCGTGACCAAGGCCTATTCCTCCTGCGTGGGCGAGGGGCCCTTCGTCACCGAATGGGAGGGCGATGAAGCCGAGACGCTGCGCGAGGCGGGCGGCGAATACGGCGCGGCCACCGGCCGCCCCCGCCGGGTGGGCGCGTTCGACGTGGTGGCCAGCCGCTATGGCTGCCGCATGCAGGCCGTCACCGAGGTGGCCCTTACCATGCTGGACGTGCTGAGCTACCGGCAGGAGATCCCCGTGTGCGTGGCCTACACCGTGGACGGCACCCCCACGACGGATTTTCCCTACGGCGCCGCGCTGGAACGCGCCCAGCCCCTGTACAAGACACTGCCCGGCTGGAAGGTGGACATCTCGGGTATACGCGACAAGAAGGACCTGCCCAAAGAAGCGCTGGAATATATCGCCTTCTTGGAAAAAAGCATCGGGTTCCCCATCCACACCGTGTCGGTGGGCCCCGGGCGCGATGCGTATATCAAGATGTGAGTGTGTACCCAGCAGCCCCCACTTTGTGGGGGCTGTTTTGGTGTGGATCTGCATGAAGTATGAAGAAAGTCGATCGATATGCCGGCCGGCGCGGATGGCAGCCTCTAGCACAGGAAGATTCAATCCCAGGGAACTTTACCAATAACGATGCTATCCACATTCAGCAACTCGATCTCCATGTAGTGTAAGCCCACTTTTGTGGTGTCCGCGTCATCCAGGATGAACCAATAGTAGTCTATGGCGTAATAACGTAATTCGTCGCCTACCCACACTTTTAAATATGGTATTTCGGCCCGGACATACCAACTTGTGCGCGTTCCCGATGTTATCGACTCTCCACCACTGGCATTGGCATCGAGTACGGCGGTGTTGTAGGAATCGCATTGCAAAAATTCGAACGCATTGTCGATCTCCGTGTCAAAATCGGGGCGGTTTCGGGTTTGTTCACAAAACAAACCCTTAAAGGATTCTTTGTCTCTTTCGCTAAAGCACCGAACGATTTCGGTCGACATCTCTGTTGCTTTTTCAGTATCTTCGCTCATGCTCTTGGAGAGCTGCAAGGCCCGGATATCGGCAAGGCTGACCCCGCAGGCAACAAGTGGTAGAATCAAGGTAAAACTGATCAGAACCGCCAAAGCGCCACACAATATCTTTTTCATAGAGTATCCCTACCCGATCAGCGCCAGCAGCCGCTGCGCCGCCTCTTTGGTGCGGGCCGCGTCGCCAAAGCCAGTGAGGCGGAAGTACCCCTCCCCGTTCTGGCCAAAGCCGGCGCCCGGCGTGCCCACTACGTTTGCTTTGTGCATCAGTTCGTCGAAAAACTCCCATGAGGAAAGCGCCCCTGGGCAGGCCAGCCAGATGTAGGGGCTGTTCACCCCACCGCAGTACCACACGCCAGCCTTCTGCAGCGCTTCGGCAATGACGGCGGCATTCTGCTTGTAGTAGTCCACGGCCTCGGCGCAGGCGGCCTGCCCCTCCGGGGTGAAGACCGCCTCGGAGCCCCGCTGCACGATGTAGGGCACCTCGTTGTACTTGGTGGTCTGCCGGCGGCTCCACATGGCGTTCAGGCTGGTGCCGCCGGGGCAGAGGGCCTCCGGCACCACGGTGTAGCCGCAGCGGGTGCCTGTAAAGCCCGCCGTTTTGGAAAGGGAGCAGATCTCCACCGCGCACTCCCTTGCGCCCTCCACCTCGTAGATGGAGCGCGCCACGCCCGGCTGGGATACGAAGCACTCGTAGGCTGCGTCGTACAGGATGACCGCCCCCTGTGCGCGGGCGTAGTCCACCCAGGGCTTCAGCTGCGCGCAGGTGTAGGCCGCGCCGGTGGGGTTATTCGGGCTGCACAGGTAGATGATATCCGCCTTTTGGGCGGGGTCCGGTGCAGGCAAAAATCCATTCTCCCGCGTGGCGGAGACATACTCGATTCGCCGCCCGGCCATGATGTTGGCGTCCACGTAAGCAGGGTACACAGGGTCGGGCACAAGCACGGTGTTGTCTGCCCCAAACAGCTCGATGATGTTGCCGATGTCGCTCTTGGCGCCGTCGGACACGAAGACCTCGGCCAGCTGCAGTTCAATGCCCCGTCCGGCATAATAGCCCCGGATGGCCTCGCGCAGGAAGGGGTAGCCGTGCTCGGGCGCGTAGCCGTGGAAGGTGGCGGCGCTTGCCTGCTCGTCCACGGCGCGGCGCATGGCGTCCACCACCGGCGCAGCCAGCGGACGGGTCACGTCGCCAATGCCCAGGCGGATAATGTCCGCGCCGGGATTGGCCTCTTTGTAGGCGTTCACCCGGTGGGCGATCTCGGTGAACAGGTAGCTGTCTTTCAATTTGGAAAAATCGGGGTTGAGTTGCATGAGGTTCCTCCTCTTAAGGTATACACACAGAAAGCCCGGCGTGAGTGGCCGGCATTCCTCCGCTCAGAGCTGTCGCTGCTCCAGCACGAGCTGAGCTACGGAATACCGTCCACTCACGCCGGGCGGGTTATCGAATTCGCGCCGAAGATCACAAATATCAATGAAAATACAAATCCGTTGTGGGGAACTGCGGCTCGCAGGTGAAGCGGATGCCCAGCTTTAAAAAGGTGGAGGCGTCGTCGCTGGTAATGATGTCCGAGCAGTGGGCGTCGCAGTCCCTCAGGGCGGGCAGGTGACGTAGCGCAAGCTCGGCCGTGGGGTTGGTGGCCGCCGAGATGGACAGCGCCTGCAACACCTCCTCCAGCTTGAGGATGGGATAGCGGCTGCCCAGCATGTCGTGCTTCAGGCGGATGATGGGCTCCAGCACGATGGGCGATATGAGTAGGATCTCGTCCTGGATGCCGGCCAGCTTTTTGAGTGAGTTGAGCACCACGCTGGCCGTGTCGTTCATCAGCTCCGAGCCCTTGCCGGTGACGAGGCTGCCGTCGTGCAGCTCGATGGCCACGGCACTGCGGCCGCTCTGCTCCGACTTCTCCACCGCCGGGGCCACCACGCGGCGGTCGTGGGGGTGCAGGTCCAGCGAGGACATCAAGAACTCCAGCCGCTGGATGGCTTCCTTGTCGCCCGCGCCTTGGGTGTAGTCGCACCGGGCCTTGTACCAGCGGCGGATGATCTCCTGCTTCGCCGCCTCGCGCACGATACCGTCGTCGGTCACACAGCGGCCGATCATGTTCACGCCCATGTCCGTGGGGCTCTTGTAGATATCCTCGCCGCTGATGCGCTTCAGGATGGCGCGCACCACAGGGAATACCTCCACGTCGCGGTTGTAGTTCACCGCCGTGGTGCCGTAGGCCTCCAGGTGGAAGGGGTCGATCATGTTCACATCCTTGAGGTCGGCGGTGGCCGCCTCATACGCCACGTTCACCGGATGCTGCAGGGGAAGGTCCCACACGGGGAAGGTCTCGTATTTTGCGTACCCCGCCCGCACGCCCTGCTTCTGCTCGTGGTACAGCTGCGAGAGACAGGTGGCCAGCTTGCCGCTGCCCGGCCCCGGCGCCGTTACCACGACCAGCTTGCGGCTCGTCTCGATGAACGAGTTTGCGCCGTAGCCCTCCTCGCTCACGATCACATCCACGTCGCTGGGGTAGCCCTTGGTAAGCGTGTGCACGTACACCCGCTCGCCCCGCATGGTCAGCTTGTTGCGGAAGGCGTCGGCCGCCGCCTGGCCCGAATACTGGGTGATGAGGATGGCGCCGATGAACAGGTCCATCTTGCGCAGCGCGTCGATGAGGCGCAGCATGTCCAGGTCGTAGGTGATGCCAATATCGGCGCGCACCTTGTTGCCCTCGATGGCCTTGGCGCTGATGCACAGGATGATCTCCGCCTGCTCGCGCAGCTCGGCCAACAGCTTCACCTTGCCGTTGGGGTCGAACCCGGGCAGCACCCGGGCCGCGTGGTAGTCGTCGAACAGCTTGCCGCCAAACTCCAGGTACAACTTGCCAAACTGGTCCATCCGCTGGCGGATGCGCTTCGACTGCTCCTGGATATACGCCTCGTTGTCGAACCCGATCTTGCCCCCCATACCGGCCACCCCTCCGTAGATTCGCTGTGTTCATTGCATTTTATCAAACCACTGTTCATGTTACCATAGACCCCCCGTCTATTCAAGCGGGCAGGCGGGGCGGAATGGGTGGAGAAAGAAAAAATGCCGGCGCGAGAACGTCGGTGTTTTGGCTATTCTTTTGCTGGAGAATGAGGGTCCCTTACATCGGTCAGCCCCAGCAGGTAATCGGTGCTCACCCCATGGTACAGGGCAATTTTTGCAAGCACCTGCGTGGGAATGTCTACATCCCCGCACTCGTAGTTGCTATAGATACGCTGGCTGCAACGCAGGTATTCGGCCATCTGTTTCTGTGTAAGGTCCGCGTCTTCCCGCAGGTTCCGGATTCTAGGATACATGGAACACCTCCTCTTTCCAAAATAGCGCAGCGAGAAACTCGCTATTGAATTCTAGCGAATTTTTCGCTAGAATAAACGCAAATTCTAGGGAAGGAAGTGTGAGAATAGATGCCGGATTACAAAGAGATGTACCTGAAGCTATTCCGCTCCTGTACGCAGGCAATCCACCTGTTGGAGGAGGCGCAGCGCGAGACAGAGGAGATGTTTGCGTCCGAAAAAGAACCGGTGCAGCTGCAAAGCGTCAAGGAGAAAGATGCCAAATAAAAAAGTCCCGCGGCCGGGGCTGGCATGGCAGGGAAGTATCGGCTTTGCCTTACCCAATCAGCACCATCGCACGCTCAAGATGCCCCGGTAATCCACGAAGGATTGCCGGGGCATCTCTACACTGCGCTGTCATCAATTGGGTGGGGCAAAACGTTTGCGGCGTATACTTCCTTGCCGTACTCGCCCCAAGTGGGGCTGTTTATTTCCAGTATATCCTGGGCGCCCGCCCCTCAAAACCCGCTCACCGCTTGCTGCCCAGGAAAAACAGCGCGATGGTGCCCGGGCCGGAGTGGCTGCCCACGATGGGCCCGATGAAGTTCGTGTACACGCGGGTAACGCCCAGTCGGCGCTTCACCTCGTCGGCCACGTAGTCGAGGTCCTCCTTGGCGCCGCCGTGCGAGATGAACACCATCTGCTCGGCGGGGTCGAAGGCCGTGGCCTCCATGTGGTCCACCAGGGCGTTCAGGCTCTGCTTGCGGCCGCGCACCTTCTCCATGGCGATCAGGTGGCCGTCGTTGTCCACATGCAGCACGGGTTTTATGTTCAGCATGGTGCCAAAGAAAGCCGTGGCGCCCGAAAGACGGCCGCCCCGCTTGAGGAAATTCAGGTCGTCCACGGTGAACCAGTGCACCAGGTTCATCTTGTTGTCCTCGGCCCATTTTGCGGCCGTTTCCAGGTCGTCGCCCGCTTTTTTGCGCTGCGCCACATGCCATACGAGCAGCCCCTCACCCAGGCTGGCGCACAGCGTGTCCACCACGATCACCTTCCCGTCGGGGAACTCCTCGCCCAGCTCTTCCGCCGCCATGCGGGCGGAGTTCACCGTGCCCGAAAGCCCCGACGAAAAACCGAGGTAGAGCACATCCATGCCCTTTTGCAGGATCCCGCGGAAGATGTCCATAAACTCGGCCACGTTCACCTGCGCCGTGCTGGACATGACACCCGCGCGCAGGCGCTCGTAAAACATCTCGAAGGAAAGCTCCCGGCCGTCGGGCCAGTTGCGGTACTGCTTGCCCTCCAGGTTGAAGATCATGGGTATGCAATGGATACCCAGTTCGTCTATCATCTCCTGGCCAAGGTCGGAGCACGAGTCGGTCACGATCATGTAGTCACGCAAAGCTGTTCCCCCCTGCACCGGAAAGTGCCCTCCGGTGTTTTTGTTTCCGTGACGCCGCCTCTTTCTGCGCCGGTGTGCCGTGGCGCCACAGCCGCACCCGCCGCCGGCGGGTACAAGACGACATCATTATAGCATGCCCGCCAGCAGAATGCCAGCGCCGTTTGCGCGCGGCGCGCAAAACGCTTCAGCCGTCGCGGCCGCTCACTCCAGGTTGCCGGTCAGGGTCATCACAGCGGCCAGCGCGGCCGCGGGGGCCGTCTCGCACCGCAGGATGCGCGGCCCCAGCCCGATGTGGACACAGCCGGCCGCGCGGGCGGCCTCCGCCTCGCGCGGGGTGAAGCCCCCCTCTGGCCCGGTGATGATGGCGATGTGCCTTGCGCCGCCCAGGCTGTTGCGCAGGGGCGCGCCGCCCTCCTCGTACAAGAACAGCGCCCGGCCGCAGGCGGTGGCGGCGGCCAACATCTGTGCAAAATCCACCGGCTGCTCCACCACCGGCAGGATGCCCCGCCCGCACTGCTTGGCAGCCTCGGCGGCAATGCGGCTGTAGCGGTCGGCCTTTTCAGCCGTCTTCTTGGGCTTCACCACCGCGTTTTCGCTGTAAAACGGGCGTATGACGCTCGCCCCCAGCTCCACACATTTTTGCACCGCGTAGTCCATCCGCTCGCCCTTTGCCATGCCCACGCACGCCTCGACACGGATGTCCGGCTCACCCTTGGAGGGCGCGCTGGACAGCACGCGCAGCGCGATCTCCTCCGGCGCGGCGGCCAGCACCTCGGCTTCGTAGTCGGTGCCGCGGCCGTCGCACAGGATAAGGGCGTCGCCCGGCCGCACGCGCAGCACCCGCGCAAGATGCGCGGCGTCGGCACCGGTGACGCGCGCCTGCCCGTCGGCTATCTGTTCTGTAAAATATCGATGGGCCATTGTTTCCCCCCGGTTTTTCCCTTTTGCAGATTTATAGTTCATGTCTTCGTCCGGTCTTCCGGTTGCTATCTAAA
>JAVBQQ010000024.1:0-43301 GCA_031548875.1 Oscillospiraceae bacterium
ACGCCTTCCTCATGATGGGCTCCGTAATCTCCTTGGGTGCGGCGGACACCGTTCTCACCGGCGGCCTTTTGGGCAACATCTGCCTGTGGGCGTCCGGCGTGGACGTGGGCGACGCGACGAAGGGCTTCATCCGCAGCAAAAACTACGAGGAATATGTGGACATCGCCAAAGACCTGCTGGAAAAATACCCCGGCCAGATCGTGCTACCCACAGACCTTTCCTATGTGGAAAACGGCGCGCGCCACACCTGTGCCACCATCGCGGTGCCCGGCGGGCAGAGCATGCTGGACATTGGCGAGGAGACCGCAGCGGCGTACCAAGGCATCATCCGCGCCGCCAAGACGGTGTTCGTAAACGGGCCGATGGGCGTGTTCGAGGAAGCACCCAGCGAACACGGCACCAAGGCTATCTGGGAAGCGCTGGGCGACACACCCGCCTACACGGTCATCGGCGGGGGTGATTCGATCACCGCCGCGGCCAAGTATGGTGTCACCGATAAGATCAACTACATCTGCACGGGCGGCGGCGCGCTCATCCGCTTCCTTACCGGCGAGGAGCTGCCGGTGGTGAAGGCGCTGCGCCACGGTTCAAAATTGCCTCTGTGACGTCGATTGCAGCTGCCGGGGCGGCCCGGCCATCATATATAGTAAGGACTGATTGATTTGGATTACGCTCAAAAAGCAATGGAGATGCATTACAAATGGAAGGGCAAGCTGGACATCGTACCCAAGATGGCCGTATCCAACAAAGAGGAGATGTCCATCGCATATACGCCCGGCGTGGCCGCACCCTGCCTCGAGATCCAGAAGGATGTGGACAAAAGCTATGAACTGACCGGCCGCTGGAACACCGTGGCCGTGGTGACCGACGGCACCGCGGTGCTGGGCCTGGGCGACATTGGCCCCGAGGCCGGCATGCCGGTGATGGAGGGCAAGTGCGTGCTCTTCAAGGCGTTTGGCGGCGTAGATGCCATCCCGCTGTGCGTGCGCTCCAAAGAGGTGGACGACATCGTGAACGTCGTCACACTTCTGGCGGGCAGCTTCGGCGGCATCAACCTCGAGGACATCTCCGCCCCCCGCTGCTTCGAGATCGAGCGCCGCTTGAAAGAGGTGTGCGACATTCCCATCTTCCACGACGACCAGCACGGCACTGCAGTGGTCACGCTTGCGGCGCTCATCAACGCGCTCAAGATCGTGGGCAAGGATATTTCCGAAGTCAGAGTGGTCACCTCCGGCGCGGGCGCGGCGGGCGTGGCGGTCATCAAACTGCTCATGGCCATGGGCCTCCAGGACGTCGTGATGTGCGACCGCCAGGGCGCCATCTACGAAGGCCGCGAGGGGCTGAACGCCGAAAAGCAGGAGATGGCCAAGATCTCCAACCGGCTGATGAAGAAGGGCCCCATCGCCGAGGTCATCAAGGGCGTCGACGTGTTCATCGGCGTCTCCTCGCCCGGCACTGTAACGCAGGATATGGTGCGCTCGATGGCCAAGGACCCCGTCCTCTTCCCCATGGCCAACCCCACGCCGGAGATCATGCCCGACCTGGCCAAGGAGGCGGGCGCCGCCGTAGTGGGCACCGGCCGCAGCGATTTTGCCAACCAGATCAACAACGTGCTGGCCTTCCCCGGCATCTTCCGCGGCACTTTGGACGTGCGCGCGTCGGACATCAACGACGAGATGAAGATTGCCGCGGCATACGCGCTGGCCGGCCTCATCGGCAGCGATGAACTGAACCCGGACTACATCATCCCCGCCGCGTTCGACCCGCGCGTAAAGGACGCCGTGGCCGGGGCCGTGGCCGAAGCCGCCCGCAAGAGCGGCGTTGCGAGAATTTAAAAAGGAGCTGCAGCCCATGAGACTGGAACTTGGCTATGGCAGCGGCACACAAGGCCTGGAGGTGCCCGACGCAAACCTTTTGGGCGTGCTCGTGCCCAATGAAATAGAGGCCACGCTCACCGGCGAAGCGGCCGTCAGGCAGGCGCTGCAAAACCCCATCGGCACACCCCGCCTTTCGGGCATCGTGCAGCCGGGCGAAAAGATCGTGCTCATCACCAGCGATATCACCCGCCCCATGCCCACCTACAAGGTGATGCCCGCGCTGCTGGACGAGCTGTACTCCGCCGGTGTGAAGAAAGAAGACCTGACGCTGGTGTTCGCACTGGGCAGCCATCGTCCACACACGCCGGATGAGATGAAAAAGTTGGCTGGCAACCGCGCTTTTTCAGAAATTACCTGCGTGGACGGCGACCCGAGGGACTTCGTCCACATGGGCCAGACAAAGCACGGCACGCCGGTGGATATCACCCGCATCGTGGCAGAGGCGGACAAGCGCATCTGCCTGGCCAACATCGAGTACCACTACTTCGCCGGCTACTCGGGCGGCGCCAAAAGCATCATGCCGGGCGTGTCCACCCGGGCGGCCATCCAATCCAACCACAGTTTGATGGTGGAGCCGGGCGCCGCCACCGGTGTGCTGGAGGGCAACCCCGTGCGGGCGGATCTTGAAGAGGCCATCAGCTACTGTCCCATCCACTTTATCCTGAATGTGGTGCTGGACGAGAAGAAAAACATCATCCACGCCGTGGCCGGCGATTTCATCACCGCCCACCGGGCGGGCTGCGCCTTCCTGGACAAGCTTTACCGGGTACCGGTGGAAAAGCGGGCGGATATCGTCGTCGTCTCGCAGGGCGGCGCCCCCAAGGACCTGAACCTCTACCAGACCCAAAAAGCCCTGGACAACGCCAAACACGCGGTAAGGGACGGCGGCATCGTGGTGCTGGTGGGCTCCTGCCACGAAGGCCTGGGCGAAAAGGTGTTCGAGGAATGGATGACCGGCTCGAAGACCGCGCACGAGATGATCGGGCGCATCCGTCAGGACTTCCAGCTGGGTGGCCACAAGGCCGCGGCCATCGCGCTGGTGCTGGAAAACGCCGATATCTACCTCGTCTCCGAGATGGACGATGATTTCGTCCGCTCCATCTTCTTTACCCCCTGCGCCAGCGCCCAAAGCGCGCTGGACACGGCCTTCGAGAAGCTTGGGCCGGACGCCACCGTCCTGGTGATGCCCTACGGCGGCTCCACCCTGCCCTCGGCGGACAACTGAAGATTTTATCCACACACAAACAGGAAGGCCGGCGCAAAGCGCCGGCCGTGCAGTTGCACCCCGCATGAGACAACGATCAGCTCAATACTGGCTGGACTGCCCGCCGTCCACCGGGATGATGGTGCCACTGACGAACTCCGATTCCTTGGAGAGCAGAAATACCACGATGGCCGCCACCTCGGCGGGCTGGCCAAAGCGTTTTTTAGGGTTCACGCCCACAAAGTCGCTCATCGAATCGCGCCAGTTTTCGCCCCCCATCTGGCGGAAGGCCCCCTCCACCATGTCTGTGAGGATGACGCCGGGCGCGATGGCGTTCACGTTGATGTTGTACTGTCCGTACTCGATGGACGCGCACTTTGTGAGGCCGGCCACGGCATGCTTGCTGGCCACATAGGCCGATTGGTTGTGCACCGCGCGGATACCGCCCACTGATGCCACGTTGACGATGGAGCCGAACTGCTGCTCCCGCATCACCTTCAGCACATACTTCAGGCCATAGAACACGCCCTTCACGTTCACATCCAGCACACGGCTGAAGATGTCCGAGTCATACTCGCTGAGCGGCGACTGCCGGCCCTCGATGCCGGCATTGTTGTAAAATCCATGAATAACGCCGTAGCGTTCCATCGTCTTGTCCACGTACGCCTTCACCTGCTCTTCCTGAGTTACGTCCGCCTCGATGAGCAGCATCTGTGTGTCTGGGAACTTCTCCTGTACCAGGGCCTTTGTCTCCTCCAGAGCCTGCATGTTCACATCCACAAGGCTCAGGCTGGCTCCGCCCTCCGCCGCCGCCAGGGCAAACGCCCGCCCCAGGCCGCTGCCAGCTCCCGTAGCCAGCATCACTGTATCCACCAATACGTTGGGTACCATTTTGTCGTGCTCCTCTCGGTTTGTTTTGTTGGGGCAATCCTACCACGCGGCAAAAACAAACGTCAATAAAAGATATTTTGTTAACAGGCCCGACAAAAGATTAACGCCGCAGCCACGCAAGATGCGCCTCCTCTGTTAAAAAACAAACAGTTGGGCGCCTGTTTCTTGCAGCACTCTCACGCTGCCAACCACCTGCCGAAAGCGCACTTTGCCGGGGAAGCTTGCCCCGCTGGACAACCCGGTGCGGCCCATGCTATGATAAACCCGTTATGAAAACACTTGAAACGAACCAGGACACACCCAAGATTGGCGCTGTGGTGCTTACAGGCGGCGAAAACCGCCGCATGAACGGCGTGAGCAAGGCCACCCTCACCTGGGGCGGCCAAACATTTCTTGCGCGCATTGCCGGGGCGTTGGGCGGCTTCCATGAGCTGCTCGTCTCAGTGGCGGATAAATCGTCCAAACTCGGCGGCAGCTACCGCACCGTGGCCGACGTCTACCGCGGGCAGGGGCCGTTGGGAGGCCTGCATGCGGCGCTTTCAGCCTGCCAGTCAGACGCGCTGTTTGCCGTCAGCTGCGACATACCGCTGCTCTCGCCCGCCCTGGCCGATTATATCGCCTCCTTCTACAGCAGCGCCTACGACGCCGTCATTCCCCAAACGCGGGACGGCGGCCTGCATCCGCTGTGCGGCGTATATGCAAAATCCGTCGCCCCACTGCTGGAGGAGCAGCTCAAAGCCGGCGACAACAAGATACGCAATGCGTTTGCCCGTATGCGGGTGAAGATCGTGCCCATGGTGCACAGCATCTATTCGGACGAGATGTTCTCCAATATCAACACCCCTGCCGAATACACTGCGCTTTCGCGCCTTGTGAACGGGCCGCCCCTGCTGTCGGTGTGCGCGGTGAAAAACTCGGGCAAAACAACGCTGCTCACCCGGGTGCTGCCGCTGCTGCGCGAGGCAGGGCTGAACGTCGCCATCATCAAACACGACGCGCACAACTTCGAGCCGGATGTGCCGGGCACCGACAGCCACCGCCTGCGCATGGCCGGCGCGGCCAATGTGGCCGTGTATTCGGGCAACCGTTACATGCTGGCCGGCGAGTGGGATTCGCCTGACTACCACCGCCTGCTGCCCTGGTTCAACGACGTAGACCTCATCATCATGGAGGGCGGCAAACAGCTGGACCTGCCCAAGATCGAGATCGTGCGCGCGGCAAACAGCCAGGCCCCTGTGTGCGACCCGTCCGACCTCGTGCTGCTGGTGACCGATACAAACGTCCGCCCCGAGGGCGTGCCCGTGGCAGGCCTGGAGGATTATCCCGCCATCGCCGAGGCCATCCTCCGTTTTGCGCGCGGCGGCGCCGATGCGCTTGTCCCGTAACTATTAAAAATTAAAAGGGAGCCATCCGGCGGATGACTCCCTTCGTTTTTTCTCACGCTGCCTGTCAGGGCATGTTCCGGTCGATGACAGTGACGAGCTTGGGGATGCTGGGGTTGCGCCCCTTGCGCCACACGCACACCATGCGGAAATAGTTCTCGTACCCGATGAGCGGGATGAAGCGGACGTGGTCGGTGGCAAAATGGGACATATGGTGCGCCAGTATGGCCACTCCCTCCTCGCACTCCACCATCATCAAGAGGTTCGTAAGCGTGTTTGCCTCGTACACAATGTTGGGCAGGAAATCCTGCTCCAGGCACATGTTGGTCACCAGCTCATAGTCGCGGATAGAGATTTTGGGGTTCATCACCACAAAGGGTTCGCCCTTCAACTCGCACAGGTCGATCTGCTCCCGCCCTGCCAATGGGTGCTCTTGGGGCACCACAGCACACATATTGTCCGAAAACAAGTACTTTTTGGCAATATTGGGTATCTGGTCCAGTTCGCGGTCGGGCAGGATGGCAAGATCGATCTTGTCGGCAGCCAGCGCCTCCATCAGCGGCGAATAAGTAAAGTCCCGCAGGGTGAGGGTGATGGTGGGATTCTCATGGCGGAATTGGTTCACGATGGCGGGCAGGAAATGCACCACCGCCGTGCCCAGATAGCCAATGTCTATCATGCCGATCGTGCCTGTTTCCACATCACGGGTCTTTTCCAGCGCGCCGTGGTATACTTTCATCATGTCCACGATCTCGCGGTGGAACACCTCGCCGGCCGGGGTGAGGCGCACGCCCCGCTTGCTGCGCTGGAACAGCTGCGCTCCCACCTCCGCCTCCAGGTTCACGATCATCTTGCTGAGGTTGGGCTGGGTGATGTGCAGCAGTTTGGACGCCCGGGTGTAGTTCAGGGTGTCGGCCAACGTGAGGAAGTACTCAAGCTGGAACAGATTCAACGCGCTTTCTCCTTTTCACCAAACTCTTCGTTGTTTTTTTATACATAGTATATAAAACACGGGACAAACGCCCCGACGCGCGAAACGGCGGCCACCGCCGCCCGGTGCCCTGTAAAACCGCACAGGCGGCAGGTGCGCGCACTTTGCGCCGCGCCCCAAATGCGAATTGGCTGAAAATCCAACTCGACAGAGCGTTAAGGTTATAACAGCTATAATCAAAATTGATTTCACACGCCAATTGCCGTGTGATATCATGATTATACACGAAAATTTGTGTTTTGTCACCCGCATTTCCGGTTAATCCATCCATAAGGTATGGAATTGAACGATAAGGAAGGAGAAACAGAACATGATCAAACGTACAACAGAAGAGCTCAAAAGTTACGAAGCTCCGGGGCATCACGGCTGCACCACCATGCGCATCCACGGCAAGGACGAAACGGGGGCCGAGCAGTTCTGGGTCGGTTCGTCGGTGTTCCTGCCGGGCGGCGGCGCAGAGTACGGCTACGAGGACAACCCGCTGGAAAAGTTCTACTATGTGCTGGAAGGCGAGATGACCGTGACCGACAAGGACGGCAAGAAATATGTCATCCACAAGGACGAGGCCATCTCCTTCCCGCCCAATGAGGGCCGCCTGTTGCAGAACGAGAGCAACTACCCCGCCCGCATGCTCGTTGTCATCAACTACCCGAAGTAACCGTTCGTGTGGTTCGTCCCATCCGGGATACCGCACAGATATCGGGGGTATCCCAAAGCGCTTTGTCTCATCAATACACTGCTTTAGCAGGAAGGAGATAGTACTATTATGGATTCCCTGAATTACACAAGCGAGACCATTAAAAACCTTTTCAGCCTGAAAGGCAAAACCGCCCTCGTCACCGGTGGTGGCGGCTCCCTGGGCAAAGAGATGGCCCTCGGCTTTGCCGAGTTCGGTGCCAACCTCGTTCTCACCGGCCGCACCATGTCCACCCTGGAGGCCGCCGCTAAGGAAATGGAAGCCCTGGGTGCGAAGGTTCTGCCCGTGGCCGGCGACACCCTGAAGGAAGAGGACTGCGCCCGCATCGTGGCCGAGGCCGAGAAGACCTTTGGCAAGATCGATATCCTGCTGCCCGCGGCCGGCATCGCCCGCCGCTTCCCCGCCGAGGAGTTCCCCGCCGAGACCTTTGACGAGGTCATCCGCACCAACGTCACCGGCACCTTCCTCATCTGCAAGGCTGTTGCCAACCACATGATCAAGAACGGCGGCGGCAAGATCATCACCGTTTCGTCGGTGCGCGCCAACAACGGCCATCCCCTGGGCTACGGCGCCTACGCCGCCAGCAAGGGCGCCATCAACGCCCTCACCCGCCAGCTGGCCAGCGAGTGGGCCAAGTATGACATCAACGTCAACTCCCTGGCTCCCACCATCGTGAACACCGAGCTGACGGCCGAAGTCTTCTCCGACCCCAACAAGAGCAAGATCTTCACCGATCGCATCCTGTTCCACCGCCCCGCCGTGGCCGGCGAGTTGATTGGTACCGCCGTGTATCTCGCCTCCCCCGCGTCCGATTTCATCACCGGGCAGATCATCTACGTGGACGGTGGCGCCGTGGCCGGCTAAGCATCCGCCCCGTTTTTCACCCTGTTCTGTTCAAAAAATTGTGCCTTTCCAGAGCATTGCCGCGGGAAGGCACAATTCTAACGTGACTACGCATGGAAGAAAGGATGAGTATCATGGGAGACCTGAGTAACAAGAGGATCATCACCGTAGCCACCACCGGCGCCTGGCCCACGAAAGACAACACCCCCAATGTGCCGCTGGAGCCGGCCGAGATCGCCCAGGAAGTGTACAACTGCTGGAAAGAGGGCGCCGCTGTCGCCCACATCCACGTGCGCAACGACGAGCACAAGGCCTCGATGGAGTTTAAAAAATTCGAGGAGACCGTCCGTCTCATCCGCGAGATGAAGGACTGCGACATCGTCCTCAACCTCACCACCTCGGGTGGCGTGGGCCTGCAGGAAGACGAGCGCATCCGCCCCTTCTACGAGCTGAAGCCGGAGATGGCGTCGTACGACTGCGGCACCATGAACTGGCAGCACACTACCATCTTCGAGAACAACCCCAAGTTCCTGGAGAAGCTGGGCGAAAAGATGCAGGAAGTGAACGTGAAGCCCGAGATCGAAGCGTTTGACCCCGGCATGATCTACAACGCCGGCTACTACCTCAAGAAGGGCATCCTGAAGGCCCCCCTGCACTTCCAGTTCTGCATGGGCGTGCCCGGCGGCATCGCCGCCACGGCCAAGAACCTCGTCTTCATGAAGGGTGTCATGGACGAAGTGGCCCCCGGCAGCACCTGGAGCGCCTTCGGCGTGGGCAAGGGCGCCATGGAGATCCTGTACACGGCCGTTGCCATGGGCGGCAATATCCGCGTGGGCATGGAAGACAACGTTCTTTACCGCAAGGGCGAGATCGCCGAGAGCAACATGGTGTTCGTGGCCCGTGCCAAGCGCATCATCGAGGAGTTCACCGCCGAGGTGGCCACCCCCGACGAAGCCCGCCAGATCCTGGGCCTCGCGCCCCGCAAGTGATTTTTTCACGGCACAATCACGCTTTTATGCTATATTGACAATGCACACTTCGTGCACGAAAAGGAGAAAGATTCATTATGGGCAAGAAAGTATTTGTCGACCTGACCCACCCCTTCAGCGCCGAGATCCCCCGCTGGCCCTACTTTGCCAAGCCGGAGATCGACTCCATGCACACCATGGCCAAGGGCGGCGTGCTTACCCAGCGCGTGAACTGCGTGCAGCACACCGGCACCCACTGCGACGCTCCCCGCCATGTTATGGAGAAGGAGTTCGACGGCCGCCGCGCCCGCTACACCCACGAGATGGACGTGGACGCCTACACCGGCGACGCTGTCTGCCTGGAGATCAAGTGCGGCAAATGGGAACTGATTGGCCCCGAGCACCTGGAAGACGCCTGCAAGCGCGCCAATATCAAGCCTGAAGAATTGAAGGGCATGGTGGTCTGCCTGAACACCGGCATGCACCGCCAGTTCGACGATTCCAAAGATTACTACCACTATTCCTGCGGCACCGGCGTGGAGGCCGGCAAGTGGTTCGTGAAGCACGGCGTGAAATGCGTTGCCATGGACATGCAGGCGCTGGACCATCCCCTGCACACCGCCATGGGCAACAACGGCGCCACCCGCATGAACCTGCTGGGCGCTTCCGGCCGTCCCCTCACCGAGGAGTACATCGAGCAGTTCGGCGAGGAAGCCTACGCCGAGTTTGACAAAGAGCTGTACATCAAGCTGCACGGCCAAAAAGCGTACGACGAGAAGTTCGGCGACCTGGAGGCCATTGGCCAGTGGGGCACCTGGGAGCCCTGCCACAAGCAGATGCTGGGCCACGGCATCGTGGGCGTGGAAAACCTGGGCGGCAACCTGGACAAGGTTTCCGGCAAGCGTTTCCGCTTCTTCTGCTTCCCCTTCCGCTGGTACCTGGGCGACGGCGCCATGGTGCGCTGCGTTGCCGAGATCGACGAGGACGACATGAACAAGGTACCCGACCGCGAGTACACCTACGGCTTCATCTAAGCACCGGCGCAAGCCGCTGCATGAAGGCCGGCTATCACTGGCTTTTCCAAACGTCAAGGCGCAGCGCGCCTTGACGTTTGGCTCATTCTGGTGCATTATTAGATAGTAGCATCCCCACTAAACAGTAAAGGTGGTATTGAACTTGGATATTAAAAATGTAGTCGTTGTGGGCGCTGGCATGATGGGTAACTCGCTGGCCCAGGTGTTCGCTTCCGACCCTTCCCTCAATGTGAAGCTGAAGACCCGCCAGCTGAAGGACGACCGATACGAGCCCATCGAATTCAACCTGGACGTAATGATCAAGCGCGGGGCGGCTACCGAGGAGGAGAAAAAAGCCGTCCTCAGCCGCATCCAGTTCGTCACCGACGAGGCCGAGGCCTACACCGACGCCGATTTCGTCATCGAGTGCTATCCCGAAGAGATGGAGACCAAGCAGAACCTTCTCGAGCTGATTGAAAAATACTGCGACGACGAATGCATCCTGGCCACCAACACCTCGGTGATGAGCCCGACCGAAATTTCTGAAAAATGCAAGAACAAAACCCGCGTGGTGGGCGCCCATTTCTGGAACCCCGGCCATCTCATCCCACTGGTGGAAGTGGTGAAGAGCGCCTACACCAGCGAGGAGGTGATGCAGGCCACCATGGACCTGCTGAACAAGGTGGGCAAAAAGCCCATCTACTGCAAAAAGGACGTGCCCGGCTTCGTGGCCAACCGCCTGCAGCACGCGCTGTGGCGCGAGGCCATCTACATGGTGCAGGAAGGCATTGCCGACCCCGCCACTGTGGACGACGCCTGCAAGTACGGCCCCGGCCTGCGCTGGCCGGTGATGGGCCCGATGGAAAACTCCGACCTCGTGGGCATCCAGCTCACCTTCAATATCCACAACTACATCCTCAAGCACCTGGCCGACAACCACGAGCCCTCCCCCCTCTTGCAGCAGATGCTGGACCGCGGTGACCTGGGCATGAAGAGCGGCAAGGGCTGGCAGGAGTGGACGCCGGAGCAGATCCAGGAAGAGAATACCAAGCTGCGTGAGTACCTGATTGACTACAACGCAAAGCAAAAGGAAAAGTAAGGGCGATACGCATAGCCCACAGCGCGGCCAAGGCGACCCGCCAGTTCCGGGTCGCCTTGGCCCTGTGCTTGCAGGCACACAACAGAGGGAGAAGAGGATGACTATGAACAGTGCGCAGGGGCGCCTTGTAGACATCGCACGCGCATGCGGGGCCGATGACGCGGCGACGCTGCCGGTTGCAGAGATTGTATTCCGGCCAGAGTTCCGCGCCGAATGCGAAAAAAACGTGTGCGGCCACTACGGCAAATGCTGGATGTGCCCGCCAGACGTGGGCGAGATACACCTGTTGGTGGACAAGGCAAGACAGTTTGAGCAGGCGTGCGTGTACTGCACGGTGGCGAAGATGGAAAAGACCTTCGACCTGGCAGGCCTCGAGCGGGCTGTCAAGCGCCATTATGAGGTGACGCGCGCCTTTGCAGAAGCTGCCGCCGGCCAGGTGCCCCGGCATTACCTGCTGGGCGCGGGCAACTGCCCCGTGTGCGGCCGATGCGCCATCGTGAAGGGCGAGCCCTGCTATTTCCCGGAGCTTGCCCACCCCAGCCTGGAATCGCACGGTATCGCGGTGAATGAACTTGCCAAAAGCTGCGGTCTCGCCTACAACAACGGCGCCGGCACTGTCACGCTGTTTGGTGCATTATTATACGATTTATAGCCAATTTGAGTCAGATGGCCACCGGGATGGATGAGACCGGCCGCGCGGAAAAAGCGGCCGTAGTAACGGGGGATCGTATGCAGATCGCAAGACGTTTGTGCGTTTATATCATCGGGCTGTTCATCATGGCCGCCGGCGTTGCCATCTCCATCAACTCCGGCCTGGGCGTCTCACCCATCAACTCCCTTCCATACGTACTGCACTATGTCACCGGCATGCGCCTTTTCGTCACAGTCACCGCCGCGTTCGGCTTCTATGTGTTGTTGCAGCTGGTCCTCCTGCGGCGCAATTTCAAGCTCAAATTCCTGCTCGAGCTTGTCTTTTCCACCCTCTTCGGCTTTTTTGTGGACTTCCTCGCCACCTGCCTGTCTCCGCTCACACTGCCCACCTACGCAGGCAAGCTTGCCATGCTGGCCATGGCAGTGTTCATCGTGCCGCTGGGGCTGTATCTCTATCTCGCGCCGGACATTGTGCCCCTGCCCATGGAGGGCCTTACCATCGTGCTGGCCGACAAGCTGCACTGGCCCTTCTCCCGCATGAAGATCCTCGTGGACGTGGCCAGCGTAGCCATCGGTATCGCACTCTGCTTCATCTTTAAAGGCGGGCAGCTCGCGGGCATCCGCGAGGGCACCATCGTGCTGGCCCTCACCGTGGGTCCGGTCACCGGTCTGTATAAAAAACTGCTGGACAAACAGGTGCAACCCTTCTGCTTTGGCGCCAGGGGCCCGGAACACAAGGAACCTCAACCGCCCGACCCCAAAGAGCACCCGGACGGGGCCGCGCCCCTGCCCGCCCAAGAATAAAAAATGCCCGGTGAGCCTTGAAGCTTACCGGGTTTTATTTTTCGCAGACTGGGCGGGCCTTTTATTCTTTGCCCGCCAACTGACTTTGCGCCTGGGCCAACTGGCGCTGCGTCTCGATGAGCTGTTGCTGTGTGTCCAACAGCTGCTGCTGGGTGTCCGCGTGGCGGCGTTTGGTCTCTTCGTGCTGCTGGTGGGCTTCGTCGGCGGCCTGCTGGGCGTTGGCCTGTTGCTGTTGGGCAAGGTCCAACGCCTGCTGGGTCTGGGCCATGCGGCGGTTGCGGTTGATGATGAAGCCCGCGGTGGCGGCGGTGGCAAGCCCGGCGCCTAGCACGCCCAGGCCCCGCCGCACCACAATGGGCCGCGGCATAAAAACGGGCATAATAAAACACCTTCTTTCGCAAGAGTTGATGTTAGCACGCGATGCTACCATCATCCTATACGAAAAAAGGTGAAAATCAAATCGAAAAATGGAGTGGCTGTCTACAAAACACCCCGGATGGCCGCCTCCACCTGGGACACCTCGATAGGCTTGCCCACATGGGCGTTCATACCCGCCTCGTGCGCCTGCTGCACGTCCTCGCGGAAGACGTTTGCCGTCATGGCGATGATAGGGATGGTGTCTGCCCCCGGAATGCCGCTGGCGCGGATCTGGCGGGTGGCCTCATAGCCATCCATCACCGGCATCTGGATGTCCATAAAGATGATGTCATACCTGTCGTGGTCTTTCACATAACTTTCGAAGGCTGCCAACCCGTTGGAGGCAAGGTGTACCTCTGCGCCCATGCTGGTGAACAGGTCCTCTGCAATCAGCTGGTTGATCTCCGAATCCTCCACCACCAGCACCGTTTTGCCCTGCAGGTCGGGCGGGGGCAGCGCAGGATCCTGTCCGGGTTCGGGCGCTGCCTGCTCCTCGGGCTCGGGCGCCAGCTGCAGCCAGGTGTCGAAGTAAAACTCGCTGCCTTCGCCCACAATGCTGTGTACGCCGATCTTGCCGTCCATCATCTCCACAAGCTGCTTGGAGATGGCAAGCCCCAAGCCGGTGCCGCCGTAGCGGCGGGTGGTACTGCCGTCGCCCTGCTCGAATGGGGCGAACAGCTTATTGATGCTGCCATGCTCGATGCCAATGCCATTGTCGCGCACGCTCCAGGCCAGGTGACAGCGATTTCCCCGGATCTCCATCAGCTGCACGCCCAGGGTGATCTCGCCCCCCTCGGGCGTGAACTTGATGGCGTTGGACAGCAGGTTCACCACGATCTGCCGCAGGTGGGTGGGATCGCACAGCACCCGCCGGGGCAGGTCGGGGGCCACCTCCCGCCGAAAGTTCTGTCCCTTGGCGTCCGTCTGTGGCTGGATGATTTTGATGATCGAATCTATCTCGGTGTACAGCTCGGCGGGCACGGCCTCCAGCGCCAGCTTGCCCGATTCTATCTTGGACAGATCGAGTATGTCGTTGATGAGACGCAGCAGATGGAGGGACGCCGCGTCGATCTTATCCATATAATCCACCTGGGCCGCGGGGTCGTTTGCATCGCGGGCCATGCGGCAAAGGCCGATGATGGCATTCAGCGGCGTGCGTATCTCGTGGCTCATGCGTGAGAGGAACTGGCTTTTTGCCACGTTGGCCGCCTCCGACTGCTTCGCTTTTTTGCTGTATAGGAACAAACCCAGCAGGCCGGTGAGAATGACGACGACCATCGAAGCCACCTGTACAATGGTCATCACCGTCATGCTGTTGCGGGTCTTGATAATCTGCTCGTCGTAGATGTCCACCCCGGCAATGGCAACCACATTCCCCTCATCGTCGTACACGGGGGCATAGGCCGAGAGGATGCCGTTCCAGTTGTCCGAATAGTTGCCGATGCTGCTGCTGGCTGGTACGCCCCCCAGGGCGGACTCAACGGCCGGCTCGGAATCCACCGGTTCGGTGCTCAGGTCCACCCTTGTTTCGGGGTCGGGGTCATTGTCGGCGATAAACTGCATCCGGTCGTCTTCCAGGCGCATGAAGTAGGTGTACAGCACCTCGTTTTCATCCGAAAATCGGGTCAGGCGCCAGCGCACATCGTCGAACAAGTTTTTTTGCATGTCTTCCGGGGTTTGCAGCTCTCCCAACTCTTCGGCCGTGACAAGGTCCGCCGCCGCTTTGGACAGCACGATCAAACGCTGCTCGACATTTGTCTCCAGCATATGGAAGGTGTTGTTCATCAGCTGGCTGGTATAGATGGAGATGAACAGCACCACCAGCGCCGAAACAAAAAACAACAGCCAGATCACATTGTCCTTGAGGCGTTTCAGCATGTTGCTCCCCAGCTTTGTGGTGTGCGCCAAGCGCTGCACACCTGCGGTTTTTGACGGCGGCCTTTCCTAAAAATATATTGTAACATGGTTCGTCAAAAAGTCAACGAAACGAGGAATGAAACAAGCCGGAATACAGGCCCATCCAAGTTGAAGTCCATCCTTTTTCGTGGTACCATATGCTGGGTGCTGGGTAAGCGCCCCCGCCACGGCGCGGAATGCATACCAGAGAAGAGGAAACGACCATTTTGGATAAACAGGAAACACAAACAATGCACATCCCAGGGGGGCGCCCCGTGTTCGCGCCCACGCCGGCACGTGCGGTGATGGCGGCTGTGCTGCTGGGGCTGCTGGTGGTGGGGGTCATCCTCTGCCGTAGCAGCGGTATCGTCACCCCGGCGTTCGTCATATGGCTTGCGGCGCTGTGGCTGGTGGCGGCGTTCTGCCTGTTCTTCCGCTACACGCCGCCCAAGTGGGCGCACCGCTTGCAGGTCATCACAGCCACCCTGCTATGCGCGGTTGCAACGCTTTGCATGCTGGAAACGTTCAACCGCAACACCGTGTCCGCCATGCGCGCAGGGGCCCTGCTTTTGGGGCTGCTGCTCATCCTGGCACTGTACCTGTTGCTGTTTGCGCTCATCGGGCGGCTGTCCACCGCTATTGTGGCCGCCTCCAGCGTGCTGCTGGCGTTTGGCCTCGTGGATTTTTTTGTCATGCTTTTCCGCGGCACGCCCTTTGTGCTGCCGGGCGACATCTACGCCATCGGCACAGCGGCCAGTGTGGCCGGCAGTTACCATCTGCGTCTCGACCCCGTTTTCTTCCCCGCCATCCTGCAGTACCTGTGCGTGTACGTCATCGCCGGTAAGGCAAGCTTTGCCGCAAAGGGCAAGAAGCGGCTGTGGACGCTGGTTGGCGGGGTTGTGGTGTCGGGCGCGGTGCTGTTTGGGGTGTGCGCACAGCCCACGCTGGACGCCCTGGGCGTAACGCCCAACCGCTACGACCAGGACGCTTCACTGCGGCAGAACGGCATGCTGATGTACACGGTGAGCGAGATGGTGCACGCCCGGGCCGCCATGCCCGCCGGTTACGGCGACGAGGCGCTGGACGCGCTGCAGGCCGCCTACCCCAGCGACGAAGCCCCCGCGCCCGTTTCGGCCCCCACGCCCCAACGCCCCAACATAGTGCTGGTGCTGAGCGAATCGTGGAGCGACCTGCACCGCCACGCGAACCTTGAGACGGACAAGCCGGTGACCCCCTTCCTCGATTCTTTCCGCATGCGGGAGGACGTGGTCGCAGGCGAGCTGCTGGTGCCGGTGTTCGGCGGGGCCACCGTCTGCACCGAGTTCGAGTCGCTCACCGGCAACTCTGTAGCCTTCTCGCTCAGCTCGGCGGCCTATTTCCAGCACGTATCCAAAGGGGCCAGCCCTTCCATTGCCAGCACGCTAAACAGCGCAGGCTATGCCTCCACAGCCATCCACCCCTTCCTGGCCACCGGCTGGGGGCGCGACAAAGCGTACCCCAACATGGGCTTTGAACACTTCATCACGCTGGAAGACATGGACGACGTGCAGACGCTGCGTTACTATGCCAACGATGATACCTCCTTCGGCGTCATCGAACAAACGCTGGAGGACACCGCCGGCCCCGGCTTTGTATACTGCATCACTATGCAAAACCATGGCAACTACAACTACGAGGGATACACCCCTCAGCTGAAGCTGACAAACCAGAACGAAGAACTTCCCCTCACGCAGCAGTACCTCTCGCTGCTGCACGACAGCGACGCCGCCTTCGAGCGTTTCATCGGGTACATCGACGCGCTGGACGAGCCCACCATCGTGATGATGTACGGCGACCACTTGCCCATGCTGGGCGACGAATACAACCGTTTTGCCACGCCCATCGAGCGGCAGTATCGCCACCGCACCCCCTTTGTTCTGTATGCGAACTACGAGGGGGCTTTCACCGAATACGCCGACACGCTGCGCGGCGGCGTGATGACCACGAGCTATATCACCCCCTGCCTTTTGCAGAGCGCCGGCCTGCCCCAAACGGGATACTACAAGTTCCTGCTGGACCTGAAGGAACGGTATCCGGCCTTCTCGCTCAGCTGGGACACGAAGGGCGACGAGGCATTTGGCGGCAGTGTGCACCCGGGCGACGCGATGGTGCCCCAGTACCGCATCCTGCAGTACAACAACATCTTCGGCCACGAAAACCGCCGGGATGAGCTGTTCTACCTGCAATGAAGCCCCTGCACATAAAATCCCGCCCCTGGCAGCTGCCTGGGGCGGGATTTGTTGTGTGTGGAAATTTGCGGCGCGCAAGCTCTAGACCAGCGTGTTCAGCATCAGGCCGGTGACGCCCAGATTGTTCAGGTAATACGCATTGCCGCGGAAGGAATCGTACATCTCGCGGAAGGGGTTTTGCGCCTGGGCCGATTGGATGGAGGAAAGGTCGTTCGTGATGAGGTCGCGCGCGGAAATATTGGCGCCGTACAGCGCATTCTTGTGGGCCGTGTCTGCAATGCCGCCAATGCCGCCGATGATGTCCTTGAACAGCTTCTGGTTGCCGGGGCTGTCTGTCTTCAGCGCCTCGGTCATCTTGGCCGTGTCCAGCGCAAGCGTGCCGTCCTTGTTCACGGTGACGCCCACCATCTTCATGCTCTCTTTGGGCGCAGGGTCCTGCACCATGCGGCTCAGCTGTTTGGTCACGCCGGGGCCGCGGTCGGCATTGTCGTTCAAGAGCTTTATATTGCTGTTGTAGTTGTCCACAAAGCTCTGGAAGGCCTTCACCGTCTTGGCAACGGTCTCGTCGGTCACATTACCGCTCTTGTCGTACAGCAGCTTGTCCAGGTTGCTGCCACGCACGGCAAGCGCGCTTTGGTCCAGCGTTTTGATGCTGAGGGTGTACTTGTCCAGGAAGGCGGCCGTCTCGCTCTTCAGGCTCTTTACGGTGGCGCTGCTGTTCTGGTAGGTGGACAGCAGCTCCTGTGCCTGTGCTTTGGTTGCGCTGGACACAGAACCATAGTTGAACAGGGAACTGGTGCTGCCCGCATTCAGTGAATAAGGGCTCAGGTATGATGTGAGGTACGAGTCGATCGACGTTGCCATGTATACGACACTCCTTTCAGATCTGTCCTTCGGGGATTTGCGCGTTGTGTATTTGAGATACCACAAAAAGATATCTATCCACTAACTGTTTCGGCAGCAAGCGGTTTTTTCTTAACCCCCAAATTGACAAAAATCCACCTTTTTGTTACTTTTGTACACAAAGGATGTATCTTGCACCCCAAAAGGAGGCGGCAACCATCGATCTTCCCCCTATCTTTGCGCGCGGCGAAGCCGCAAAGGCCATGCTGGACATCGGCCGGCGCATGTACGACAAGGGCTTTGTGGCCGCCAACGACGGCAACCTGAGCTGCCGCGTGGGCACGGGCCGTTTTTTGGCCACGCCGGCCGGCGTTTCCAAGGGCTTCATGCGAGAAGAGACGCTTGTGGAGGTGGGCGCCGATGGCGCGCTCTTAGGCGGCTGCAGCAGGCCGACCTCCGAGCTTGCCATGCACCTGCGCGTGTACACCGAAGCGCCACTGGTGGGCGCTGTGGTGCACGCACACCCGCCTGTGGCCACCTCCTTCGCCGTGGCGGGCATCCCGCTGGACGAGCCGGTGCTGTCCGAGGCGCTGATGCTGCTGGGCGAGGTGCCGCTGGCGCCGTACGCCACGTCGGGCACGGCGGAGGTGCCCGAGAGCATCGCCCCCTTCGTGCACACGCACAGGGCGGTTCTGCTGGCCAACCACGGCGTTCTGTGCTGGGGGAAGGATCTGTACGAGGCGTACCACCTCATGGAATCGGTGGAATATTATGCCACCATCCTGTTGAACAGCAAATACATCATCGGCCGGGCCAACCGGTTGACAAGCGAGCAGATCGACAAGCTGAAGAACCGGTAGAACCAAAGAACAGGGCCGAAACTATTCATGACCAATCATCCGGTGCAAGGAAAGGGACGAACACCCATGGGATACGACAGCTATTTTTTAATGAAGGAGCCGGATGTGGCCGGTTATGTGCGCGCACAGCAGCAAACCTGCCCCGCCCTTGCCTTTCTGGACACCGCGGGTGAGCTTGCCTGCAACGAGGTGGGCGACGGCAACCTGAACTACATCTTCCGCCTGGCCGACAGCGACGGACATTCGGTCATTGTGAAGCAGGCCGGCCACACATTGCGCATCTCGGACGAGATGCATATCTCGGTGGACCGCAACCGCATCGAGTCGGAGATCCTGATGCTGCAGGACAAATATGTGCCTGGCTATGTGCCCAAGATCTACGCTTACGACACGGTGATGTGCGCCTGCATCATGGAGGACCTCTCACAACACCGGCTGATGCGCACCGCGCTGATGGAGCATGAAATATTCCCTCAGTTTGCGGATTGGATCTCCACCTTCATGGTGGAAAGCCTGCTGCCCACCACCGACATTGTGCTGGACCACAAGGAAAAAAAGCTGCTGCAGCAAACCTATGTGAACCCCGAACTGTGCGAGATCACCGAAGACCTCGTCTACACCGAGCCGTACAACGACCGGCTGGGCCGCAACAATGTCTTTCCCCCGAACGAGGATTTCGTGCGGCGCGAGCTGTACGGGGACGGCGCCCTGCACCTGGAAGTGGCCAAGCTCAAGATGGACTTCATGAACAACGCACAGGCGCTCATCCATGGCGACCTGCACACCGGCTCCATCTTCATCAACCCGCAGTCGATGAAGGCGTTCGACCCCGAGTTTGCCTTCTACGGCCCCATGGGCTACGACATCGGCAACGTGGTGGCCAACATGATCTTTGCCTGGTGCAACGGCGACGCCACACTGCCCGCCGGCGGCGGGCGTGAGTCTTATCTCGCCTGGGTGGAGGATACGATACGCGACATCGTGGACCTCACCTTCCAAAAGATGCGCACTGCCTGGGACAAGCTTGCCACCGAGCCCTTTGCGGCCACGCCCGGTTTCAAGGATTGGTACATCGGCGGTGTGCTGGCCGACACCGCCGGCGTAACGGGCCTTGAACTGAACCGCCGCACCGTGGGCATGGCGAACGTGAAAGACCTGACGACGATTCCCGATGAAGGCAAGCGCGCCCGGGCCGAGCGCATCTGCATCACCGCCGCAAAGGCGTACATCCTGCAGCGGCACACACTTGCAACCGGCGACGATTTCCTGCACGTGCTGAAAGACGCTGCCGCGCACAGCTGAACACCGCACAGCGAACACGCCAAACCCCGAAAAAGGACAACTCTATGGACACCTCATTTTGCTCCCTGCCCCTCACTGTAGACCTCTCCCCCAGTGGCGACGCGCTCGTCATCATCGACCAGACCAAACTGCCCGGCATGGTGGAGACACTCTCCCTCACCCGGCAGGAGGATATCTGGGAAGCCATCCGCAGCCTGCGGGTGCGCGGCGCGCCGGCCATCGGCATTGCGGCCGCCATCGGCGCCTGGCTGGCCGCCAAAGACATTGAAGCCGACGATTTTGACTCGTTCTACGCAGCTTTCCTAAAAAGGAAGGCCTACCTCGCCTCGGCGCGGCCCACGGCGGTGAATCTGTTCTGGGCGCTGGACCGCATGGAACGCACCCTGCTGGCCCATCGGGACGAGGGCGTAGCCGCCGCCAAACTGGCCCTGCGTAAGGAAGCGGAGCGCATGCGCGACGAGGACATCGCCGTCTGCCGCGCCATCGGCGACCATGGCGCCCCCCTTCTTCAGGACGGCTGTGGTGTATTGACCCACTGCAACGCGGGCACGCTGGCCACCGTACAATATGGCACGGCCACGGCGCCGGTGTACCGCGCGCGCGAAAAAGGTGTGCGCGACCTGCACGTATACTGCGACGAGACTCGACCCCTTTTACAGGGCGCGCGCCTCACCGCCTTCGAGCTGCAGCGCGCCGGCGTGGACACCACCCTGCTGTGCGATAACATGGCCGCCAGCCTGATGCAGGCCGGCAAAGCGGACATCATCTTCGTTGGATGCGACAGGGTGGCCCGCAACGGCGACACGGCGAACAAGATCGGCACGTCGGGGGTGGCCATCCTGGCTGCGCACTACGGCATTCCCTTCTATGTGTGCGCCCCCTCTTCCACCATCGACCCGCAAAGCCCGAACGGCGCGGCCATCGAGATCGAGCAGCGTGACGCAAGCGAGGTGACCGAGATGTGGTATGCGCAGCGCATGGCGCCCAGGGACATCGGCGTGTATAACCCCGCATTCGACGTGACAGACCACAGCCTCATCACCGGCATCATCACAGAATTTGGCATCGCACGCGCACCGTTCGAGCAAAGTTTCGCGCAGCTTGGTATAGTATAAGTACAGCATGTCCGCTGCAAAGGAGGAAGCCCGCATGGTGTCCCTCAAAAACTGCCCCTTTTGTGGAGGCAAGGCTGTCTACTCGCGTATACCCGGCGATGGATTTTCCGTCCTGTGCACGGCCTGCGGCGCTCTTGCCGTGCGCCAGCAGGCCACAGACCGCGACGTGCTGGGGGCCGGCTGGAACATGCGCGAGGTGCGCCACAACTTCCAGCAGCGCGACAACGTGAAGCCCTGCCCCTTCTGCGCCTCCCGCATCAGCATCGGCAAGATGCCTGATGACAACAGCATCCTGCAGTGCGGCAGGTGCGGCATGATCGTCTCGTTTGCCACCAGCAACGACCTTTCCACCACCATACAGAGGTGGAACCGCCGCGCGCCGGGTGCATAAAAGACTTTAGCCCTTCGCGCCGTTGCCCGGCAAACAGCTGCGCGGCAACTGTTTGAGAGCGGCGGGGCAGAAGACAACAAGACAAACTGGTTTTGGGCCGCCGCTCTACCCTGCTTCGACAGGGTCTTTTTTTATTTTTTCGCGGCCGGCGTTATACTGGAACTGGCCCCGCAGTGGGAAAGGGGCACACATCCCAAGGAAAGCGAGGTACCAAGGATGGACCGCTACGAAAAAAAGGCCGTAAAACCGCTTGAGAATATCGCCATCATGTTGGGAGATGCGGAACAACGGATGGAGACGATGGAACTCTCGGGGGACCACGCCGTCCACCTGCGCGAACAGGGCAAGGCCATCCGCAAGATGAAACAGGCGGTGCGGCAGGCCAAAAAGGTGCAGAAGCTGGAGCGTAAATCCCGCATGAGCGGCACAGCAGGCCACAAAAACGGCCTTCTGCGGGAGGATGAGGTCCTCTCGGCCATCGAGATGGAGTTTGGCAAGCTGGACATCCGCACGGCCAACCTGGACAGCTACGACGCCGCCCTGCGCACCTACCTGCAGCAGGAGAAGCCGCTGGACCAGATGAAGCAGATGCTGATGGACGCCGGCTTGTACCTGCCGCCGGGGCTGGCCGGCGCGGAAGGGGCGATCCCCCCTCCGTCCCCGCCCCAGTAGGCTGGCGCTTGTCTTCCACCGCCGGATGCGCTAGGATAAAGAAAACGAGCCCCGGTTAGTACCTGAAAAACGGTTTGCGTAAAAACCGGGCAGGAACCTGCGCAGGAGGCGAGCTTTCTCTTGATCATAAGCGCCAGCAGGCGGACGGACATTCCCCGGTACTACTTTCCCTGGCTGCAAAATCGCCTGCGGGAGGGTTTTGCGCTCGTGCGCAACCCCATGAACACGCAGCAGATCTCCCGCGTGGCGCTAGACCCCGGCGTGGTGGACTGTATCGTTTTCTGGACCAAAAATCCCGCCCCCCTGCTGGTCGGGACGGATGCGCTGGACGCCTACCGCTACTATGTCCAGTTCACACTGAACCCCTACGGCCCCGAGATGGAAAGCGCGCTGCCCCCCTTGGAAGAACGCGTGCGTACCTTTCGGCAGCTTGCGGCTGCCATCGGGCCGCATCGGGTGGTCTGGCGGGTAAGCCCGCTACTGTTCAGCCCTGTTTACACGGAAACGTTCCATCTGGGCGCCTTCGCCCGGATGGCCGGCCAGTTGCAGGGCTGCACAGAGCAGGTGAAGCTGGGCTTCCTGGACCTGTACCGCAAGAACCGCGCGGCCATGCAGGCACACGAAGCGCAGCCGGGCGGCGTCTCCCAGCAGGTGCGGCTGGCAAAGCAGTTCGCCGCCATAGCCGCCGACCACGGCATGCTCCTTTCGGCCTGCGGGCCGCTGGACCTTGCCGCCGCCGGCCTTGCACCCACCGGATGTGTGGACAGGGCGCTTATTGAACAGTTGGCCGGCGGCACATTGCATCTGGGGCGAGATACCGGCCAAAGGCCGGACTGCTACTGCACGGCCAGCGTGGACATCGGCGCCTACGACAGCTGCCCCGCCGGCTGCGCCTACTGCTATGCAAACCGCTCCCCCGCGCTGGCGCAGCGCCACCTGCAGCAGCACGACCCCGCCTCGCCCCTGCTGTTGGGGCGGTTGCTTCCCGGCGAACGGGTGATCGAGCGGCCCCCCCGTTCCCAGCTGGATTGAAACGGCCTGAAAACCATCATATGGAAATGCAAAGCAAAGCCGGCAGGGTCCCTAAAAGGGCACCCTGCCGGCTTTTATTTCGTCTCGAGCTGCCTATGCGTCGTCTGCGTCACCTACAGCGGCGGGCGTCCAACGGTAATGTCCAATCAGCGTTCGTTTTTGGACCTCATCGTACAATGCGTCCTCCTCCCGCTCGACCTGGCCTGCATTGTGGATGAGCCAGGGCAGGCCTTCAGCATTGCGTCTGTCCGAGCAGATGGCGATATGGTCCTTGTCTGCGAACACGACGATATCCCCCGGCTGCCACGCCTCGGCGTCCGACAGATCCAGCGTAAGGCTCTCCCCATGGCGCATAAAGAAGACATCTAGGTTGCGCACCCGCCGGAAATCGATGTTCGGGTCGGGCCCGGCCATTCCCACCCCGGGGTAAGCGGCCGGGTTGGCGGCTATGTCTGCATCCACCAGGGCTTTCAGGTCGTACCCTGCAAACTCGAAGGCGCGCCAGACGGTGTCTGTGCACACGCCTACGTCGTCGGGCGGATAGCCGCCCTCCCAATATCCGCCGTCGTAGCGGGGGTGGTTCTCGGCGTCCAGGCGCGCACCGGCCACGATGTCCGCGTAGTCGTCCACGCCGTTGCCGTTGGCATCGTTGGGGCTCACATGCGCCTGGATATCGAGCCCAGCTGTTTCCGGCGGCGAAGCGGATGTTGGAGCAGCACCAGACTTATCATCGTCGTATTTTCCATTCACGCCATCTTCTGATCCACTGTTCACATCTGTGGGCGTCCAGCGATAATGCCCCACCAGTTCTTTCGTCATCGTAAGCTTTTGCAGCGCGTTTTCTTCCCGCTTCGGCTGGCCGCCGTTGTGTATGAGCCAGGGCAGGCCGTCTGCGTTGCGTTTGTCAGAACAGATGGCGATATGGTCGACTTTTTCAAAAACTACGATGTCGCCCGGCTGCCACTGGGCAGGGTCTGAAAGATCGAGCGTGAGCACCTCGGCATGCTGCGCAAAAAAGACGTCCAGGTTGCGCACGCGTCGGAAATCGATGTTTGGGTCAGGCCCGCTTTCATCCAGGCCGGGATATGTTTCCGGCCGGGCGGCGATGTCGGCGTCCACCAGGACCTTCAGGTCGTATCCCGCATATTCGAAGGCGCGCCAGACGGTGTCCGTGCACACGCCCACGTCGCCGGGCGGATAACCGCCCTCCCAGTAGCTGCCGTCGTAGCGGGGGTGGTTCTCGGCGTCCAGACGCGCACCCGCCACAATATCCGCGTAGTCGTCCACACCATTGCCGTTGGCATCATAGGGGCTCACTAGCGTCTCGATGTCGAAATCCTCCGCCGTATACGCCCGCGCCGGCAACAGGTTCCAAAACCACACGAACCCCGCGCCGGCCAAAACAAGCACGCACGCCGCCGCCAAAACCCACCACCGCCACAAGCGTCGTTTTTTGCTTCGCATCTCCGTTCACCCTTCCTTTCAATGCACAGTCACACCTGCATCCTGTTTCCATTTGTAGCATAGCATGCGCGCACGCACGAGGAAAGGAACTTGGCAAAACGTCACATTTCGCTGTTATTTCGCAAGGTTTATACGTGTTTTATGACGATGCGCTCCGCCTGTCCCACACTTGACAAGAGGAAGCGCACCTGCTATTATATAGATATCAAAATGATATCATAATCAAGGAGGAAGAAAAATGAATGCGAATCAGCACCCGGACGACCGCCCCATCCAAACAGAAGAATTCGCCCCCAAAAAAACGGCTGGCATGCCCATTCTCATCCTGAACATCCTGCTGTCCATTGTGGCCATCTTGTTCGTCATCTTTGGCGCCGTGTGGCTGGAAACAGGACCCCAGGCCCTCGGTATCATCCTGCTTATTGTGGGCGTCCTGTACATCTGCGCACCTGCTTGGATCCTGGGCATGGGGCTGCGGGTCATCAAGCCCAACGAAGCCATGGTGCTCACCCTGTTCGGCAGGTATATCGGCACACTGCGCGGCGAAGGCTTTTATTTTGTGAACCCCTTTTCCACCCCGGTGGGCACGCCGGTGCAGGGGGCGGCCTCCAGCACCAGTGTGGTGGTGGAGATGGGCACCAGCCAGGCCGGCTCTTCCGGCGGCGAAAAGAACGCCCGCATCGTGCGCCCGGGGCGCAAGATCTCGCTGAAAGCGATGACCTTGAGCAACGAAAAACAGAAGATTAATGACGCGCTGGGCAACCCCATCATCATCGGCATCGTGGTCATCTGGCGGGTGACGAACACGGTGAAGGCCGTGTTCAACGTAGACAACTACACCGAGTTTTTGTCCATCCAGTGCGATTCCGCCCTGCGCAATATTGTGCGTGTATACCCCTACGACGCCTGCGACAGCGAGGACGCGAACGAAAAATCGCTGCGCGGCTCCAGCCAGGAGATTGCGGCCAAGCTGCGCGATGAAATCGCCCAGAAGGTGGAGATCGCCGGCCTTGAGATCATGGAAGCGCGCATCACCCACCTGGCCTATGCGCCCGAGATTGCTGCCGCCATGCTGCAGCGCCAGCAGGCCGCCGCCATCGTGGACGCACGGCAGTTGATCGTGGAGGGGGCCGTGGGCATGGTGGAGATGGCGCTGGCCCGCCTGAACGAACGCGAGGTGGTACAGCTGGACGAGGAGCGCAAGGCGGCCATGGTAAGCAACCTGATGGTGGTGCTGTGCGGCAACAAAGATGCCCAGCCCATCGTAAACAGCGGCACCTTATACTAAAACCAAGGCAGGGCTATCATGGACAACAGCAAGCAAAAAAAACAGGTGCCGCTGCGGTTGAGCGCGCAACTGTACAACGAGCTTGCCGCCTGGGCCGAGGACGATTTCCGCTCGGTGAACGGGCAGATCGAGTACCTGCTTACCGAATGTGTGAAGAAGCGTCGGGGGAGTGGCGGTTCGGCCCCAAAAAACGCATCTCCGGCCCCGCCAAAGGAGGAACTGACGTGAAGCGTATTGTATTGTATCTCATCTTCTCCTTCGGCATTGCCTGGGCGGCGTGGATCGGCACGGGGCTGGCTACCGGTTTTGCACTGGGCGGCACCCTTGCTACGGCGGTGGTCTCGGTGTCCATGTGGGTGCCGGCACTGGCCGTGGGGCTGGCAAAGCTATGCACAAGGCAAGAGGGACGTATCCTCTCCTTCGGGCTTCACCCGCGCCTGCGAGGGCACATCCGCTGGTACCTGGGCGCCCTGCTGCTTCCTGCGCTGTTCGTGGCGCTGGGCGGGGCCTTATACTTCCTTGTGTTCCCCCGGTTCTTCAGCCCCTCGGGCGCGCTGCTGCAGATGCAGATCGCTGCGCAGGCCAGCGGCATGAGCACGCAGGCGCTTCTGGTCATACAGGTGCTGTCCGCGGTCATCTTGGCACCCTTCATCAACATGCTGTTTGCGCTGGGCGAAGAGATTGGCTGGCGGGGATACCTGTTCCCCGCCCTTGCCGCGCGCATGAAGCCGGTGTACGCCCACCTGCTCATGGGCGTCATCTGGGGCATATGGCACACTCCCATCAATATGATGGGCCATAATTATGGCCTTGGCTACCCCGGCTACCCCTGGCTGGGCATCCTCTCCATGTGCTTGTTCTGCTTCGGGGGCGGGGTGTTCCTCTCCTGGCTCACTGCGCGGGTGGGCAGTGTGTGGCCCGCAGCGCTGGGGCACGGCGCCATCAACGCCGCTGCCGGGCTGCCCTTCCTTCTGCTGGGCGCCGGGCAAGGTTATGTACAGGCATTGGGGCCGGGCATGAGCGGCCTGATCGGCGCCCTGCCACTGGTGGTGTTTGCCGTCATCCTGTTGTTGCGGCAGCGCAAAACGCCGCTGCCGCTCTGCGCCCCACCCCGGGCAAAAGGCCCGAAGCCGTGGGAACAGGCGCAACCCTGGCAGCAGGCCCCGCCAGCCTAGGAGCATTCTGAAGGATACAAAAAGACCTTCCGGCATCAGGCAGGAAGGTCTTTTTTCTTTTTAGGGAGCGTGTCTCTGTTTCACCCGTCCATCTCGGCAAATACATGGTCGTAGTACAGTATATCCTCACGGTGGTCCCAGCCCACCTGCTGCCAGAAACGGTTGCCTAGCTCGTTGTTCCGGTAGCAGAGCAGGCGGGTCTTGTAGATCCCTTCGGCTTTCAGGGCGTCCAGTGCCCTTGCCAACAACGCCCGGGCAACGCCCTGCCCCCGCTTGGCCGGCAGGGTGCACAGATGGTAGACGCCGCCGCGGCGGCCGTCGTGGCCGGCCAGTATGCTGCCAATCAGCTCACCGCCCTCTTCGACCACGAAGCTGAGACCGGCATTGCGGGCCAGGAAGCGCGTGATACCCGCCTCCGAATCGTCGTGGGGATTCAGGCCCATGCCGGGCGTCGCCTCCCACAGCGCAAGCACCTCAGGGTAATCTTGCGGGGTCATCTCGCGCAGTTGCATGGGGCTGTCTCTCCTTTATCAAATCATATACCAGGTACCGTCACTCTCCCCGCTCGATGGTGCAGATATCCACCATGCGGCAGCTGTTAAGGCCTGTGCCGTGCAGCAGGCAGTCGGCAAGGGCATTTGCGGTGTCCAAGCTGGTGAAGGTGGCGATGCTGCGCTCGGTGGCGCGGCGGCGCAGCTGGGTGGAAAGGCGCGCCGGCCGTCGGCCGATGCGGCTGGTGCTCACAACAAAGTCCACCTCGCCCGTGTCGAACAGGGCTTTCGTATTTTCGGGCGCGTCGTCGCTCAACTCCACAACACCGGCCTGCACACCGTTCTCGTGGAGGCGGGCAGCCGTGGCGGGCGTGGCGCTTATGGAATAGCCGAACGCCGCGAATTTCCGGGCCAGCGGCACAGCCTCATCCTTGTCTTCGTCGCGCACGGCCAGCAACACCGTGCTGCCCGCCTTGTGCAGCTCGTACCCGGCGGCCAGCAGACCCTTATACAGCGCACACTCAAAGTTGTGGTCCACGCCCATCACCTCGCCCGTGCTCTTCATCTCGGGGCCCAACAACGTATCCGCGTCCTGCAGCTTAGGGAAGCTGAACACCGGTACCTTCACGGCCACCATGCCGTTTTGGGGCGCCAGGCCGGTGCCGCAGCCCATGTCGCGCAGCTTTTCGCCCAGGATGGCCCGGGTGGCCAGGTCCACGGCGGGCACGCCGCTCACCTTGCTGATGAAAGGCACCGTCCGCGAGGCGCGGGGGTTCACCTCGATGACGTACAAAACGTCTCCGTGCAACACGAACTGTATGTTCACAAGGCCCACAACACCCAGCGCCCGCACGATGCGCCCGGTGTAATCCACCACCGCGTCACACACCTCTTTTGGGAGCGTTTGAGGCGGCCAGACGCTGATCGAATCGCCCGAGTGGATGCCCGCGCGCTCAATGTGCTCCATGATGCCGGGGATGAGGAAATCCTCTCCGTCTGCCACAGCGTCGATCTCCATCTCGGTGCCGGTGAGGTACTGGTCGATGAGGATGGGCGCGTCGGGGCGCTCGCCGCCGGTGATGATCTCCATGTACTCGCGCACTTCCGCGTCGCTGCCGGCGATGATCATGTTCTGGCCGCCCAGCACGTAGCTGGGGCGCAAGAGCACCGGGTACCCCACGCGGGCGGCGGCCACCAGGGCCTCTTCCACATCATACACCGTCTCCCCCTTTGGGCGGGGGATGCCCAGTTCTTCCACAAGTTTGTCAAACCGTTCTCGGTCTTCGGCGGCGTCCACGGCGTCGGCACTGGTGCCCAGTATGGGCACGCCGCGCGCGTCCATGTGCTTTGCCAGTTTGATGGCCGTCTGCCCGCCAAACTGCACCACCACACCATCCGGTTTTTCCGTTTCCAACACCGCGTCCACGTCATCGGGGGTCAGCGGCTCGAAATACAGCCGGTCGGAGATGTCGAAATCGGTAGAGACGGTCTCCGGGTTGTTGTTCACAAGGATAGCCTCGCACCCGCGCGTGCGCAGGCCCTGTGCGCAACGCACGCTGCAGTAGTCGAACTCCACGCCCTGCCCGATGCGGATGGGTCCCGAGCCGAACACCACGATCTTCTTTTTGCCGGTGGGGTGGGCGGCCAGGAACTCCGCCGCCTCGTTTTCGCCATCCATGCTGGCGTAGAAGTAGGGTGTTTCGGCTTCGAACTCGGCGGCGCAGGTGTCCACCATCTTGTAGCCCACGGGCAGCCGCTGTGCAGGAAGAGTGCCTGCCAGCGCCGCGATGCGGGAATCGGTGAAGCCGGTGCGCCGGGCCCGGGCGTATAGTTCGTCTGTAAGCGGGCCGGCGCGGAGGGCGCCCTCCACCCGGGCGATGTTCCCCATCTTGGCCGAGAAGAAGGGGTCGATACCGGTAGCCTTATAAATCTCCTCGGGCGTGATGCCCGTCTTGAGCGCTGCATATACCACAAAGATGCGCTCGTCGTCGGCGGTGTGCAGCATATCTGCCAGTTCAGCGCGCGTGGCGCCGGCCAGGCGGGGCAGGTTCAGGTCCGCAAGGCCCAATTCCAGGCAGCGCACGGCCTTCAACAGGCTCTCCTCAAAGCTCTGGCCAATGGCCATCACCTCACCCGTCGCCTTCATCTGGGTGCCCAGGCCCCGGTTGGCGTACACGAACTTGTCGAACGGCCAGCGCGGGAACTTGGTGACGATATAGTCGATGGCCGGCTCGAAGCAGGCCTTGGTCTTGCCGGTGACGGCGTTGGGGATCTCATCCATCGTGAAGCCCACGGCAATGAGACTGGCCACCTTGGCGATGGGGTAGCCGGTGGCCTTGCTGGCCAGCGCCGACGAGCGGGAGACGCGCGGGTTCACCTCGATGACCGCATACTCGAACGAGTGCGGGTCCAGCGCGAACTGGCAGTTGCAGCCGCCCTCGATGCCCAGCGCCCGCACGATGCGGATGGCCGCCGAGCGCAGCATCTGGTACTCTTTGTCCGCCAGGGTGAGCGCGGGCGCCACGACGATGGAATCGCCGGTGTGCACGCCCACAGGGTCCACGTTTTCCATGCTGCAGATGGTGATGACATTGTCGGCCGCGTCGCGCATCAGCTCGAACTCGATCTCCTTCCAGCCGGCCACGCTCTTCTCAACGAGTACCTGGTGGATGGGCGAGAGCGCAAGCCCCTTGGCGGCCACCTCGCGCAGCTCTTCTTCATCGGACGCCTTGCCGCCGCCGGTGCCGCCCAGCGTGTAGGCCGGCCGCACGATGACCGGATAGCCCACCTGCCCCGCCACGCGCAGGGCAGTGTCCAGGTCGCCCGCGATATCGCTCGGGATCACCGGCTCGCCCAGCTCGGCCAGCATGTCCTTGAACAGCTGGCGGTCCTCCGCCTTATCGATGGTAGCGAGGTTGGCCCCCAGCAGCTTTACGCCCTGCGCGTCCAGAAAACCGCTCTTGGCCAGCTGCATGCTGAGGGTGAGCGCCGTCTGCCCACCCATGGTAGAAAGGATGCCGTCCGGCTTCGTCTCCCGGATGATGCGCTGCAACACCGGGATGCTAAGTGGCTCCACGAACACCTGATCCGCCATCTGCTTGTCTGTCATGATGGTGGCGGGGTTGGAATTTACGAGGATGACCTCGAGGCCGGCCGCGCCCAGCGCACGACACACCTGGCTGCCCGCATAGTCGAACTCCGCCGCCTGCCCGATGACGATGGGGCCGGAGCCGATGACGAGTACTTTTTCAAGATCGCTGCGCAGGGGCATGGGAACCTCCGGTTGTTTAGGGATTTTGTGCTGTGCTTATCCAGTGCGGGTGCGTGGCGTGCGCATCTACTTTGCCGCGGCCATGCGGCCCACGAATTCGTCGAACAGAAAGGCAGTGTCCTCCGGCCCGCCACAGGCTTCCGGGTGGAACTGTACCGAGAAGGCATCCAGCTGCGGGTAGCGGATGCCCTCCACGCTGCCGTCGTTCGCGTTGCGGTGGCTCACCTCGCCCGCTGTTATACTAGCGCCCACCACGGCGTAGCCGTGGTTCTGGCTGGTGATGTACACCCGACCGGTGGCCAGGTCTGTAACAGGCTGGTTTTCGCCCCGGTGGCCGAACAGCAGCTTTTCGGTCTGAGCACCCATGGCGCGGGCCAGCAGCTGGTGGCCCAGGCAGATGCCGAACAGCGGCCTGCCCATGGCTGTCAGCGCCCGCACGTTGTCCACAAGTTCGGGCACGTCGGCGGGGTCACCCGGGCCGTTCGAGAGCAGGATGCCGTCCGGTGCGAGGGCGGCGACCTTTTCGGCCGGCCAGTCGCAGGGCACGGCCACCACATCGCAGCCGCGCTCTGCCAGGCTGCGAGCGATGGCGTCCTTCGCGCCAAAGTCGTACAACACTACCTTGTATTTCGCCCTGCCTGCGACGGGATATTCGGCCAGGTCTTGGCGGCTCACCCGGCGCACGGCGCCCGCCAGTGGGCGCAGGGCGGCCAGCCGCGCCAGCAAGGCCGGCATCTCGGCATCCGTGGGCTTGTTTTGCAGCAGAGCGCCGTTTATCGTCCCCTCCCGGCGCAGCGTGCGTGTGAGGGCGCGGGTATCGATGCCATAGATGCCGGGCACGCCGTGGTCCTTCAGGTACCGGTCCAGGTCCCACTCACAGCGGAAGTTGGAAGGTTCCCCGCACCACTCGCGCACGATGTACCCCGTGGGCCACACCCGGGCGGATTCCATATCGAAGGCGTTCAGCCCGCAGTTGCCGATGGCCGGGAAGGTCTGGCAGACCATCTGCCCGGTAAAACTGGGATCGGTCAGCGCCTCCTGGTAGCCGGTCATGGCGGTGGTGAACACCACCTCGCCTTCAGCGTGGGCTTGGGCGCCGAAGCCCTCGCCCTCGTACACGCTGCCGTCAGCCAATATCAAGTATGCTTTGCTTGCTTGCATGTGTGTACTCCCATTTTTAGAATCTGCACACAGGTTCTCACAGCCCGGCCATCAGGCGCGCCATCACGGCCTTCTGGGCGTGCAGGCGGTTTTCTGCCTCGTCGAATATCTCCTGCGCGTGCGCCTCGAACACCGCCTCGGTGATCTCCTCGCCCTTGTGGGCGGGCAGGCAGTGTTGGATCATACAGCCGGGGTTGGCCAGCGCCATGATGCCATCGTCCACGCAGTAGCCCTTGAACGCTTTTTTGCGCGCTTCGGCTTCACCCTCCTGCCCCATGCTGGCCCATACGTCGGTGATGATGACGTCGCAATCCTTCGCAGCCACCTTTGGGTCCGCCGTGAGGGAGAACGCGTCGCCGTAAGCTTTTGCAAAAGCCAACGCCTGTGGGTCGGGGTGGTAGCCGTCCGGGCAGGCGGCAGCCACCCGCATACCGCACAAAAGCCCCCCCGCAATAAGCGAGTTCGCCATGTTGTTGCCGTCGCCAATGTAGCCCATCTTGAGCCCTGAAAGTTTGCCTTTGTGCTCGCGGATGGTCTGCAGGTCGGCCAGCACCTGGCAGGGGTGCTCGTAGTCGGTGAGGCCATTGATGACCGGGATACCTGCGTATTCAGCCAGCTCCTCCACGTCGCTCTGCTTGTAGGTGCGTATCATGATACCGTCGAAGTAGCGCCCGAACACGCGGGCGGTGTCCTTGATGGGTTCGCCCCGGCCCAGCTGGCTCTCGGCGCTACTGAGGGTGACGCTGTGGCCGCCCAGCTGCGCCACGCCCACGTCGAAGCTGCAGCGGGTGCGGGTGGACGCCTTGGCAAACACCAGCACAACGCTCTTGCCCGCCAGGGCAGTGTTCTTCTCTCCCGCTTTGTGGCGGGTCTTCAGGTCGTCGGCCAGGTCCAAAAGGCTCTCGATCTCCGCGCCCGACCAGTCGCTCAGTTTCAGCAGGTGTTTCATACCAGTTCCTCCAATGCGCTGCGCAGGATGGTCAGCGCTTCTTCTATTTCTTCCTCAGTGATGACAAGCGGCGGCAGTAGGCGCACGCGGTCTTTGGCCGTCAGACACAAGAGCCCCTTTTCCATCGCCTTTTTCACGACGGCCGGCGCCTCGACGCCCGGCGCGAACTGTATGCCCAGCATCAGGCCCGCGCCGCTTATCGCCTGCACGCCGGGCAGGGATTCCAGCCCCGCTTTCAGCAGCGCGCCCTTGCGGGCCACGGCGGCCAAAAAGTCGTCGGTCAGGCGGTCCATCACAACCAGCGCCCCGGCGCACACCACCGGGTTTGCCCCAAAGGTGGTGGCGTGGTCACCCTTCTCAAGGGCGTGTGCGCAGTTTTGGGCCAGCAGCAGCGCCCCGATGGGCAAACCCCCGCCAAGACCCTTGGCCAGCGTGACAATATCGGGCGCAAGGCCGAACAGGTGGCTTGCCAAAAAGCTGCCCGTGCGCCCAACGCCCGTCTGCACCTCGTCCGCGATGAGTAGCACATCTTTTTCCTTGCACAACGCCTGCACAGCGGCAAGGTAGTCCGGCGCAAAGGGGATGACTCCCCCCTCGCCCTGCACCACCTCCAGCATCACGGCGCATATCTTATCATCGCCGTCCACAGCCGCCCGCAGGGCGCCGATGTCGCCCGCCTCCACGTTCACGATGCCGGGCAGGAAGGGGTCGAAATCTTTGTGGAAGGCGTCCTGCCCGGTGGCGGTGAGGGTGGCCAGTGTGCGCCCGTGGAAGGAATTCTTCAGCGTGAGCACCGTGTGGCGGCCCTCGCCGTACTTGAGCTTTGAATACTTGCGCGCGGCCTTGATGGCGCCCTCGTTTGCCTCGGCGCCGGAGTTTGCAAAAAACACACGGGCAAGCCCCGTGCGCTGGCAGAGCGCCGCAGCCAGGCGGCTGCCCGGCTCTGTATAATACAGGTTGGAAGTGTGCTGCAGCTTGGCCGCCTGCGCGGCCACGGCGGTGGCCCAGGCGTCGTCGCACCAGCCCAGGCTGTTCACACCGATGCCGCTGCCGAGATCGAGGTATTCGTTTCCCTCGGGGTCTTTGGCGCGGCAACCCTTGCCCTCCACCAGGCAGAGGTCGAACCGGCCGTATGTCTGCAGCACATATTCGCCGTCCAACTGCTTTATCTGTTCGCTCGTCATGGGTGTTCACCCGCTTTCGTTTTGTTGTGTATACAGTCCGGCGCGGGCAGGCGGCATTTCGCAACTCGGTTCGCGCTGGAGCAGCAATGGCTCCGAGCGGAGGAATGCCGCCTGTTCGTACCGGATGGGTATTCGCGGCGGGTCAAAATGCACTTGCTCAATCCGACGTCTCCTTGTACAGCAGCGTGCCGTTGCCCCGGGCGGAAAAGATCTCCATCAGGATGGAGTGCGGCTGGCGGCCATCGATGATGACGGCGTTGTCCACGCCCTGGGACATGCTCTCCACACAGCCCAGTATCTTGGGGATCATGCCCCCCTCGATGACGCCGCCGGCGATGAGCTCGCCCACCTGGCCGATCTCCACCTCGGTGAGCAGGGTGGATTCATCATTCTTATCTCGCAGCAGGCCGGCCACGTCGGTCATGCTGATGAGCTTTTCGGCGCCCAGCGCCACGGCGATCTTGCAGGCGGCGGTGTCGGCATTGATGTTGTAAGGGGTGCCGTCTTCGCCCACGCCGATGGTGGCAATGACCGGGATGAACCCGGAATCCAGCGCGAAGCGCAGCAGCGTCGTCTGCACCTTCACGATCTCGCCCACGAAGCCAAGGTCCACCTCGCCCGCCTGTTTTTTGCAGGTGAGCATACCGCCGTCGATGCCGCACAGGCCGATGCCGCGGCCGCGCAGCAGGGCCACAAGGTCCTTGTTCACCTTGCCGGCCAGCATCTGCTGCACCACCTCCATCGTCTCGGCATCGGTCACGCGCAGGCCGTCCACAAACGCGCTCTTTTTGCCGATGCGCGCAAGCTGGGCGGATATCTCCGGCCCGCCGCCGTGCACCAGCACCACCCGCACACCAATCAGGTTCAGCAGGGTGATGTCGCTCATCACGGCATCCTTCAGCTCGGGGCTGGTCATGGCGCTGCCACCGTATTTCACCACGATGGTCTTGCCTTTGTATTTTTGGATGTAGGGCATGGCCTCCTGCATCACTTCGGCCATCTCGCCGATCCTGGGCTGTTCCATGGCACGCTCCTTGTCCGCGGCTGGCCGCGGCGGTGTGTTGTGGTCGTTCGCGGCGGCAGGGCGGCGCCCACGCGGTCTGTTTGATCGCGCCGCCGGCCTCTAGCTGCGGTAGTCGCCGTTTATCTTTACATAGTCGTAGGTCAAATCGCACCCCCAGGCCTCGGCCTGCGCCTCGCCCTGGCCCATGTCGATCCGGATGCCAATCTCCTTCTCCGAAAGGATGCGCGCGGCCTCCTCCTCGCTGTAGGGCTGGTGCATGGAGCCCTTGCACACCAGCACGCTGCCCGCGGCGCTCGAGAGGGTCACAGCGATGTCGTCCACTGAAAAATCGCCCGGGGTGTAGCCGATGGCGCACAGCGCGCGGCCCCAGTTGGCGTCGGCGCCGAACATGGCCGCTTTGAACAGATAGCTGTCCACCACGCTTTTGGCAATGGCGCGGGCAGTCGGCCCGTCGGGCGCTCCGCTCACGCTGCATTCCAGCAGCTTGGACGCTCCCTCCCCGTCGCCCGCCAGCATGCGGCAGAGCTGCCTGCACACCGCGTGCAGCGCGCCGCAGAAGGCATCGTAGTCCTCCCCTTCCGCGGCGATGGGCACGTTTCCGGCCATACCGTTGGCAAACAGGACGGCCATGTCGTTGGTGGAGGTATCGTTGTCCACACACACCTGGTTCAGCGTCGTCTCGGTCTCGGTAGCCAGCGCCCTTTGCAGCAGTTCGGGCGCGATGGCCACATCGGTGGTGATAAACATGAGCATGGTGGCCATATTGACGTTGATCATCCCGCTGCCCTTGGCCATGGCCCCCAGCGTGCAGGGCACACCGCCCAGCGTGAACGCCACAGCCGCCTCCTTGCGCACCGTGTCGGTGGTCATGATGGCCTCGGCAGCATCGACGGCGCCCTGAACGCTGAGCGCGGCTGCCAGCTGGGGCAGGCCTTTCTCAAAGGGCTCCAGCGCCAGCGCCTGCCCGATAACGCCGGTGGACGCGACCACAAAGTCGCTCGCGTCCAGGCCGGTGGCTTTGGCCGCCATCTCACAGCAGGCCTGCGCCACGGCCATGCCGTTCGGCGCGCAGGTGTTGGCGTTGCCGCTGTTGCAGATCATGCCCCGGGCGTAGCCATCAGCGATATTTTGCGCCGTGAGCAGCAGCGGCGCGCCCTTCACCTTGTTTTGGGTGTACACGGCGGCCGTGGCGCAGGGCTGTTCGCTCAGCAGCATGGCCAGGTCCTTCTTGCCGCCCGGCCCGCGTATGCCGCAGTGCATGCCCCCCGCCGTGAAGCCCTTGGCGGCGCACACGCCGCCCGTCGTCTGTTGCAGTTCCATATCTTTCAACTCATCCTTTTTTGTTGTGTTGTTGTGCACGACCACCCGCCACAGCGGGGCAGGCGCCCCGTCAAACGCTCTCATCCCACGGCCAGCCCCGCTGTTTCAGGCAGGCCCAGCATCAGGTTCATGCACTGTACGGCCGCACCCGAAGCGCCTTTGCCCAGGTTGTCGAACCGGGCGCACAGCAAAAGCTGGCTCTCGTTGCCCAGCACAAAGATCTCAAGATCGTCCCGGCCGGCCAGCGCGTTCGCGGCCAGCGCCCCGTCGGGCGGGGCTTCCCCCGCCGCATGCACGGTGACGAGCGGCTCGTCCGCATAAAACTCCGCGTACAGCTGTGCGATCTCCCGTCCGCTTCGTCGTCCCCGCAGCAGCGAGACTTCAATGGGCAGGCTAACCAGCATGCCGCAGTAGTAATCGGCCACCACCGGGCAGAAGGCCGGCGGCGACGCCACGCCCGCCACCGCCCGCATCTCGGGCAGGTGCTTGTGCGCAAGACCCAGCGCGTACAGGCGCGGGCTGTCGTACCCGGCGTCGCGCGCAGAATCTTCATATGCGGCAATCATCTGCTTGCCGCCGCCCGAATAGCCGGTGATCGAATGGCAGGTGAGCGGCGTGTCCGCCGGTAGCGCCCCGGCCCGCACCAACGGTGCGGCCAGCGCCACAAACCCGGTGGCGTGGCAGCCCGGCACCGCCACCCGCTTTGCCTCGCATATGGCCTGCCGCCGCCCAAGCTCCGGGAAGCCATACACCCAGCCCGGGTCTGTGCGGTGGGCGGTGCTGGTATCCACGATACGGGCGGCGGGCGGCGCCTGCCGCACAACCTCGCGGGCCGCGTCGTCCGGCAGGCAAAGGAAGGACAGATCGGCGGCGGCCACGGCTTCCACCCGTGCCGAAAGCTCCTTGCGGCGCGCGTCGTCCAGCTGTACCAGCTCTATCTCCGGCCGCCGGGCCAGCCGCTCGCGAATGCGCAGGCCGGTGGTTCCCACCGCGCCGTCCACAAACACCTTGTATGCCGCCATTCCGCTCCCCCTCCTGCTCAAAACGCATAGAAATAAGAATATGCAGCTATTATACAAGCACAACTGCATAAATACAAGTAAATTGTGAATATTTATAACATCTGACGATTTGAGTGCCATCGGGGCACATTTTGTTGTTAAACTCGCGCTTTCCAGCTCCAGAGAAGATTGTTCCGAGAGATCTGATGACACTAACGGCATACATCCAAGATGTATATTTATGCTATACAAGTCAAGCCCTCTCGCCGACCAGCAGGCTATTTGCGCAGAAACGCATTGCGCAGATGGCGCACGTCGTTCACCGTGATGAGCGCATTGGGGCAAAAGCTTTTAATGGTGGCCACAGCCTCCTCCACACTTTTGCGGCGCAGGTAGATCATCAATACGTCCACCGGCCCGTCGCGCCCTTCGCCTTTCACGCACGTCACACCAAAGCCCGCCTCGCGCATCCACGCCGTCACGATCTGCTTCTGGTCCACGCTCACCACGGTTTGGATACACGCGTTGCCAATGGCCAGCCGGCCTTCAATGATGACGCCCACATAGTTGCCCAGCGCAAACGCCAGGCAGTACACCACCACTTTTAAAGGGTCCTGGGTGATGGTGCCCAGCACATTGGCCACCACAAGCAGCCAGATCATCGCTTCCACAAAGCCAATAAGCGCTGCGAACAACTTGGCGCCCCGGTTGATGAGCACGTTGCGGATGGTGCTGAGCGACACCTCCACAACCTTTGCTGCAAAAATCAAGACATAGATCATAACCCTGTGCCATCCTTCCGTTCTGCGTCATCTTTTTGTGTATTTATCCAAAATTACTTGGGGTTTGTTGTGGTATATCCCCAGTTTAAGCTTCCCTGCCCCAGAAAGCAAGAGAAACCGCACAAAACGCGTAAAAAACTGCCGCAGCACGCGGCGCTGCGGCAGTGGAACAAAAAGACAAAAGGTAGCCGGGGAACGCGGCATCACACAAACCGGTCCAGCACGGTAAGCTTGAGCAGGAAAATGGCGCCCAACACCCAGATGAGCGGACTCACCTCGCGCACCTTGCCCATTGCTACTTTGGTGAGGATGTACGCCAACATCCCCCAGATGAGCCCCGCACTGATGGAATAGCCCAGCACCATAAAAGCGATGGTCACCACACCGGGCAGCAGGTACTCCGGGTTCGAAAAATCAAATTCCTTCAGTGGTTCCATCGCCATCACGCCCACCATCACAAGCGCGCAGGAGGTGGCAAACTCCGGTATGGCACCCACCACCGGGAACAGGAAGATGGACAACCCGAAGCAGATGGCTGTAACAATGGAGGTAAGCCCTGTGCGCCCGCCCTCCTCTATGCCCGCGTAGCTTTCCACATAGGTGGTCACCGTGGAGGTGCCCATAACGGCGCCGGCCGTCGTGGCAATGGCGTCGGCTGTCAGCGCACCCTTGATGCCCGGCAAACGGCCGTTCGCGTCCAACAGGCCGGATTTGGTGGCCACACCGGTAAGCGTGCCCAGTGTGTCAAACACATCCACGAACAAAAAGGTGAATACGACCAACAAAAAGCTGCCAAAATCGGCCACGCTGCGAAACGCCTCTCCAAAGCCGGAAAAGCACAGCCCCAGCGAGGGCAGGATGCTGGGCGGCGCGTTCACCACGCCGTCTGGGATGAGCGAGAACAGCCCAGCTTGTGTATCCACCACATACCATCCTGCCAGCTGGGCCACGATGCCCAGCCCCCAGGTAATCAGGATGCCCAGCAGCAGCGCGCCCCTCACCTTGCGCAGCCACAACACCGCCGTTACCGCGATGCCAATGACCGCCAGCGCCACCACAGCGCCGTTCAGGTGGGGGTTGATAGCCACCAGCGTGTTTGGATCGGCAATGATAAAATCGGCGTTTTGCAGGCCGATGAAGAGGATGAACAGCCCGATGCCGGCCGAAACGGGGATGCGCAGTTCGCGCGGGATGGCGTTGAACAACGCCGTGCGTACACCGGTGAGCGAGAGCAGGATGAAGATGACGCCCTCGGTGAGCACAGCAGCCAATGCAAAGCCGGGCGGAAAGCCCATGGCCCCCACCACAGTGAACGCGAAGAACGCGTTCAGCCCCATGCCTGGCGCCTGTGCAAACGGCAGGCCAGCCAATACCGCCATCAGCACCGTGCCCAGCACCGCCGAAAGCGCCGTGGCCATGAAAACCGCTCCCTCATCCAGCCCCGCTTCGGAGAGGATGGAGATGTTCACCGGCAGGATGTACGCCATAGTGGCAAATGTGGTGATGCCTGCCCGCACCTCCGTGCCCAGCGTGGAACCTTTTTTCGTAAACCCGAACACGCCGTCCAGCCGGCCAGCGAAACGCGACATCCCATTTCCCCTTATAGCGTATGTTTTTGCACATTCTTGCTTTTTTTACACCAAAAACATACCACGGCAAAGGAATATTGTCAACGCATCCGGAAGCGGGCAGGTGCAAAAAAATACACATCCAGCAAAGGAAATCTTTCCTTTTTGCGCACGATATGCTATCATAATGTAGATACTATTTGCCCTGGCGAGGTGGCTTGGCTTGAAGCTTGTTCTTGTGGAAGAACTGGAAAGCGGCATGACACTGGCCGAAGATGTGTTTGCCTCTGAAGACAGTGTCTCCCCCATTATCCGGGGCGGCATCGTACTCACCGATTATGTCATCGCCCACATGAAGCGGCGCGGCATACGTTCCGTGTACGTAGAGCGCACCGGCGAGAATGAAGACGAGGACGCCGAGGAGCCCCAATCTCCCCCCGCGCTGGACCCCGCCCTCCAGAAGGAGGCGCTCACCAGCATCGAGGAGCTCTTCCTCACGGCCGGCCAGAAGGACGGGCCACTGGTGTCTGCACAAACGGTGCAGCATCTGGATTCCGTCGTGCACCGGCTGGTGGATTCGCTGGTGACCGTGGAAAAGACACTCGTCAATATCACCGATCTGAAGAGTTTCGACGACTATACCTATCACCATTCGCTCAGCGTGGCCGTGCTGGCCATTGCCATGGGCCAGTACCTTGGCATGTCCGAGGTCGAGCTGAACCGCCTTGGCACAAGCGCCATCCTGCACGACATCGGCAAGACGGCCATCCCTATCGACCTTATCCGCAAGTCGTCCAAGCTCAGCCCGCAGGAGTTCGACCTCATAAAAACCCATTCCAGTGCCGGGTACAACTACCTCACCAAGAACAACATCGGCGACGTGGAGATCTGGCAGGGAGTTTTGTGCCACCACGAACGCATAGACGGCTCGGGCTATCCGGGCAACCTGCGCGGGATTGACATCCCCAAATGGAGCCGTATCATCTCGGTAGCCGACGTATACGATGCGCTCACTTCTTTCCGGCCGTACCGCCGGCCCATGCAGCCGGCGGACGCCATCGAGTATATCATGGGCGGCACCGGCAGCGCCTTCGACTTCGATATGGTCACCGCGCTGGTGCGCAAGGTGGATCTGTATCCCGTGGGCAGCCGGGTGGAACTTTCCAACGGGCACACCGCCATGGTGATGGACAACGACAACCAGATGCGCCCCATCGTCTGCCTCGAATCAAACGGGGATCTTGTGGACCTGTACCGCGACAGGCGCTACCTGTCAGTGGTCATCAACCGCCTGGTGCTGGACACAGCCGACACCTATGCCGCCGCTCCCGCCGCCAGCCTGCCGCTCGAGTAGACGCCTGCATTATCTGCCATCCGCCGAAGCCTATGGTTTCGGCGTGATGATTACATATACATAGCACTACGCTGGGGGAACAAAAAACAGGGGGAGTTCAATCGTGAAAATGAAAAGAAAGATTGCAGCAGTTGTCGCCGCCCTTATGGCATTCAGTATTTTGTTCACCGGCTGTAACCAGAAGAAGGACACGCGACAGTACATCCACACCATCGGCGTTGTCATCCAAAATGACCTGGACTATGTATTTGACGAACTGTATGTCTATCCGGCCATGAACATTGAGAATGCCGAGATGGGCCCTGATTTCATCCAGAACACGCGCGGCGTGACAAAAGTGGGCTCCTACGGTGTCACCGTAGAAGAGGCCGACGCCTATATGGTCTGGGTGCGGGATGAGAACGGCAGCGTATACACGTTCGACACCGTCGCGTTCGAAAACGCCGACTTCGGCGTCATCTCCTTCGACGACGACCTGTTCATGACCGTATACCACCGCACTGGCGGCAGCGAAACAGTACCCGGCGAGTACGTATCACCCGACGACGCGCCCGACCAGCCGTACGTGCCGCTGAAAAAGCGCGTGGCTTACGACTTTACCATAGACAACAAAACCAATATGGACTTCCGTTTCATCTCGATGCGCGAGGCGGACAACCAGAATCGCGGCGAGGTGGAGCTGTTCGTCGACACACTGCCGGCAGGCAAATCGACCCCCATTAGCGGGAAGCTGTTCGAGGAAGACGAGGATATCACCGAATGGGTGCTGCATGTGGAAACCACAGACGACACCCAGTTCACCTCTACGAACGTTTTCGACCCGTGGACGACCAACACGATCCTCATCACGCAGGAAGGCGACCAGGTCTCGCTGCAGATCAGCTGACGACACGGCGCCATATAACGAAACGCAATGCGGCCGGCAGGGATTCCTGCCGGCCGCGTTTTGTTCTTCCCGTTGATCCTCGTTCCGCTCCGGTTCAATAGCTGCCAAAAACCAGTTCCCCACCGCTGCTCTTGTACACGCGGCAGAGGTTCTTCTTCTCCAGGCAGTTGGTGCTCAGCGCGCCAATGCTCACCTTGGTGGGTGGATGCAACACGCGCGCGGTGAGCGTACAGTTGTTCACCTCCGCCATCTTTGCGTCCAGCGCCTGGATCGTCTCGGCCAGTTGGGCCATCTTCTTCTCGCTCATTGGCATCTGTATCTTACTGCGCTGCAACAGTTGCAGGCGTTCGGGCGGCACCGGGCGCTCGTCCGCCACCAGTTTTTCGATATAGGTCACATTCTTCTGCATCTCTTCGATATGCCGGTTCACCTCCGCCTGCTGGTCCACCAGGCGCTTGCGGTCGGCCAAAAGCTTTGGGGTGACGCCCAGCACGATAATGCTGAGCGTATTGGATTCATTGCCGATCTCATTTGCCCTCACAGAGCCAAAGGAGGCGATCTTGCCGCCGCATATGATGCCGCGGCCTTTGGTCACATCCACCTCGCCCTCGCACTCCACCTGGCTGTTTATGATGGAGCTGGCATAAATGCTCTCCCCCGCGCGTACGGTGCAGTTTTCGATGAAGCCGGCCTTGATGTTTTTGCCTGCGTCCAGTATGGCGCGGCCGGTGCCGTTCACACCCTTTTCGATGATGATGTCGCCCCCGGCCTCCACTACCACGGCGCCGATCTGCCCGCGCAGTGTCACATCGCCGCCAGCGTGGATCTCAAAGCCGTCCAGGATGTCGCCGTTCACCTGCACATCGCCCGAGAAGGTGATGTTGCCCACGTCATAGTCCACGTCCTGCACGCGCACCACCTTGTCCACACAAAAGCGGCCGCCGCGAAACACGAGGTTGCCACCATACAAGGCCTCCACGCGGGAGGCGTCGCCCGCAGCCTGTGTGCCCTCGCCGATGGGCAGGGCGGCTTTCTTGCCCGCGCGGGGCTTCAGCGCCGTACCCGTCACGCTGGTGCCGGGGGTGCCCTCGGTGGGCGCTGTCCCCTCGCAGATGACCGTGCCGGGTTGGCCATCTCGGATCAGCCCTAAGTCCCGGTCGTCCACCGAGCCCTCCGCTCTTGCGGGATCGCGTGTCACGGCGTCTCG
>JAVBQQ010000028.1:0-4704 GCA_031548875.1 Oscillospiraceae bacterium
ATCCACCGGGACTTTGAGTGGAAAGACTTCTACGACAAGGAGAATATTGCCGACCTGACCATGTTCTTCGACCGCTACCTCAAGGGAATCCGCAACGGCTGGGAATCCACCCCTCCGGTGCGCATGGACGTGATGGACGCATTCGACTTTGATTACCAGGTCAATCGCGGCGAGGAGACCTTCCCGCTGGAGCGGACGATTTACAAGAAACTGTACCTGGATGCCGCGAAGCATTCGATGGGCTGTGAAAAACCCGAAAAGGCCGCAAGGGTGAGCTACGAGGCCAAAAGAGGCCGCACCACCTTCGACATCAAGTTTGACGAAGAGACCGAGCTGACCGGCTACATGAAACTGCGGCTGTGGGTGGAGGCCGAGGACAACGACGACATGGACCTGTTCGTGAATATCCAGAAGCTGGACGCCGACGGCAAGTTCCTGCCGACCCATATCATCGGCGCGCCGCACCCCGGTACCACGGGCCGGCTGCGGGTATCCATGCGGGAGCTGGACAAAGAAAAGTCTTCCGACTTCAACCCCATCCAGACCTTCCGCAAGAGCGAAAAGCTGAAGCCGGGTGAGATTGTGCCGGTGGATATCGAGATCTGGCCCCTCAGCAGGCTGTGGCATCCGGGCGAGCAACTGCGTGTGGAAATCATGGGCCACTACCAGCGCGAAGACTGGATGGAGCCCTTCGATTTCGACACCATCAACGACGGAAAGCACATTATCCATACCGGCGGTGAGTATGACTCTTTCCTGCAAATCCCCTTTGTTCCTGCAAAATATGTGGCAGGTAACCACATCTACCGCTAAAAGCGATAAGGGGAGAGACGACGAGACAGTGCCCGGGGATAGGTGCTGGGCAGAAGCCCGGAGCAACTTCTGCACTGGGCTTCTGCTCAGCAGGCTTTGCAATCGTGCACATACTGCTCCTAGAGAAGTGAACTAAAAATCTTTCGATGGAGGGCGGCAAGATGAGCAACCGGACGATATCGGACGAACGGGAGATGCGCAGGCGGTGGGACGGGCTGATCGCGGAGATGGACAAGGCGGGCATCGACTGCCTGTTCCTCTACTCCACCGACCGCATCTACAGCGCCGCCCTGCGCTATGTGACCGACTGCCCGACGACGCTGTACCCCTTGTCCGGCTTATTCTCCAAGCAGGGTATCTCGCTCGTGGGCCACGGCGTAAAGGGGGTGCCCCTACTGCCACCGCCGGCCACTGAGAAGGTGAAGGGGCAGTTCCACGCCGGCGGCGTGCGTGTGCACGATTTCATTAAGGATTTGATCGGCGTGCCCGCCTGCCCTACGACGAACTACGCGCCCGACCTGTGGCCGGAAGCTGTCGGCGAGCTGATCCGCAAGTACGGCTACAAACGCATCGGTCTCGTGGGCATGAATACCATCCCGGTGGGGTTTGCAAACTACTTTGCACAGCAGATGCCGGACCTGGAGCTGGTGGATGCCACGGCGATTGTGGGCAATCTGAAATACCAGAAATCCCCTTATGAACTGGAACTGGCCGAGCGGTGCGTTTGGACGATTGACGAGCTGATGGCCGCCGCCCCCAGCGTGCTGAAGGTGGGGCGGGACATCCGCGAGGCGGGGCGCAAGCTGCGTGCCCTGGCCGATGGACTCGACTGCATGGACCTGAACATCATGCTGGGCAAGCACCCCACGATGCCCATGTTCAGCGAGTGGCCGTTCACCGACGAGGAGGTCATCCAGCCGGGCGACTGCGTGGAACTGATGGTGGAAGTGTCCAGCGATGTCGGATTTTGGGGAGAGTGCGCCCGCGTGTACAGCATGGGCGAGCCGGATGAAAAACTGCTTGAGATGAGCGCCCTGGCGTTTGAGATGCAGGACTACATGGCCGGCATGCTTTTACCCGGTGCCATCCCCAGCGAGGTATTCGAGAAGTACTGCGCCCGGCTGGTGGAGCTTGGATTCCCGCCCGAGAAACGTTTCTGCTGCCACGGGCAGGGGTACGACGTCGTAGAAGTGCCCTTCATCCGGCCTGAGAACTATGAGCCGCTGCGGGAAAACGCCTTCGTCGCCATCCACCCCTCCCTGTACGACCCGGCGCGGGGCGCGGGCTGCTTCGTCTGCGACAACTACCTCATCACCCAAAACGGCGCCAGGCGCATGAACAAGACCCCACGGGAAATTATTCCTGTCCTGCCGTGACAAGTGTATCACAAAGGAGAAAGCGCTATGAAGATCACAAGTGTTGAGATCGTCCCCATCGACCAAAAGCATAAAGGAAAAATGATCTTTTCCTCCGGCCCTACGCCCGCCGGCGACGAGTTCATCATCCTGCGCATCAAGACGGACGAGGGCATCGAGGGGGTGGGCAGCGCCTATTCCTTCCCGGCAGCACCGCTGCTGGCCTCCGGCTGCTCGCGAGACGGCGCAATGTACTTGATGAAGGACCTGGCCACCCTGCTGATTGGTCAAGACCCCGCCAACCTCAACTTCCTGCTGGGGCGGCTGGAAAAGGCCATCGGCGGCTGGTACACCGAGAACTACTACATCCTCGCCCACTTCGACCATGCCCTCTACGACCTGAAAGGCAAGGTGCACGGCCTGCCGGTGTACGAGATATTGGGCGGCGTTGTGCGCAAAGAAGTACCGCTCGAGTACATCATCACCTTCCTGTCCACGCCCGAAGAGGTGGCGCAGGAGGCGAAGAAGGTCATCGAGCTGGGCTACAAGGCCGTGAAGGTGCACGTGAATGGCGACCAGAAGAACGCCGAAGCCCGGGTGAAGGCCGTGCGTAGGGCCATCGGCGACGACGTGCCGCTTGCCATCGACATGGGCATGGCCTACACGGCGCCGGACGCCGCCCATCTGCTGGAGCGTTTGGACGGCGAGTACGGCCTCAACTTTGCCGAGCAGCCGCTGCACCCCTACGACGTGAGCGGCCATCAATTGCTGCGCAACTGGACCAAGGTGCCGCTGACGGCCGACCACTCGGGCATGTCGCTCAAGCAGGCGTCCGACTATATGAAGCTGAACGCCTTTGACAGCTACCACGCGCTGATGACCCGTGTGGGCGGCATCGGCAGGGCGGTCAAGTACTGCGACATGATGGAGACCGCGCGGCTGCAGTACCAGATCTGCAACATCGACAACACCATCGCGGCGGCGGCCTTCGCCCACTTCGCCGTCACCCGCAGCGACAGGGGCGGCCGCTACTATGACGAGCTCGTCTATCTGCCGCTGCACGACACCTACGACACGAAGTCCATCAAAGAGGACATCGTGAAGGAGCAGCCGGTCACCATCGAGAAGGGCGTGATGGGGCTGCCCAAAGGCCCCGGCCTCGGCTTCGAACTGGACGAAGAGATGCTGAAACGCCTTGCCGCACCCGGCCTTGCCACCATCGTGGTGACATAACGAAGGAAAACGAAAGAAAAAGAGATGGGGAAATCATCAGATGAACAAAATGTATCCCAAACTATTTTCGCGTGCCAAGATCGGGCGGTTGGAGCTTGACAACCGGATCGTGAAAGCGACGACGGGCACCTATCTTGCAAACCCCGACGGCACGATCACCGACCGGCTGACCCGGTTTTATGAGGAATCCGCCCGCGGAGGCACCGGGCTCGTCTTTGTGGACAACGCCATCATCTTGAAAGAGCCCCACATGGGCGTCTGTGCGGCCTCGGACGAATACATCCCCGGGCTTGCGTGGCTGGCTTCGGCCGTCATCGAGAACGGCGCAAAGGCTGGCCTGCAGCTCACCCATCCCGGGCGGGACGGCGTGTTCGTGGGTGGCGCGGGTGCGAAGGCCGCCTCCCGCATGCAGTGGGAGCCCTGGTACCAGCACGGCTTCCCTGTGCCGCAGGAGCTCACCATCGAAGAGATCCACGAGATCGTGGAGGCTTACGGAGACGCCGCACGGCGTGGGCAGATCGCCGGTTTTGATCTCGTGGAGGTGCTGGCCGCTTCGGGCACCCTGCCCACAAACTTCCTCTCCAAGACGCAGAACAAACGCAACGACATGTACGGCGGTTCGCTTGAAAACCGCATGCGGTTCCTCATCGAGATCGTGCGGAATGTACGGCAGAAGGTGGGGGATAACTACCCGCTATGCGTGCGGCAGACGCTCATCGATTACGAGCCGGGCGGCATCGAACTGGAAGAGAGCCTTGAGGTGGCAAAGGTACTGGAGGCCAACGGCGTGGACGTGATCAACGCCGCCTGCGGCAGCCACGCGGAGGCGGCGCGTGTCGCGGGCTGTACGCTGATGCCGCTTGGCCTGCACGTGGAGGGCGCCGCGGCGCTCAAGAAGGTCGTCAAGATTCCCGTGATGATCGCCGGCTCCATTCCCACCCCGGAGTTTGCTGAGGAGATCCTGGCCAGCGGCAAGGCGGATTTCATCGCGCTGGGCCGACCGCTGCTGGCCGACCCGCAGTGGGCCATCAAGGCCAAAGAGGGGCGGCCGGAAGACATCATGCCCTGCATCCGCTGCAACGACGGCTGCCACGACAAGGGCATGCTGAGCGGCATCCCGCCCCTGTGCACGGTGAACCCCACCCTCTTCAAGCACGACACGCTCGCCATCACAAAGGCAGAGCAGAAAAAGAAGGTGGCCGTGGTGGGCGGTGGGCCTGCCGGCATGGAGGCCGCTAGGGTGGCCACCCTGCGCGGGCATGACGTGACCCTGTACGAACAGCGGGAGCTGGGCGGCGCGCTA
>JAVBQQ010000058.1:0-50608 GCA_031548875.1 Oscillospiraceae bacterium
TGCGACACCGAAGAGGCGATCATGAACTGAGTGTTTTGCCAGTGGCTTTTTGGATGGGTTGTAGTTGTGAAGACAATAAAAGCCGTTCGTTCCCTTTTGGGAGCGAGCGGCTTTTTTCTTGTTTGGATAGTTGCACCCTGCGGGAAGCCGGCGGGCTTACAACCCGTGGTAGCGGCGCAGCCTGGCGCCGCCGGCGGCCTCCTGCTCGATGAGTTTTGTGACGAAGGCGATCATCTTTGCCTTCTCCTCCGGCAGATGGCCCTTCACGGTGGCATAGTTGGAGGGGTGGGCGCTGGAGAAGAAGCAGTCGCCGAGGTCGAGGTTCTCCAATAGCAGTTTCATCTCCTGCAGCACCTGCATGGCGCCGGGGGGCTTCACGCAGGCGGTGGCCGTCTCGCTGTGCATGCGGGAATCGCTGCCCGGGGTGAGCACCAGCATACCCACGTACTCGGGCTGCATCTCGTTCAGGGCGGACGCCGTCTCCAGCGTGTGCTCGCGCCAATCTTCCTCCGCTTCGCCGCCCAGGCCGGAGATGATGCTGATGCTCTGCTGGATGCCGGCCTTTTTAAGCATGGCCGCGGCTTCGACCATCTGCGCGCGGGTGATGCCCTTGTTCACGTTCGCCAGCACTTTATCGCTGCCGCTTTCGAGGCCGATGTACACCATGTCGAGACCCATCGCGCGCATCTTCGCGAGCTCTTCCGGGGTTTTGGCCAGCACGTCCCGCGCCGAGGCGTAGGCGCGCACGCTTTCGAGGTCCGGGTACAGTTCCCGGATGGCCCCCAAGATCTCGAATAGCTTTTCGGCGCTGAGGGCCAGCGCGTCGCCGTCGCACAGGAAGATGCGGCGGACCTGGTCTGCATATTGTGCGCATTCGCGCAGGTCGGCCAGTATTTCGTCCATGCCGCGCACGCGGAAGGACTTGTCGCCATACATGTCACAGAAGGTGCATTTGTTCCACGCGCAGCCGATGGTCACCTGGATAAGCAGGCTGCGGGCTTCGCTGGGCGGGCGGTATACCGATCCCTCGTATTGCATGGTGGGCAGAGCTCCTTTTGGTTAGGATGAGTCTGTTCGCGGTCTTTATCAGTATACAGGAAGCGGGGGCGGTTTGTCCATCAAAGAAAGGCGAAAGGGAGCGGCGGAGCGGCTTTACGCCCAGCCGCCCTTCTTGTATTTTGGGCGGGCTTGCGGTAAGATAAAAAGTACGGATCGACCGATATCTGCAAACCGCCCCGGAAAGGAAACGACCCCCATGCTGGACCGCGTGAAACTGTGCAGCGAGCTGCCGCTAGACTTTTTGTGTGAAGAATACGAGAAAAATAACTTTATAGATCCCGAGACCAGCGAGCGCCTGGGTGTGAAACGCGGCCTGCGCAACGCCGACGGCACCGGCGTGCTGGCCGGGCTTACCAACGTGTGCAACGTGGTGGGCTACAAGGTAAAGGACGGCGAGAAGGTAGCCGTGCCGGGCAAGCTTGTCTACCGCGGCATCGACGTGGAGGAGATCGTGGAGGCGGCGTTTGCCGAGGACCGCTTCGTGTTCGAAGAGGTGATCTGGCTGCTCCTGTTCGGCACGCTGCCCACGCAGGGGGAGCTGGCCAGCTTCCGCAAGGTGCTGGAGGACAACCGCGAGCTGCCCGGCAAGTTTGCCGACGAGATGATCATGAAAGCACCCAGCCCGGATATCATGAACAAGCTGGCGCGCGGTGTGCTGGCGCTGTATTCGTACGACCACGAGCCGGAGGACCAGTCCTTGCAGAACGTGCTGCTGCAGTCCATCGCGCTCATCGCCATGCTGCCCACTCTTATGGTGAACGCTTGGATGGTGAAGCGCCGGGTGTACGACAAGCAATCGATGTTCTTCCACCTGCCGCAGCCGGGGCAGAGCACGGCGGAGCACATCCTGTGCAGCTACCGGGCCGACCAGAAATACACAAAGGAAGAGGCGCGCCTTTTGGACCTCTGCCTCACCCTGCACGCCGACCACGGCGGCGGCAACAACTCCACCTTTGCCTGCCGGGTGCTGTCCAGCACCGGCACCGACACCTACAGCGCCATCGGCGCGGCCATCGGCAGCCTGAAGGGCCCCAAGCATGGCGGCGCCAACCACAAGGTGATGCGTATGCTGGACGACATCAAGGCGGGCGTGGAGAATTACGAGGACGACGACGAGATCATCGAATTTTTGCGGCGCATCCTGCGCAGGAAGGCGGGCGACGGCTCCGGCCTCATCTATGGCATGGGCCATGCAGTGTATACCATCAGTGACCCACGTGCGGCGCTGCTGTCCCGCTATGCGGCCGACATGGCCGAGGAAAAGGGCTTTGGCGACGACTACCGCCTGCTGCGCGCCGTGGAGCGGCTGGCGCCGGTGGTGTTTGCCGAGGAGCGGGGCAGCAAGGACATCTGCGCCAATGTGGACCTGTACTCCGGGCTTATCTATCGCATGCTGGGCATCTCGGAGGACCTGTTCACCCCGTTGTTCGCCATCAGCCGCATTCCCGGCTGGTGCGCCCACCGCGCCGAGGAGATTATCTTTGCAAACCGTATCATCCGCCCGGCGTACAAGTACCTGGGCGTACGCCAGAAGTACCGCCCGCTGGACGAGCGGGGATAAGGGTACGCCGCCCAGCCTCAACCCAAGGAGATGACGCATTGGAGAGCGAAAACCTGATGCAGGGCAAAAGCCTTGCACAGTTCGCGGCCGAACGCCTGGGCATCGACGCCGAGCGCCTGGAGGCGTTTTTGGCCGAGTACATGGACATGCAGGTGCTGTACCACAGCGCCATCCGCGAGGTGAGCGGGCGGCTGGAGATACTGGACGCGGAATTCCAGTTCCGCCACAGCCGCAACCCCATCCACACCATCCAAACGCGGCTGAAGACGCCGCAAAGCATGATGGAAAAGCTGGGACGCCGCAGCCTGCAGCCCTCGGTCGAAGTGCTGCGCACCGAGTTGACCGACATTGCCGGCGTGCGGGTCATCTGCTCGTATGTGGACGACATCTACCTGCTGGCCGACCTGTTGTGCGCGCAGGAGGGCGTGGAGCTGGTTCATGTGCACGACTATATCAAAAAACCCAAGCCGAATGGCTACCGCAGCCTGCACATTGTGGTGAAGGTGCCGGTGCACCTTTCCACCGGTTGCCAGATGGTGCCGGTGGAGATCCAGGTCCGCACCATCGCCATGGATTTTTGGGCCAGCCTGGAACACGAGCTGCGCTACAAGAGCAAGAACAAGATCACCCGCATGATCGGGGACGAGCTGCGCAGCTGTGCGGACAACATTGCACAACTGGACGCGAAGATGCAGGATATCTACCATCGCCTGGAAGAGGTGAACGGTGGCTGAACGTAGGCGGAAGGTATCCTGCCAGACCAAACGGGGGGACGAAGATGGCGATTCAACAGATGTATGGCCGGCTGCGCGACGGGCGCCGGGTGGACCATTTTTTGCTTCGCAACGCATCCGGCATGGAGGTGGGTTGCATCGGCTATGGCTGCCGGCTGACCCATTTCCTGCTGCCGCTGCCGCGTAAGCCGGGCGGCGGGGGACGCCTGCTGGACGTGTTGCTGGGCTATGATGACCTCGCGTCCTACGAGGACGACCCGGACTTCCATGGCGCATTTTTGGGGAGGTATGCCGGGCGCATGCCGGGCGACGCGCTGCCGCTTGGCGGCAGGCAGTATCCGCTGGCCAAAGGGGCGGACGGCCACTACATGCACGGGGGCTTTTCGAAACGCCTGTTCGAGAGCGAGGTGGTGGGCGACAACAGCGTGCGCTTCACCTACCAGTCGCCCGACGGGGAGGACGGCTTCCCGGGCGAGGTGTGGGTGAGCGTGCAGTACACGCTCACCCCGCGAAACGAGCTGGTGATCGACTACCGTGCGCGGGCGGACAGGCCCACCGAGCTGAATTTTTCCAACCACTTCTACTTTAACCTCGCGGGCAACCAGAAGGGCGGCGCGCTGGACCAGCTTCTCGCGCTGAACAGCATCGGATTCATCGAACTGGGAGAGGGGCTGTTGCCCACCGGACGGGCTCTGCCATCGGACGGCGGCGCGTTCGAGTTTCGCACCGAAAAGCCCATCGGGCGGGACATGGCCATGCGCGACCCTCAGCTGTACCTGGCCGGCGGGTATGAGCACTGCTTTGTGCTGCAGAAGAGCCGCTACGGCGCGCTGGTTTTGGGGGCCATCCTGCGCGACGCGGCCACCGCCCGCACACTGCGCGTGTACACCACACAGCCGGGGCTCACGTTGTATACCGGCAACCGGCTTACTGGTAGTGGCCTGCCCGGCAAGGGCGGGCGGGTGTATCCCCGGCGGGCGGGCATCTGCCTGCAGCCCATGCATTTCCCGGCGTCGCCGGCGTATGCCAGCTTCCCGCCTACGCTGTTGGCGCAGGGGAGAGAGTACCATGAGACTACCGTGCTGGCGGCTTCGTGGTGAGGAAAAAGTAAAAGCGACGTTCCCATTCTAACGGGAACGCCGTTTTTTGTTTGTCGCTCGCCTGGCTCACTCCAGGGCGTCGGGCGGCAGGTTGTCTGCCTCCTGGCGCTCGCGGCGGTTCAGCTGCCGTTCCAGCGCGACGATCTTTTTCTCCATTTCGGCCAGGCGGGTCTCCAACACGTTTGGGTAATCCCGCTGGTTCAGTTCCTCGCTGGGCACGCAGGGGTCCGGCGCGCGGCGCACCACTACGGCGGGCGAGCCAACGGCCGTGGCGCCGGCAGGAACGTCGCACAGCACGGTGCTGCCGGCGCCCACGCGGCTGCCCGCGCCGATGTGGATGGGCCCCAGCACCTGGGTGCCGGCGCCCAGCAGCACGTTGTCGCCAATGGTGGGATGGCGCTTGCCCTTGTCCTTGCCGGTGCCGCCCAGCGTGACACCGTGGTAGATGGTGACGTTGTTGCCTACCTCGGCTGTTTCGCCGATGACCACGGCGGCCCCGTGGTCGATGAAGAGATGCTCGCCAATGGTGGCGGCGGGGTGGATCTCGATGCCGGTGAAGGCGCGGCCCCACTGGCTGAACATGCGCGCGAGAAAGAAGCGGCGGTGGCCGTACAGCCAGTGGCTGAGACGGTACCAGATGAGCGCGTGGAAGCCGGGGTACAGCAAAACCACCTGCGCCATGCTCGTGGCCGCGGGGTCCTTCTTCTGGATATTCTTTGCATCGCTCCAAAGGCTCATACGCGCTCCTGAAAGATGGATTTGCCAGTTTTTAACCGCCAGGCGGTACGGGCGCTGCCATCAAAAATGCTCTGCACAATTCGATTTAAAACCAGTATAGCACGGGGCGGGCGGGCTTGTCACCAGTGCAGCGCCATGATGTGTTCCCCGCCGAACACCTCGCCGGTGAAGGTGAAACCGGTGGAGTTGTACAGCGCCAGCGCACCGGCGGACTCGGGGTGTACACCCAGCATCATGCGGTGACGGGCGGGATCCTGTGCCTGTATGCGCGCAAGGAGCAAAGCCAGTGCCCGGCGCCCTGTGCCACGGCGTTGGTGGCGTGCGTCCACCATCAGGCGGTACAGCCACCACTCGCCGTCGTCTTCGTCGATGCAGTACATGAGGAACCCCACGGGGGTGCCGTCCTCGCAGATGGCCAGGGGTATGCACTCGGGCTGGACGCCGGCCTGGGCCAGGGAGACGGCATTGGAGGCGACGAACGCCCGCTGCGCGGGGGCCACCTCCAGACGGAGGACCTGTTCGAGGTTGTGCCTGTCGATGGAAACCAGTTCGATCATAAGGTAAGCTTCCTTTCCGTTTGGGGGCGCAAAAAGGCCCGGGGCTCTGCTGCCCCGGGCGCTTACAAGCGGCATAGGAAACTAAGCCGACAGGAAGGGCCGGAGCGGCGGCGTACAAAGACAAAGGCCGAATAGCTTGTTTTGCATACGTCATCGCTCCTCTCTGTCGGGAAATTTGCAGGGTAGGCCCCGCAGGATGAATGCAGTATAGCACGGCGGGAGTGGCTCGTCAATAGGCCCGGCGGCCTGGCGACTTTAACCCTCGCTGGCCGCCTTTACGATGGCGGCAAAATCGGCGGGTTTCAGCGACGCGCCGCCGATGAGGCCGCCGTCCACGTTGGGCTGCGCCAGCAGCTCGGCTGCGTTTTGGGCGTTCATGCTGCCGCCGTACTGGATAGTGACACCGTCGGCCGCGGGCTGGCCGTACAGCTCGGCCAGCAGCGCGCGGATGGCCGCGCACACCTCTTCGGCCTGCTCTGCGGTGGCCGTGCGCCCGGTACCGATGGCCCACACCGGCTCGTAGGCGATGATGACCTTCTGCAGGTCGCCTTCGGCAAAGCCGCCCAGGGCGATCTTCGTCTGCAGGCGCACAAGTTCGTACGTCACGTCCTCTTCCCGCTGGGCAAGGCTCTCGCCCACGCAGATGATGGCGATGAGCCCGGCGTCCACGGCGGCGCGGGCGCGCCTGTTTACTGTCTGGTCGGTCTCGCCGAAGTACTGGCGGCGCTCGGAATGGCCCACGATGGCGTAGCCCACGCCCATCTCGGCCAGCATACCGGCCGAAATCTCGCCCGTATAGGCGCCGTTTGGCTCAAAATGCACGTTCTGGGCGCCCACGCCCACGGAGCCGGCTTTGGTCTTTTCCACAGCCAGGGGCAGGCTTACAAACGGCGGGCAGAGTACCACGCCGCAGGAGGCGCCCTGTACGGCGGGCAGCAGTTCATCGATGAGCGCGGCGGCCTCGGCGGGGGTCTTGTTCATCTTCCAGTTGCCGGCAATAACGGCTTTGCGTTTGGTTTTATCCATGGGTGTGCTCCTCAATAGGTAATGATGTTGACGATAAAGGTAATGAGCCCGATGGCGAGCGCGATGATGTTGAGTATGATGGCGGGCATGGTTGTGCCCGCGCGGCCGAGGTTCTTGTCCTTGACAGCCATGACGAGGCCGGGGATGGAGCAGGCGAAGGTGACGTAGACGAAGAAGAAGGAGAACACAAGGCCGATGATGCCCAGCACGAATGGCGCTATGCGGGCCTTTTGGGGCGGGTTGTAGATGGGATAGGGGGATGGCTGGCCGTAAGGCGGGTAGCCCGGCTGGCCGGGGGGCGGCGGAGGTGCGCCTGCCACAGGGTAGCCGGGGGGCCCGGGGGGCGGCGGCAGGGGCACGGCCTGGGGGTAACCGGGCGCCCCGGGCGGGGGCGGCGCGGGTGCTGCTTGTGGCTGCGCTGTGGGTTGCCCAAAGAGCGGCTGGGGCGTGCCCGCCGGGGGCGGGGCCGCTTGCGGCGGGATGGGCGGCGCTGCAGGCGACACCGGTTGTGCCGCGGGTTGGGGCGTGGCACCGGGGCCGGGGGCGGGACCATGCGGGCTCCGTTCGTCCGGCAGGGCGCCAAACACCATGGGTCCGGGGCCGCCCGGGGGCGGCGCGGGTTGCGCCACGGGCGAAGGCGTCTGCTGTGGCATGGGTGGCGCGTAGGCGGGCGGCGCCTGCGGGGGTGGGGGCGCCGCAACGGGAGCGGCGGCATCGCCTGGCAAGGACTCCAGCCTTGCGCCACAGATGGTGCAGAATTTGTCTTCGGGGCCGAAATTGCCACCGCAGTTTTTACATTGCATGTCTGCCTCCTCTTTGGTGGTGAATGGATCGGGAACAGGGGAGTGGCCTATGCGTCCTGTATGGCCGCCACGCCGGGCAGCTCCTTGCCTTCCAGGTATTCAAGGCTGGCGCCGCCGCCGGTGGAGATGTGGGTCATCTTGTCGGCCAGGCCCAGTTGGATGACGGCGGCGGCCGAATCGCCCCCGCCGATGATGGTGGTGGCGCCGGTGGCGGCGGCCATGGCCTTTGCCACGGCCAGCGTGCCCTTGCACAACACCGGGTTTTCGAACACGCCCATGGGGCCGTTCCACACGATGGTTTTTGCGCCCTGGATGGCAGCGGTGAACAGTTTTTCGCTCTCGGGGCCGATGTCCAAGCCCATCGAATCGGCCGGGATGGCCGTGGTGGGCGTGACGGTCACCTCGATGGGCGCGTCGATGGGGCTGGGGAAAGCCTTGGCGTTGGCCGAGTCCACGGGCAGCAGAAGCTTCACGCCCTTGTCCTTCGCAAGCGCCAGCATCTGGCGGCAGTAGTCCAGCTTTTCGTCGTCCACAAGGCTGCCGCCCACCTCATAGCCCTCGGCTTTCAAAAAGGTGTAGGCCATGCCGCCGCCGATGATGAGTACGTCCACCTTGGCGAGCAGGTTGTCTATGACGGCCAGCTTATCTGCCACCTTGGCTCCGCCCAGGATGGCGACGAAGGGACGTTTGGGGTCGTTGACCGCATTGCCCAGGTATTCGATCTCCTTGCCCATCAGGTAGCCCACGGCGGTGGTCTGCACATAATCCGTGACGCCGACGGTGGAGCAGTGGGCCCGGTGGGCGGAGCCGAAGGCGTCGTTGACATACACCTCGCACAGGGAAGCCAGTTCCTTGCTGAAGGCGGGTTCGTTTTTGGTCTCTTCAGGGCGGAAGCGGGTGTTCTGCAAGAGCACAACGTCCCCGTCCTTCATGGCGTCCACGGCGGCGCGGGCGTTCGGGCCCACAACCGTGTCGTCGTTTGCAAAGGCCACCGGCCGGCCCAACAGCTCGGCCAGGCGGGTGGCCACCGGCGCCAGCGAGAAGGCCGGGTCGGGGCCCTTGGGTTTGCCCAGATGGCTGCACAGGATGACCCGCGCGCCCTTTTGCAGCAGCGCCCGGATGGTGGGCAGCGCCGCGGTGATGCGGTTGTCGTTCGTGATGGCGCCGTCTTTTAGCGGGACGTTGAAGTCCACCCGCACAAGCACGCGCTTGCCGGCCACCTCGATATCGTCGATCGTTTTTTTGCCAAGGCCCATGGTCACAACACCTCATATTCTGTTGCCGGGACGGGGTTTGCGCTCGCCCGCGGCAGAAATAGCGAAACGGAACCAATACTCATTATAGCGAATAAAGCTGCCTGCGGCAAGCGAAGAAAGGAAATTGTGAATATTTTAACAGGCGAAGGCGGATTTAAAAAGCGTTCCCAGGCGCGCGTGGCCCTCGGGAACGCTTTTTGCATGGTAACCAGGCTTGGATGCCAACCCGGGCTGCACTCAGAAATCCAGCTCCATCAGGCGCAGCAGCGCAAGCACATAGGTTTTGAAGGCGGCGCGCAGCCCTTCGAGCGGAAGGCCCTCGTTGGGCGCGTGCTCCGGCCCGGCAAAGGGTGGGAAGGCAAGATCCTTTGGCTGGGGCCCAAAACTGACCGCGCGGGCGAAGTGGCGCGCGTAGGTGCCTCCGCCGATGGTGAACGGCTGTGCTTCAGGGTCGCCGCCGGCTTCGCGGTAGGCGGCTAGCAGCGCGGCGATGGGGGGCGAATCGACCGGGATGTAGAAGGGCTCTAGCGTGCTGTCGGCCGCGAAGCCGGCATCGAAGGGCGCGGCAGCCTTTTGCAATGCCGCCACGAGGGCTGCGCCGCTTGTTGTGGTGGGAAAGCGGATGTTGACGTCTTGCACAAGGCGGCCCTCCCGCAGCTGCAGTATGCCGCCGATGCAGGTGAGCGGGCCGAAGGCGTCGTCCGCGCAGGCGATGCCCAGGCCTTTGCCTGCGGTGCTGCCGTGCAGGGCCTGCAGCAGTTTCAAAAATCGGGCTTCCTCAGGGGAGCAGAGTGCGTTCGCCAGCAGGAAATCCACCAGTAGCCCGATGGCGTTGCGTGTGCCCTCCGGTCGGGCGGCGTGGCCGCCGACGCCCTTGGCCGAAAGACGGAGCATGTCGCCCTCGCGGGCCACGGAGACGTCCGCCGTGGGGATGGGGTCTGCCGGCAGGGTGGGCGCGTGCAGCAGGCAGGAAGCGCTGTCCGGGATGACGTTGCTGGCCACGCCCGCGTTGCATTCGAGGATGTTGCCCGCGAGCGGCGGCGAGGTGAACTGGCCGGAGAGAATGCCCTTTTCGCCGTTGCAGAGGGGGAAGTCCGCATCCGGCGTGAAGCAGAAGAGCGGCTGGGGCTGGCGCTCGAGATAGTAGTCGATATCGCCCATGCCGGCCTCTTCGTTGCAGCCCAGCAGCACCCGCAGGCCGTAGCGGTGGGCGCGGCCCTGTTGCGCGGCCACTTCGCCCAGCAGCTTGGCGGCCCACAGGCACAAGACGGCGGGGCCCTTGTCGTCGATGACGCCGCGGCCCAGAAGCCACCCCTCCTGCTGGCGCAGGGCAAATGCGTCGCCGCCCCAGCCCTCGCCCGCGGGCACCACGTCCAGGTGGGCGATGGTGGCGATATGGCCTTCCTCGCGCCCGGGCAGTTCCGCCCAGCCGACATAGCCTTCGCCATCCTGCGTCTGCAAGCCCAGACGTCCGGCGATGTGTAGCGCTTCGTCCAGCGCGTGGCGCACAAGCCCGCCAAACGGCGCGCCAGGCGCGGGCGGGCCCTCCAGGCTGGAGATGGCCACCAGCCGGGCGATGTCGGCGATAATCTCCTCCTCGTGGCGCTGCCAGAAGGTTTCGATTTTTGTAGTGGTGTCCGGGTCTTGGCTCATCGGGTTCTCCTCTGTATAGGGGATTTTCAGAACGGCAAACAGGCGCGCAGCGATTTGCAGGCGGCGGCGCCGTAGGTGCCCGTTGACGGATTCGACAAAAAAATAACTATCTGCCGCCCCAAGGGGTTCAACCATACAAAACTGCACTGTGTGCAGTATAACACAATTGAAATCGGGGCGGCAAACCAGTATACTGAATCTTGTATTGTAAAGATTGTGCAAAGGAATGTGCCGGCGAGGCGCAGTTCCGCCTGTGGCGGAACTATTGGCGGTGGCCGCCCGCGCCAGGGGACCGGCAGAGCAGGTGCGAGGGCACCGGAAAGTTGTGGTGCACAGATGAGTGTGTTGAGCCTCATTTCGCTGCTGGGTGGGCTTGGGCTGTTTTTGTACGGCATGACCACCATGGGTTCCGGCCTTGAGAAGATGGCCGGCGGCAAAACAGAGGGCATTCTGCAAAAGCTGACCGACCACCCCCTGAAAGGGGTGGCGCTGGGCGCCATCATCACGGCGCTCATCCAGTCTTCCTCGGGCACCACGGTCATCGTAATCGGCCTGGTGAACAGCGGCATCATGAAGTTTGCCCAGGCGGTGGGCGTCATCATGGGCGCCAACATCGGCACCACGGTCACCGCGCAGATCCTGCGCCTGTCCGACATCTCGGGAGACAATATCTTCCTGCAGCTTTTAAAGCCCACGGCGCTGGCGCCCGCGGCAGCCTTCGTGGGCATCATCCTGTTCATGTTCTGCAAGAGTGCAAAAAAACGCACGGTTGGCCAGATACTGCTGGGCTTCGGCGTGCTGTTCACTGGCATGTTTGCCATGGAGGCGGCCGTGGTGCCCTTGCGCGAGAGCCCCTGGTTCATCGAGTTGTTCAGCGGGCTGACGAATCCCCTCCTGGGTGTTTTGGTGGGCTTGGGCGTCACGGCTATCATCCAATCGTCCTCCGCATCGGTGGGTATCCTACAGGCGCTCACCGTCACCGGGGCCGTCACCTGGGGCAGCGCCATCCCCATCATCCTGGGGCAGAACATCGGCACCTGCGTCACCGGGCTCATCGCTTCGGTGGGCGCCTCGCGCGCGGCCAAGCGGGTAGCGGTCTCGCATGTATATTTCAATGTCATCGGCACCCTCGTGTTCCTGGCTGCCATCTATGGGTTCAAGGCCATCTTCGGGTTCGACGCGTGGAACGACTCCATCGGCAAGGGCCAGGTGGCCAACTTCCACACCTTGTTCAATGTGGTGACGACGCTCCTCTTCCTGCCCTTTACAAAGCTGTTGGTGCGCCTGTCGGAGATGACCGTTCCGGACAAGGGCCCCTCCTACCCCGAGCTGGAGACGACCATACTGGACGAGCGCCTGTACGCCAGCCCCGCCGTGGCCATTGCGCAGGCGCGCAAGGCCGTGGAACAGATGGCGGAGCTGGGGCAGATGATCCAGCGCGACTCGGTGCGCCTTTTGCTGAAGCATGACGAGGAGGCGATCGCGCTTGCCCAGCAGCGGGAGGGCGTCATCGACAAGCTGGATGTGAGCGTATCCAACTACCTTGTGGGCATCAGCGCCAAAGAGCTGAGCGAGCAGGAAAGCCATGAGGTGAACACGCTGCTTACCTTTGTTACCGAGTTCGAGCGCATTGGCGACTATGCCATCAATGTGGTGGAGCGCGGGGGTGAAGTGTATGACAAGGGTGTAAACTTCACAGAGGATGCCCGGCAGGAACTGGCCGTGCTGGACGCCGCCGTGGCCGAGATCATGGATGTCACCATCCGCACCTTCGTGCATGATGATATCGGGCTGGCGTGGCGGGTGGAGCCGCTGGAAGAGACGGTGGACATGATTTGCGAGACGCTGCGCGAGCGCCATATCGACCGCTTGAAGGACGGCCGCTGCAACATCGAGGCGGGCATCATCTTCTTGGAGGTGCTTGCCGACTTTGAGCGGGTGTCGGATCACTGCTCCAACGTGGCGGCGCACATCCTGAGCGCCGAGGCGGAAACCGACCCCCACAGCCTGCGCCGCAAGCTGCACGACGGCACGGAGCCGCGCTACAACGAGCTGCTGCGCCAATATCAGGTGAAGTACCTGGAGGACCTGAATGTCGCGCTGCCGCACGAGCAGCTCTCCTTCACGCAGGCGCTGCCCGCCGGCGAGTGAGGTGAGGAGCGCCGTATTCACCGACAGGCGAAGAAGCATCGCCCTGGCAAGCTGGAAAGCTTGCCAGGGATTTTTTGTGTCTACAAGACGAAAATGTGAAATTGCATGCGATTTTGGCGGATTTGAAAACGAACCCGCCGCCGTCTCGTTGTATGGGTAAGACAATGCAAAGCGAAACCGGCGCAGTGTTCGCAGTCCTTTGCATTGAGAACGGCCGTACCATCTGGGTAAAGCCCACAAGATGGCCGGCCGCCCCGGGAGGAGTGATTCTTTGGGCATGATGAAAGGCCTGGATGCCCACGGGACGGGCCACCTGTCCCACGCGCAGCTGTGTGCCATCGCGGACGGCAGGGCCGGCGAGGAGACCCGCCTGCAGGCCGGCGAACATCTGGCTGAATGTGACGCTTGTATGGAGGCATACCTCGCCCTGCTGGAGCAGACGCCGCTGCTGGTACCGGCCGCGCCGGCGGACGCAAAGGTGCGGCAGGTGCAACGCCGCAGGCGGGCGGCGCAGGCACGTGTGCTGCAGGTGGGGGTGTTGGCCGCTGCTGCCTGCCTGGCCGTGGTGGTGTGGGGCTGTTCGGCCGGGCACCCACAAGCCCCCGGCAACGCCCCCCTGGACACGCAGCGTCCCGGCTTTGCACAGCAGCTGGACGATGCCGCCCGCGATGTGGCCGACGTGATGGATGGGTTGTTTAGCGGCAAGGGAAAATAGAACATAGGAGAAGTAAAAGGGCAAGCGAAATTCAATGAGTGAAACATAACATATAGTATAAATAATAAAACAATATCCCATTAGGAGAGATACTCATGAAGAAAAACGGATTTTTGACCTTTGTGTGCGGGTGCGTACCCGGCTGCGGCCAGATGTATTACGGCTACATGCGGCGGGGCATCTCGCTGGCTTTGTGGTTCTGGGGCGTCGTGTTCCTGGCCTCCCTTTCGGGGTTGGGGGTGCTGGGCATCCTGCTGCCGGTCATCTGGGCGTACGCCTTCTTCGATACCTTCAACATCCGCGCGCTTACCTATGAGCAGCGCCTGGCCTTTGTGGACACCTTCCTGCCCGGCGGTGAATGGCTGCGCAACGGCAAGAACAGCCTGTTCGCCAAGGGTTCGGGCGGGCGGCTGCTGGGCTGGCTGCTCATCGTCGTGGGGGCGCTGGCGCTGTACAACACGCTGCTGGGGCGCTACCTGTGGCGCCTGTACGAAACGCTGCCCGCGCTGGCCCGCGTGCTGGACAGCCTTCCCGCCATCGTCATCGCCGTGGTGGTCATCCTGCTGGGCGTGCGCATGCTGCGCGGTCCCCGTGCGTCTGCGCCTGAAGAGCAGCAGGCCCCGCCGTCCATCACAGAGGGGTAGGAGACACAAAGGCGCGCCGAGCCGAAAGGCGGCGCGCGACGTATACAGTAAGGAGGAATTTCGCGTGAACGAACAACAAACGCCCCTGCCGGCAGGCGCCGGCGGGCCGGATGGATTTTACCCGCCCGGCGGCAGTTATCCCGGCCCGTTTGAACAACCGGCCTATGAGACGCCACCCCCTGTTCCGACGAAGACGGAACAGGAAGCCCCCAAAAAGAAGATGCGCCGCGTGGGCACCTTCACCATGGCCATCTGCCTGATCGCCATCGGTACCCTGCTGGTGCTGTACGTGGTGCTGCCGGGGCTGGACTATCTGACCATCCTGCGCTTTTCACCGCTGGTGCTGGTGCTTTTGGGTCTGGAGATCCTCGTGGCCAACATCCGCAACAAGGATGGCGGCCTGCGCTACGACTGGCTGGGTGTGCTTATCTGCATCCTGCTGATCGGCGGTACGCTGCTGACGGCGGCCGTGCCCGCCGTCTTCCAGCAGGGCGTGCAGGCGTACCGCACGTCCGAGCGGCTGGCGGCCGAGCTGGAGGACCAGACGGTGCAAAAGCTGCGCACCCTGCCGGGATTCGAAGCGGCGCGCGCCGAGTGGCACGTCTCGCCTTCGCCGGATGACTTCCGCACTGACATGGCTATCTCGGATATCCCGGCCACGCAGTATGTACACATGAGCCTGTACCTGAACGACGAGTTTGAGGACGCGCAGGCGTTTGTGAAGGCCTGCCACACGGCGGCGGAGGAGATCGCCCGCATTGCCCCTCATGTGGACAACGCCGTTTTCTACAGCGGCGCGCAGGGGATGGACGTATACACCGGCGAGGAGAGCTACTGGCTGGAGACGACCAACCGCTACGACTTCGAACTGGGCCTGGACCAGCTGGCCGCGCGCGTGCACACCGAGCATTGGCAGACGGGAGACGGGGTGTATGCGCCGCACATGCCGGACAGCTTGGTGGATACACTGCCAGACGAGATGGATGAGACGTATGCGTACCCCGAAGATTGGGAAGACACGGAGGAGTGGGAAGCGCGCGAAGGGCGTGAGATGCCCGACGAAGACGGTTATCGCGCCGCATAATGTCGAACAAAAAGGCTGTCTACGTGCTTGTGAAGCGGCAAAGAGGAAGCATCTGTCAAATCCGCAGTTGGTTGCGGAGCGGCGGATGCTTCTTGTTCGTCATACTCACCGTGCCCGCCCTTTTGCGCGGGCGGCTTTTGCATTGCGAGGGGCTTTTCCGGCATGGCGGGGGCTTTTCTTTGTGTGGCGAATGTGCTATACTAATTTTCCCGCTCTGCACGCCCGCGGGCAACAAAGACAAAAAGAGGCGAACCTACATGCAAAAGGAGAGCTTTGAGGAGTATCTTGCGCGCAATGTGAACCTGATCCTGTTCACGGTGACGCTGCTGTGCGCCATCCTGTTCTGGTGGGGGGCGCAAACGGCCAGCGCGTCCACCGCCCCGCCGCCCAGCGGCGCCGAGCAGATGGCCGCCCAGCAGGAGGTGCTGCTGCAACGGGAGGAGCTGCAGGCCGAGGTGGAGCAGCTGCAGGCAGACCTGGACGCCGTGGAAAAGAAGCTGAAAAAGGCGAACAAGGCCACCAAAGCCGCCAAAGCGGAGACCGAAAACGTGCTGGCCCAGCAGGTGATGATGACCGACAGCGTGGGCTTTACTTACGTGGGCGACTTCTATCTCACCGCCTACTGCTGCGAGGCATACCCCCATATCTGCGGCGGCAATGGGGTCACGGCGTCGGGCACGGCGCCCACGCCCGAGCGCACCATCGCTGCCGACTGGGGTGTGCTACCGGCCGGCACCTGGGTTTTCATCGAAGGGGTGGGCCTACGCCGGGTGGAGGACACCGGCGGCGCCATCAAGGGGCAGAAGATAGACGTGGCGATAGATACGCATGCCAATGCGCTTGCCTGGGGTGGGCAGGGCTACCACCGCGTATGGGTGTTGGGATTCGACTATGCGTAGAATGTAAATAAATTATACACATTGGAGTATAGAAAGCGCGTCTGATCATAACCCAAAAAATATAAAAATAAAAGACACCCGGGCGTGACGCCATTTCTGGCGCCTTGCTCGGGTGTTTTTTAGGGATACGTTCAGTTCCGCTGCATTTGACGGCGGAGCAGGGAGGAGGATCAGCTATTGTTCATCACCACGCGCTCCAGCAGGTTGGCCACGTCTTCGCAGGCGTCGCAACACTCTTCCAGGCAGTCGAACGTTTCGCTCCAGGCCACCACCTCCACCGGGTTGCCGCCCTCTACGTACAATTCGCGCACCGCGCGGATGTACAGTGCGTCGCCTTCCTCCTCCATCGTGTTCACGTCGATGATGGCGGTGTGCAGCGTTTTGGACTTGTGGTAGTTGGGGAACTCGGCCACGGCCACCTTCATTGCGGCGCAGCAGCGCTCGATGACATCGGCAAACTGCAGCGCCGCCGGCCGGATGGAACGGATGTTGTACATGTAGATGCGGATGAGTACGTCCTCCACCTTGTCCACAACATCGTCCAGGTCGTTCACCAGGCGAATGATGTCGTCCCGCTCGATGGGCGTAATGAACTCACGTGCCAGCTTCTTCATGATCTCGTGGCGCACCATGTCCGCCTCGTGTTCCACCGCGTGCAGGGCCATACGGCAATCGTCCAGCGTGTCGGGGTCAAAATCGCGCAGGGAGGTGTGGAGGCTCTCGGCCGCCCTGCAGGCGAGGCCCGCCATGATTTCAAACGTGTTGAAATACTCAGAGTCTTTTTTAGCCATACGCCCAACCCTTTCTTTGTGTAAAGCAGAATGCCTGTCCCCCGCGGAGGCCGGCGTCTAGAACAGCCACACGAAAAGCTTTGCCATGAGAAAACCGATGATGCCGCAGCCCGGGAAGGTGAGCACCCAGGTGAGGACCATCTCCACCGCGATGCCCCAGTTCACGCTGCGCAGCCGCCGCGCGGCCCCCACGCCCATGATGGCGGTGGTCTTGGTGTGGGTGGTGCTCACCGGAATGCCGGTGAGGGAGGAGGCCAGCAGGCAGAGCGCGCCGGCGGCGTCGGCGGCAAAGCCCTGGTATTTTTCCAGCTTGACCATATCCATGCCCACGGCCTTAATGATGCGGTAGCCACCAATGGAGGTGCCCAGGCCCATCACGATGGAGCAGAGCAGGATGAGCCAGAAGGGGATGGCGAAGGTGTTGGTGGTCGTTTGCCCCTGGTTGAGCGCCACGCCCAACAGAAAGACGCCCATGAATTTTTGGCCGTCCTGCGCGCCGTGCATGAACGCCATGGCCGCCGCGCCGCCGATCTGCGCATAGCGGAAGGGCTCCCGTGTGCGGCGGCGGTCCACGCGTTTGCAGAAAAGCTCTATGATCTTGACAACCACATATCCCATTGCAAACCCGAGGGCGGTGGAGAGCACAAGGCCGTACAGCACCTTCACCCACTCGGAGCCGTTGACCCCAGCAAGCCCCCCATGCATGGCGATGGCGGCGCCAGTGATGCCCGCGATGAGGGCGTGGCTCTCGCTGGTGGGGATGCCAAACCGCCAGGCCGCCGTGGCCCACAGCACAATGGCCACCATGGCGGCGCACAATGCCACCGTGGCTTCGTGCGCATTGGGTCCGAAGTCCACCATATTGTAGATGGTCTGTGCCACCGTTTTGTTCACCAGCGTCATCACAAGGATGCCCAGGAAATTGAACACCGCCGCCATCAAAATGGCGGGCCGCGGCGCAATGGCACGCGTGGAAATGGCCGTGGCGATGGCGTTGGGGGCGTCCGTCCAGCCGTTCACGAGGATGACCGCGAGCGTGAGTACCACCGTGATGAGAAGCGGCAGGTTAGCGGTGAGTTCTGAGAGAAAATCTGAAAGAGAAATACCCATTCGTTCGTCCTTTTGGCGGGTTAGCAATGCAAAACCCACCGTACGATTTACGAGACGTTGCCGAACGAGGCCATTATAGCATGTGGCTTCTTCTGTTTTCAATACAGAAAGGGGCCCGACGTGCAATTTGATGGATTGCACAAATTATTTGGGTTTCACATTCGAATATTACACACGTAAAACCCAAATCTTGGCGTATTCTCCTTGACAAACCTCTTCGCTGCCTATATATTTTATATTGTATGCCGCATAGAAGGCGGAACATGGCGAGGGAGTATATCCCCGAAGCTATGTTCCGCCAAAGTGTCTAAGTGCAACTGCAGTTGCTTTGGGAGCAAACTGCAGCTGTTTGCCGGCGGCCGGATACCACTGTAGCGGGAAGCATTTTGGGTACTGCGCACCCGGATGTGCCCGTGTAACAAACCTTTTGCGGGGTGGTATTCCAGGGGACAGGGATCCTTTCTTCGCATGTGTCCCCCGCGCCGGCGCCCGTTTTTCGCAGTGTTTGCGGGGCGGGCCAATCTGCAAAGGGGGATGCAAGCTATGGACGATTCTATCATTGTGTCGTTACAGGACATTGTTGTTGATTTCGACGAGGAAGCGGTGCTGAGCGGGCTCTCGCTGGACATCCACGACGAGGAGTTCGTCACGCTGCTGGGGCCTTCGGGTTGTGGGAAAACCACCACCCTGCGGGTCATCGGCGGCTTCCTGCAGCCGAAATCCGGCAGTGTTTTTTTTGACGGCGCAGACATTACCCACCTACCGCCCTACCGCCGGCAGGTGAACACCGTGTTCCAGAAATATGCGCTGTTTCCGCATCTGAACGTGTTCGAGAACGTGGCCTTTGGCCTGCGCCTAAAAAAGCTGCCCGAGAAGGAGATCCGCGACAAGGTTCTCACCATGCTTGAGCTGCTGGGCCTGCGCGGCTTTGAACGGCGGGGCAGCGAGAACCTCTCGGGCGGGCAGCAGCAGCGGGTGGCCATTGCAAGGGCGCTTGTGAACGAGCCGCAGGTGCTGCTGCTGGACGAGCCGCTGGGCGCGCTGGACCTGAAACTGCGCAAGGAGATGCAGACCGAACTCAAGCGCATCCAGCAGGCGCTGGACATCACCTTTGTGTATGTGACGCACGACCAGGAGGAAGCGCTGACCATGAGCGTCACGGTGGTGGTGATGAACCGCGGGCGCATCCAGCAGAGCTGCTCGCCCCAGTTCATCTACAACGAGCCGGCCAACGCCTTTGTGGCCGATTTTATCGGCGAGAGCAACATCCTGGACGGCGTGATGGTGGCCGACTACAAGGTGGACTTTGCCGGCCGCAGCTTTGCCTGTGTGGACAAAGGCTTTGACGCCAACGAGCTGGTGCAGGTGGTGGTGCGCCCCGAGGACGTGGAGGTGGTGGCGCCCGAGGCCGGCATGCTCACAGGCGTGGTGACCGGCCTTGTGTTCAAGGGCGTACACTACGAGATGACCGTGGAGCAGGCGGGCAACGAATGGATCATCCAGTCTACCGACGCATCGCAGCCGGGCGAGGTGATTGGCATGATCGTGAACCCGGACGAGATACACATCATGCACCGGCAGGAGCAAGAACCGTTCGAGCCGATGGACGCCCCCGACGACGAGGAGGTGGTGCCGTATGCTCCGTAGCCAAAGCAAACGCCCGGCGGCGCCCTACCTTGTGTGGGTTGTGGTGTTCACGCTGCTGCCGTTGGCCGTGGTGGTTTACTACGCATTCACCACGAAGGACGGCCATTTCACGTTGGACAACCTGATGGCCCTGGGCGAGTATGTGCCGGTGTTCCTGCTCTCGCTGATGCTGGCCGTCATCGCAACGGCACTCTGCCTGCTCATCGCATACCCGGTGTCGTACATCCTCTCCCGCGCGCGGGCGGGGCGGCAGGCCATCCTGCTGATGCTGGTGATGCTGCCCATGTGGATGAACTTCCTGCTGCGCACCTACGCCTGGATGAGTTTGCTGGAGCGCAACGGCCTCATCAACAAGTTTTTTGCCCTCTTTAACCTGGGGCCGTTCAACATGATCAACACGAAGGGCGCCATCGTGCTGGGCATGGTGTACAACTTCCTGCCCTTCATGATATTGCCTCTGTACAACGCGATGCTGAAGATCCACCCCAGCATCATCGAGGCGGCCGAGGACCTGGGCGCGGGGCCTGCGCACAAGCTGTTCCGCGTGTTGCTGCCGCTCTCAAAGCCGGGCATCAAAACGGGCATCATCATGGTGTTCGTGCCGGCGGTGTCCACTTTCATCATCTCCAAGATGTTGGGCGGAGGCGACACCTGGCTCATCGGTGATTTGATAGAAGCCCAGTTCCTGGGCAACAGCTACAACTACAACCTGGGCAGCGCCATGAGCCTTGTGCTGATGGTGGCCGTTCTGCTGTTGATGAGCCTGATGGGTGGGCTTGACAGCGAGAACTTAGAGGGGGTAGTGTGATGCTGGGCAAAGTTTTCAAACGCGTATACCTCGTGCTGCTCTTCTCCTTTTTATATGTGCCCATCGCGGTGATGATCATCTTCTCCTTCAACGCCGAGAAGAGCCGCACAGTGTTCTCCGGCTTTTCGCTGCAGTGGTACCAGCAGCTCTTCCGCGATTCGATGGTGCTGAACGCACTGCTGCTGAGCGTTGTGATCGCGCTGCTGTCCGCCTTTATCGCCACCGTGCTGGGCACCATGGCCGCCGTGGGCATCAACCGCATGCGCCGGCTGTCCAAGGGCGTTGTGACCAACCTCAGCTACATCCCCATCGTGAACCCGGAGATCATCACCGGCGTTTCGATGATGCTGCTGTTCGTTGTGCTGAAGGGGATCTTCGCCCAGCTGGCCGTAAGCGACGCGGGCGTGATGGCCTGGCTGTCGCGCAATGTCATCGGGTTCCCCTCGCTGCTCATTGCGCACATCACCTTCAACCTGCCGTATGTGCTGTTCACCGTGATGCCCAAGCTGCGCGCCGTGGATATCCGCCTGTACGAGGCGGCGCTAGACCTTGGCTGCAACGAACGGCAGGCCTTCTTTAAAGTGGTGTTGCCCGAGGTGATGCCTGCCATCTTTTCCAGCTTCCTTATCTGCCTCACCTATTCCATCGACGACTTCACCATCAGCTACTTCACGGCGGGCAACCTGCAAACGCTGCCCATTGCCATCTACTCGATGACCCGCCGGCGGGTGAGCCCCGAGATCAACGCGCTTTCGGCGCTCTTGTTCGTGGTCATCCTGGCCATCATACTGGTGGCCAACTACCGCGAAAGCGCCGGCGAACGAAAACGCAGACAGAATGCCCGGGCCGTTCTGCCCGACCCACAGTGAACTATTTCCCCTTTTTTATTTGCACGGAGGTGCTTTGCCATGATCAGTGGTTGCCCTGGCGCCGCGGGTATTCGCGGCACACCCATCCTCAGCGTCAAGACCTGCCCCGAATGCGGGAACGAGATCGAGATTTTTTCCAACGAGATTACCACCAGCTGCACGAACTGCGGCTTTGTGGCCTACAACGATACGCAGAGCTGCCTGGAATGGTGTCAATACGCGCGGGAATGCGTGGGCGACGCACTGTACGAGCAGTTCATGAGCCGCCCGAAGAAAAAGGCCGGGGAGGAAGAGGCGCCTTCGGAAAAGGCTTCCGCTCCCAACCCTGGCGAAACAGGCCAAGCCCCGGTTCAAGAAGGCCTAAACCCCACACAGAAAGGATCTGACAGATGAAAAAGTTCCGCCTGCCCGCTCTTTTGCTTGTTTGCATGTTGTTCTGCGCGCTGTGCGCCCTGCCCGCCCTGGCCGCTTCCCCGAGTGACGTGGACGACAGCGGTATTACCGGCGAGTGGCACGAAGCTTCGGCCTCGCCCAACCCCTTCGCGTCGGAAGATGAGGATGAAGACGAGCCGATCTCCGGCGACCCGGTGAGCGAAGACGGCTCCGTGCCGGTGCAGCCCGGGTATGACTACGGCCGCTTCAAAGACGAGAACATCTCCCTCAACGTGTACAACTGGGGTGAATATATCTCCGACGGCACCGACGGGGAGCACATGGACGTGAACGCCGAGTTCGAGAAGCTCACCGGCATCCAGGTGAACTACACCACCTATGATACGAACGAGACGATGTACGCAAAACTGAAGGGCGGCGGCGCGGAGTACGACGTCATCATCCCGTCCGACTACATGATCGGCCGGTTGATACGTGAGGACATGCTGCTGGAGCTGGATTTCAGCAACATCCCAAACTACGCCATGATCGGCGACGAATACAAGGACCAGGATTATGACCGCAGCAACGCCTACAGCGTGCCCTACACCTGGGGCTATGTGGGGCTCATCTATAACACCACCATGGTGGAAGAGGCGCCCGACAGCTGGGGCGCCCTATGGGACGACCGCTACGCCGGCGATATTTTGATGTTCGACAACTCGCGCGATGCGTTCGCCATCGCCTCGCTCAAGCTGGGGCTGCCCATCAACCCCGAGAACACCGCGGAGATCGACCAGGCGGCCAAGGAGCTGGAGGCCCAACGCGACGTGGTGCAGGCGTATGTGATGGACCAGATCTTCGACAAGATGGAGGGTGGCGAAGCGGCCCTGGCGCCCTACTACGCGGGCGATGCCATCACCATGATGGACGCGAACCCGGACCTCGGTTTTGTGGTACCCAAGGAGGGCGCGAACATCTTTATCGACGCGGCGTGCATCCCCAAGGGCGCGGCCCAGAAGGAAGCGGCCGAGATGTACATCAACTTCCTGTGCGAGACGGCCGTGGCTGTGGACAACACGCTGTTCATCGGCTACTCCACCCCGCAGGTGGAAGCCGAAGAGGCACTGCCTGAGGAGTTCCGCGACAATCCCATCAGCTACCCCCCTGCCGAGGTGCTGGCAAACATGCAGGCTTTCACCGTGCTGCCCGAGGAACTGAACGCTTACATGGACAAGGCGTGGAGCGACATGCGCACTTCCAGCCCGTCTGGCGGCGGGTGGGTCATCCCGGTGGTGCTTGTGGTTGCGGTGGTGGCCATCGTGGTCATCGTCATCCTGCGCGTGCGCGCCACCAAGCGCAAAAACAGCTACTAGTGCGCGCGGGCACGCACGGCTAACACATTCCAGGAAAGAGGCCCAACATGCACGACGACTACCGCCCCATCCATCCCATCTGGCAGGTGATGACACCCGGCGAGGAGGAAGCCTGCCAGCGCGCCCTGCTGCCTGAAAGCCTGTTGGAGTTCCTGCGCGGCAGCGAGAGCGCGGCCGAGTGGAGGGACGCCCATACAAGGAAACGGGAGCAAGATATTTATGAGAACTATCGCACCAAAACGGCCGGGCGCGTTGCTCGCCGCCGTGTGTCTGGCCGCCGCGCTGGCGCTGCCGCTATGCGGCTGCGGCGTCGGGGCTGAAGCGGCGGGCAGCGAAGAGCAGACGCCCGGAAGCACACCCGACAGTACATCCATCGTCACCCAAACGCCCCCCGGGGCCAACGAGGAGGAACATCCCATGGTCGAAATCAACGTGAAGGACTACGGCACTATGAAACTGGAGCTGGACGCGGAAGCCGCGCCCATAACCGTGCAAAACTTTCTGGACCTTGTGAACGACGGCTTTTACGACGGCCTCACCTTCCACCGCATCGTGCAGGGGTTCATGATCCAGGGCGGCGGCCCCGAAGGAACCGGCACCGGCGGCCCGGGGCACCAGATCAAGGGCGAGTTTGCCGAAAACGACTGGAACAACCCCATCAGCCACCAGCGCGGCACCATCAGCATGGCCCGCTCGGGCGATCCCGATTCCGCCGGCAGCCAGTTTTTCATCACCGACGGCGACGCCACCTTCCTGGACGGCAAATACGCCGCCTTTGGCCGGGTGGTGGAGGGCCTGGACGTGCTGGACGCCATTGCAGCAGCTGAGACCGATTTTGACAGGAGCGGCCGCGAGAAGAGCGTCCCGCTGGAGCCGCCGGTCATCGAGAGCATCCACGTGGTGGAATGAGGGCGCTTGCAGAGTGAATTGGACGCAAAAAAAGCCGCGGGCATCTGCCCGCGGCTTTTGTGTTTATTGCTGGGGATTCTCGGGTGCTTCGCGCTCCTCCACGTCCACCACCTCGATGTTCACGTCCTTCACGTTGAGGCCGGCGGTGTTCTGCAGAAGGTCTGTCACTTTGGCTGTGATCTCGTTCACGATGTTCGGGATGTTCTTGCCTTTTTCAACGATCAGCTTCATGCCCACCACGATGTCCTTGGCCTCGGTGATGTTCACCGAGATGCCCACGGTGGGGTCGGTGTCCTTCTTCTTGAAGACGTCGCCAAGACCGCCCTTGGTACCCAGCACGCCGTCGGTTTGGGCAAGGATCTCGCCCACCATCTTCTTGATGACCTTGTCGTCATATTTCATGTTGGAGGGTGCAATGACGAAGCTGCCGTCCGTATTGTCGCTCATGATAGCGTTACCACCTTTCGGTTGTGTAGTCAGTGCATTTATTCTATCACATTGCCCGGCGGGACACAACCGCCCGTTGTCGGGCGCAAAAAAGCCGCCGGAAATTTTCCGGCGGCATGCGTGCGATTTTACGGTTTACAGTTCGCTGACCGGGACGGTTTTCACGCCCTCGGGGATGATCAGCTCGGCCTCTGTAGCGGCCTGGATCTGCTCGACGGTGAACTCCGGGTTGTACTCGGTCAGCACGAGACCTTCGTCGCGCACCTCCATCACGCCCATCTCGGTGATGATGAGGTCGACACAGTTGACGGCCGTGAAGGGCAGCTTGCATTTCTTGAGGATCTTGTGGTTGCCCTTGGCCGTGTGCTCCATGGCCACGATGACCTTCTTGGCGCCCACGACGAGGTCCATGGCGCCGCCCATGCCGGGCACCTTCTTGCCGGGGATGATCCAGTTGGACAGGTTGCCCTCCTGGTCCACCTCGAGGGCACCCAGGATGGTGCAGTCCACATGGCCGCCGCGGATGAGGCCGAAGGAGGTGCTGGAATCGATGAAGCTGCCGCCCACCTTGCAGGAGGCAGGCTGGCCGCCGGCGTCCACCACATACATGGGTTCGGCGTCGTCGGGGCCGGGCTTGGGGCCGGTGTCCACGATGCCGTTCTCGCTTTGGAGGATGATGTGCACGTCCTTGGACACGTAGTTGGGGACCATGGTGGGCAGGCCGATGCCCAGGTTGACCACGTCGCCGTCCTTCAGCTCCCTGGCCACGCGGGCCGCGATTACTGCTTTGGGATTGTCCATTACAGAGCACCTCCGTCCACGATATAGTCCACCAGGATACTTTGGGTCACGACGTTCTCGGGCTCGATGCCGCCCAGCTCGACAAGGTTGTCCGCCTCGGCGATGACGAGGTTGGCCGCGGTGGCCATCACCTGGTTGAAGTTGCGGGTGTCCCCCTTGTACCACACGTTGCCGTTCTTGTCCACCTTGTGGCCGCAGATGAGGGCAACGTCCGCCTTGATGGGGCGCTCGAGCAGGAACTTGCAGCCGTCCACCTCCACCACGCTGTGCACGTGGTCGGCTTCTTCCACGATGGTGCCAAAACCGGTGGGCGTGAGCACGCCGCCCAGGCCGGCGCCGGCGGCGCGGATCATCTCGGCCATCGAGCCCTGCGGGATGAGCACCACTTCCATGCTCCCGTCGTTCATCTGCTCGGCCACCTCGGGGTTCAGGCCCACGTGCGAGGCGATGAGCTTCTTTACCTGCCGGTTGTGGATGAGTTTGGCAACGCCGTAGTACTCGCTGCCGTCGGGGCCATTGGGCATGGCGCCGTCGTTGCAGATGAGGGTCAGGTCTTTCACGCCGCTGTCTGCCAGCGCCGCAATGATCTTGTGCGGGTTGCCGCAGCCCATGAAGCCGCCCACCATCACGCTCATGCCGTCCTTGACGAGGCTGACCGCCTTTTCAAGGCTGATGACTTTGTCCAAATCTCTCACGCTCCTATTTGATTTTCTGTTATCGGTTTCAGAAAATGAATACCCACGTGCAAAACATGCGCGTGCCGGCACTTGCCGCACACACCAGTTCACATTATAACATCCCCGGGCACAATTGGAAAGACGCAAGGGGAATGAAATCGACAAAAATCGCCTGGGGCCATATTCATAATTGGAATGAGGGTTATGCCCCGAACCCGTTTTGCCGCAAGAGGGTGCGTTTAAAAACGGTTGTACTGCACAAGCGCGGGGAAGGCGTCCTTTTCCTTCTGGTGGCCGGGCTGTTCGGGTATACCAATGGGCAGCACACAGCGTACCGTCCAGCCTTCGGGCGCGTTCAGCGCCATAGCCATGGCCGGGCCGCGCACGCCGTCGGCCATGTCGCCGTCTGTCCACACGGTGGCGTAGCCCAGGGCGGTGGCGGCCAGCAGCATGTTTTCCACTGCGGCGGCATAATTTTGCAGCTCGAACACCTTGTCGCCATATACGGGCACCGGCCGGGTGAGCACCGCGATGAGGACGGGGGCGCTGGCGATGCCCTTGTGGGGGAAGATGGCGGCCAGTTCGCCGCGCAGGCCTTTGTCTGTGACGACGACGAACCGGGTGCTGGCCGTGGCGCGGCCGCTGGGGGCCCGGATGCCCGCGTCCAGGATGCGTTCGACATCTGCGGCAGGCACCTCCTGGCCGGTGAACGCGCCCCGGTAGCTGTACCGTTTCTCAATGGCTTCAAAAAAATCCATAGGACCTGCCTCCCGTTTCTATTTGGCTGAAAATGTATCTATTAAAAACTCACGTCTTGTACAACTGTTGCAGATGGGCGGCGCAGGCGGCAAAATCGCCGTTTTGGAAGGTGGAGATGTCCTGCCCGTCCTCGTTGATAAGGTTGTCGGTGACGAGGTAGAAATCGATGCCAAGACCGGCGGCGCAGCCATCTTCGCTGGTGTTGTTGCCCACCATCAGGCAGCTTTGGGGCGCCCGGCCCAAAACTTCAAGGATCTCGCCGTAATACCGGGTATTGGGCTTGCAGAAGTGCGCGTATTCGTAGCTGGTGACAAGGTCGAAGTCGTCCAGAGAAAGGCCGATCCAGGAGAGGCGGGTGGCCACACCACAACGGGGGAACATGGGGTTCGTGGCCAGCGCCACGGTGTAGCCGGCGTCCTTCAGCTCCCGCACCAGCGGCGCGGCCAGCGGGTTTGCAAACGTGCCGCCCCTCGCCTTGTGGAACTCCTCCTCGTAAAAGCGCACGAGGGGATCCTTCAGCTCCAGCACGCCTTCGCCCAGCTCGCGGGCGAAGGCCTCCCAGAAGCGCTGCTCGTTGGTGGCGGCGCCGTCGTTCTTCACCATTGCGCGGATGCCCACCCACACGGCGGGCGGCACCTGTTGCGGCTGGTAACCAAAGGCCGCGCACTTGCGCGAGAGCTCGGCAAAATAAAGGCGCATGAAAGCCTCCTCGTCCATGGGCAGCAGCGTGCCGTCCAGGTCGAAGAGGATGGTGTCGATGTCGCGTCCGTTTGGCATGGGGCTCACAGCCTTTCCAGATAGGCGATGGCGATACCGCCGGGGCCCACATGGGTGCCGATGGCGGCGCCCACGGGGTAGAGTACCGTGTCGCGCAGGTGGAACTTGGCGCTGACCAGCTTGCGGAAGTTCTTGGCGGGCTGGGCGTCGCGCGTGTAGCCAAAATACACAGGGAAGCCCGGCTCGAAGCCGTCGTGCTCGCCGATAAGGCGCACCAGCGCGGTAATGGCACCGGCGTGGCCGCGGGCCTTGCCGGCCAGCTTGGTGGCGCCGTCCTCCATCTGGATGATGGGCTTAATGCCCATCATGCCGCCCAAAAACTCGCTGGGCAGCGAGATGCGCCCCCCCTTGCGCAGGTATTTCAGCGTATCCAACTGGGCAAACAGCCGCACCCGGCCGGCTGCCCCGGTGAGGATATCGCGGATCTCGCCGGCGGGGCGGCCCTCCTCGCGCAACCGCACGGCGTATTCCACCAGCAGCCGCTGCCCGATGGCGGCCAGCAGGGAGTCAACGATATAGATGCGGTCGTACCCGGCCATCTCGCGGGCGGCGGTTGCCACCTGGATGGTGCCGCTGGACTGGCCGCTGAGCGTGATGACGATGACGTCGTCGCCCAGCTCTCGGGCGCGCTCGAAAATAGAGAGGTAGTCGTCGGGCGCGGGCTGGCTTGTGAGGGGCAGGTCCCGCCCGGCCAGCAGGCGCTCGTAGAATTCGTCAAAATAGGGGTCGAGCGCCGGGTCGTAGGGCTCGCCCTGCTTGAAGGCGACCGGCAGCTGCACCAGCTCCACGTCCATGCACAGGGCCTGTTCGCGGGTGATGTCGCTTGCGGTGTCGGTTACGATGCGGATCATAGCTTCTCCTTTGGTTACAGCGCAATAATCTACCGCCACTCCACCTGCAGGGGCTGGCGCTCGGCCAGGTGGATGTAGGTCATGTCCGGCACGCCGGCCATCAGCGCGCCGCAGATGCGCTTGCCCGGCGGCAGCTGCAGGAAGTCGCAGAAGGGCTGCTCGTGGGCGGGGTCCATGGCCAGCGCCTCGAAAAAGCCGGCCCAGCAGGTGCCGATGCCCATGGAGGGGGCCAGCAGCGCGATGAAGGTGAGCGAGAAGCGGGCGTTGTCGCGCCCGCGGGGGCTGTCCGCATCGGCCAGCGCCAGGATGAGCTGGGGCGCGCCGCGGAAGAGGAAGTCGCGCCCGGTATCCAGGTATTCCTGCGCCATGGCGGGCAGTGTGGGGCGCAGCGGGTCCGAAAAACCGGCGTCCAGCACGATGCCGCAATACAGGCGGGTCAGCTCCTCCATGCGCTCACGGCCCTCCAGCACCAGGTAGCTGATGCCCTGAGAGTTCACGGCCGTTTGGGGGTAGCGTCCGATGTCCAGCAGTTGCATCATCTGTTGGTGGGGCACAAGGGTGTCTTTATAGCAGCGCACAGAGCGCGCCAGGCGCAGGTAGCGGGCCATGTCGGCGGGGGCGGGCGGTTCGCCCGCCAGGGGGCCGGAGGGGGCGCGGGGGTTGTCCATGGCGCCGGTGGGGCAGACGGCCGCACAGTGCCCGCAGGCGATGCAGCGGTCGAGGTCCAGGCGCACGCCGGTGGACGTGGGCGTGATGGCGCGGGCCAGCTGGCCGCACTCGCGCACGCACAGCCCGCAACGGGTACATTCGATCGTTTTTTCCATGGGGGATGCTCCTTTCGATGTGAAAACCAACGGGCTACAAAAACCCGGCGATGCGCCACCACCCCAGGTACAGTGCCATCGCCGAGGCGACCACCAGGACGGTGAGCGGCAGGGTGAAGCGCAGCATGGTCTTGCCGTCGTAGCAGCCGCGGCCCTCGCCCACCATGATGATGACGTTGTGGAAGGGCAACAGGAAGTGGGCGCAGATGGAGAAGACGATGAGCAGCATGAGCAGCGTGTCATCCATGCGGCCGGCGGCGATGGTGAACAAACCGGGGATCATGATGGACATAGTGGTGATGTTGCTGCCCAGCACCATGTGCATGGCCATGCAGATAAGCACCACCGCCAGTACGAACCCAAACGAAAACCCGGACGGGAACAGTGGAATGAAGCGATTGAACAAAAGATCGGCCACGCCGCTGCCGCGCATCACGCTGCCAATGGAGAAGGCGGCGGTGACGAACACCAGCAGGGTCACGTCGATGGTGGCAAGGTCCCTCAAGCGCGCAAGGCCAAAGAGGAACATGAGCAGCGTGCCTGCCGCGATGGTGATGAGCTGGTCGACGCCGTGCACCGGCGTGAGCGCCCAGAAGAGCACAAAGACAACGATGAATACGAGGTTGCGTTTGTCCCGGCCGGAAAGGGCGGCGGCCTGCGCCTTGTTCAAATCGCCGCCCGTGGTTCCGCCATCCGCCGGTTTGGGGAAGACGAGGTGCTTTTTATACACGAAGGCGTACAACAGCCCGGCAAGCGCACAGAACACAAGCGTGGGCGGCAGCATGCGCGCGGCCCACCCAAGCTCGCCCAGTTGGATACCGCTGATGCCCAACGCCGCGGTATTGAGTACGATGTCGCCCTGCAAAAGGCCGTTGTTCATCATCAGCGAGAAGGTGAACAGCCCGAACAGCACCACCTTGCGGGCGTCCTCGCCCATGCCCACGGCGTTGCAAAAGCCGGTGAACACGATGGACAGGAGAATGACCCGCGAGTAGGGCTGGGGGATGATGAAGATGAAGGCGAGGGCGCAGATGAAAAGCGTGAGGATGAGCCTGCCGCGGCTGCGCACGTGGCGGACAAGAAACGGCGTGACCAGTTTTTCCACCAGCCCGCTGTTCAGCACCCCCTGCGAGAAGACGAACGAGAGGATGAGGATGTAAAAACCGGGGGAGAGCGGGAAGGAGAATACAGCGGTGGGCGGTGTGCGCCCGAACAGGCAGAACAACACCAGAAGCACGCACGAGGCCACCAGACGGTGCACGGCGCCGCTCACCCACCAGATGATGACCAACACGAGCGAGGCCAGCACGGCGCTCTGCCCAAGGTCCATGCCCAGCGGGCGCAGCAGCACCAGGAGCAGCGGGCAGACAAAGCTGATGCCGAACACGACCGGCTTGCGGATGGTGAACAGGGAGGCGGCGCGGGAACGCAATGCGGCGCCGGGATGTTTGCCCGGATGCCCGGATGCCTGCCGCGGCATCCCTGCCGCTCCTGCCCGTTTGCGCATGCATTCCCCTCCACACCGTTTTGGGTGCGGCAAAATGGATGCCCGCAGCCCCAATGGTACTATTATAGTCCGATTGCGCGCAATCGGCAAGAAACAGCAGATAGGCAGTGAAAATTTTGTCGTTACGGGAGGGCGGACGCCCTGCCGAAAAAAGGGCATATTTCTTGTCGCATTGCACAAACATGCGAGTTTTTTTGTATTTTTCGCTTCCCGGGCTTGAAAAATTGTTTAAAGGACGTTATGATTTATGCACAACAGCCGAAGGTAAGAATAACGGCAGGTGTACCCATCGGCAACTTTGCACAGGGTCTCGCCGTTTTTTGCGCTTTCGCCACGCGGTGAGCCACACAGGCTCCGCAGCCGGTGCGCGCCCGGCGGCACGATGCCGCCGATGGCAGACAGGGAGGAATCTGAATCATGATTGTACAAAACAATATCCTGGGTCTGAACGCCCAGCGCCAGACACAACTGAACAACCAAAAGCTGCAAAGCAGCCTTGCAAAACTGGCCAGCGGTTTGCGCATCAACTCGGCGGGCGACGATGCGGCCGGGCTTGCGATTTCAGAGCGGATGCGCGCCCAGATGAGCGGGCTGGACCGCTCGGTGATGAACGCGCAGGACGGCTCCTCGTTGCTGCGCACTGCCGACGGCGCGTTGACCGAGGTACACGGCATGCTGAACCGCTTGGCGGACCTGGCCGGTCAGGCTGCGAACGGTATCCTGGACAACGACCAGCGCCAGAGCATCCAGAACGAGGCCACGGCCATTATGCAGGAGATGGACCGCATTGCCGAGGCCACCACCTTCAATGGCACCAAGGTGCTGGACGGCTCGCTTACCGGCAGCGACGCGCTCAACCTGCAGGTGAGCGACGAGGCGGGCGCCCAGATATCGGTGGAAGTGCAGGACATGTCCACGCAGGGGCTGGGGCTTGGCGCCCTCTCGCTGGACACGCAGCAGGGCGCCATGGACGCGGTAGATACCATCCGCTCGGCCATCGAAACGGTATCCACCACGCGCGGCAGCCTTGGCGCCCTCAGCAACCGGCTGGACGCAACCATCAGCAACAGCCAGGTTGCCAACGAGAACATCATGGCGGCCGAGAGCCGCGTGCGCGACGCGGACATGGCCAAGCTGATGATGGAGTTCACCAAGCAGAAAGTACTCTCGCAGGCGGGCACCGCAATGATGGCCCACAGCAACATGAACAGCCAGCAGGTGCTGCAGCTGTTGCGCTAGAGGGCGGCGGAGAGCTATATGAAGAAAGAAGTGGCCGGGCAAAAGCCCGGCCACGTTTATGTTGGTTCGGATACGGGATTTAGAAGAGGTAGTCTCCGCCGCCCATATCGCTTTGCGGGGGCAGGGCGGGGGGCGCCGGGTAAGAGGCGGAGGGAGCTTCGTAGGCGTTGTGGCCGCCGCTGCCAATGACGCCCGACCGCAGCTTGAAGCGGGTGACGGTCTTGTTCAGCAAGGTGCTCTGGGCGCTCAGCTCCTCGGCGGAAGCGGCGCTTTCTTCGGCGGTGGCGCTGTTGGCCTGCACCACCTGCGAGATCTGGCTGACGCCCTGGTTGATCTCGTTGATGGCGATGCTCTGCTGCTGCGAGGCCTCGCTCATCTGGCCAATGCTCTGGGCGTTGCTGGCGGCAATGGTGCCCACCTTGGCAAGGCTCTCGCTGGTGTGCTCGGCAATCTGGGTGCCGCGGGTCACGTTCTCCACGCTGTTCTCGATGAGACCGGCAGTCTCCTTGGCGGCGGCGGCGCTCTTGCTGGCCAGGTTGCGCACCTCGTCCGCAACCACGGCAAAGCCTTTGCCGTGCTGGCCTGCGCGGGCGGCCTCCACGGCGGCGTTCAGCGCCAGGATGTTCGTCTGGAAGGCGATGTCGTCGATGACCTTGATGACCTTGGCGATGTTCTGGCTGCTGTCGTTGATCGTCTGCATGGCGTCGGTCATCTGGCTCATGTATTCCATGCTCTCGCCCATCAGGCGGCCAGCTTCGTCGGTGTCTGCAAGGGCGGTGGCCGCCAATTGGCTGGTAGCTTCGGCCTGCTGCTGCACCTGGTTGATGGTGGCCGAGAACTCCTGCAGGGTAGCGGCCTGTTCGGTGCTGCCGGTGGCAAGCGCCTGGGCGCCGTCGGCAATCTGCGAAGCGCCGGCGGCCACCTGCTCGGCGGCCGAGCGGATCTCGGCGATCATGGCATTGTTGCTGTCCAGCATGTCGCTGATGGCGCGGTTGACCTCGTCCGCCTCGCTGCGGACGGCGATGCTGCCGGTATAGTCGCCGCCGGCAATGGCGGTGAGCACCGAGGCCTGCTCGCGGAATGCGTTCGCCATCTCCTTGAAGGCGTCCGCCAGAGTGCCGATCTCATCCTTCTGGTCCACCTTGATGTCGATGTTAAGGTCGCCCTTGGAGATCTGGTTGGCAGCCTTCACCAGCTGCTGGGTGGGCGTGGCTATAAGCGCGGTGTTGTATAGAGCCAGGAAGATACCGCCCACGACCACAACCACGGCCAGGATGATGGTAATAATAATGATGGTGTTGGCGAGGGAGGTATCGGTGGCTTGGGTCTCGTCGGCGGTGGTCAGGCTGTTGTTCACCATATCGGTCACGGCCGTTTCCATGGCGGCCACGACATCGGGCAGTTTTTCCAACGTTTCCAGTGCGGCTTTGTCTTCGTTGGCCTCAATCTGGGCCTGGAACTGGTTCAGCAGGGGGGCGTACTGCTGGTCGTATATATTCTGTAGGTTTTGGCTGTAGGTATCTTCGCCCACGGCTTTCACATATGCGTCCAGCGCGCTTTCCAGCGCGGCCTGCTCGTCGTCTATCTGCGTCTGCAACTCGGCGGCTTTTGCATCGTCGTCTTTGTTGACGTAAAGGTCATAGAACGAGGCGCGCTGCTGGTGCAGGGCAATCTCGATCTCTTCCGCATTATAGATGGCCTGCACCTGCTCTTCGTACAGGCCGGTTTCGTTGTTGCTCAACGTTGTAAGCCCGAAGATGCTGACGACGCCCAGCACCAACGCCACAATGACAACCAACAGGAAACCGGTGATCAGCTTCGCGCGAATCTTCATGTTCTTGAACATTGGCCGTGTTCCTCCTCAAAACGCAAAATCCGTATTATAATTTTTGATACCCCAGCGCATCGCCCGTATTATACACCAAGTGTTGCCACATTGCAACGATAAAAGGAAATTTTTCAAGGGAGATCGGAAGAGCGAAACATGCGCGCGAGCTCAAAGGAAAAAGAAAATATGTCGCAAACACGAAAAAATTTTGCATGAAGTGGTTGTGGCCTTGAAAATTGCGCATTGCACGGCGTTAAAGAATGGAAAAAAGAATGTACGCAAAAGGCCGTCTCGTCAGAGACGGCCTTAATTATGTGTATTGCCGTGCGGCTCCCCCTTTGCCAAGGGGGAATTATGCAGCGGGCGGGGCGGCTTCGGACCCGAGGGGGGCAAAACCGCGGCGCGGTTGAGGTTGTGCTTCAGCAATCAAAGCCTGGCGGTTCTTTTCCACCTTTTTGGCCCGGCCTTTGCTGATTCCCATGCCCAGGATACCGGCAAACTCGCCCAAGGCGATGCCGAACACGCCCCATTCCAGCAGGTGCGCGCCCTTTTTGGTTTGCGTGGTGTCCCCGGCCGCTCCTACCCCTACTGTGATGGCGGGCTGGGCGGCTGCGGCAGACTGGCTGACGGCCATGCCGATGATTGGGATCAGCAGCAGGGCGATCATCAGTGTAGAGATGATGCCGATGCGAATCTTACCGGCTTTTGTCATATGTCATTCCCCCGAATGGAAGTGATGAAGTACGAATGTACATTCCCTTTGAATGGCCGCCTTTTTCGCGGCTGGCCCGGATGGGAAACATCTTCCCTCTCAGGCTGGATACATTGTACGCTTCCCCTGGGGCTTTTTCAAGAGCTTTTTTGGCCAAACACCCCACACTTTTGTGCGCGAAATTGGGCAGAATGCCGGAGAGACTGTGAAATGGTTAACATTTGCGCTCCAGCGGACGATTCAACCAATAGGACTTGTTATGTACATGGCCGGTAAAGCAGGGCGGCAGGGCGCCGCGCTTTACCGGCCATGTTGTATGGTAAACCGGAAGGAAGCAGGGGTTTGTGCCGCCTTCCGTCCGGGAGCGTTCAGCTGCGCGTGGCGGTGCGGTGGGGCACGCCGCCGCGCCGCGCCGCGTACAGGACGGTACCATCCATCTCCACGCGGTTGCGCCCGCCCTGCTTGGCCTTGTACAGCTGCGTGTCCGCCCGCTGCACCAGTTCGTCCGGGGTCTCGTTCGCACGGCGCACCACCACGCCGAAGCTGCAGGTCACACGGCCCACGCCGTCCGTGGGGGTCTGCTCGATGGCGCCGCGCAAGCGTTCGGCCAGGCGGTAGGCCTGCCAATCACCCGTAGAGGGCAGCAGCAGGATGAATTCTTCGCCGCCCCAGCGAGAAAACAGGTCGCCCGGGCGCACCAGGCCGAGGACCTTGTGGCAGATGCCGCAGAGCACCTTGTCTCCGGCGGGGTGGCCAAACCGGTCGTTCACGTCCTTGAAACGGTCGATATCAAACAGGATGAGTGCGAACCCGCGTGAACCACCTTCGCCGTGCACGCACCATTCTGCGAGGGTCTTGTCGAACCAGTGGCGGTTGCGGATGCCGGTGAGTTTGTCAGTATGGGAGAGTTCTTCCAGACGGTTTTCGCGCGCGTAGTGCATGTGGCGCAGCATGTTCATGTGGTACTGGCCCACCGCCGCAACCGCAATGGCCACCGCCACAAAGAGGGTTGCCTCCAGATAGGAGAGGAAACGAATGGCTGGCCAATTGACCAGCGACCGCAGGAAGAAGGCCGCCGCAGCCAGCGAGGCGATCAGCGTGTAGGATATCCAGCGCATGGGCAGCCAGGCGGCGCAGATGACGAGCACGAGAAGCGATATGGCCTGGTGCAGGTAGTCTTGCTCGCGCGTTTGCACCGCCAGCAGGACAAAGGTGAACAGCGCAAGGGCGAAGAAGGCGGTGTTGCCCGCCAGTGTCCACTGGGCGCTGCGCCCGCGGCCGGTGATGAAATAGAAGCCCGCGGCGAATACCAGCACCAGCGCGCGGGCCGTGAACACCCGCCACAGCGTCTGGAGGGGCAGCTGGCCGTACGAGTCGTAGAAATCGAAGAAACAGGCCAGGGCGAACAGGATGCCGAACACCACCACAAAAGAGCGAAAGAAGCGCGGCGCGTGCGCCAGTTCATCGGTGTTGTACTGATTTTCCAGTTCGGGGTTTGCAAATTCACCCAGACGGGTGACGGCGTAGACCGGTTGCTTTTCTGCCCGCATATGCAGTACCTCCCTGGCGTGTTTTGCATGCTGGTGGCCGGCCTTCCTGTGGGACTACAGTATACCCCCGGCAGGGGGTGAAAAGAAGCAATCGCTGTCGGATGCAAAGTGCGGCTTTTGGGGTTTGCGACCCCGAAAAAACGGCAACCCCAAGCCTTTGGCTTGGGGTTGCCGGATAGTCCTTCGGGGGTGCCGTCCAGCGTCTAGCCGCCCAGCACCAGCTGCACCAGCTCCATGGGCGGCACGATGCTACCGTCCTTGTACACACGCATGTTGCCGCCCGAGATCTCGTCGATCAGCGCGATGTCGCCGTCCACCCGGCCAAACTCGAGCTTGATGTCGTACAGTTCGAGGCCTTTTTCGGCAAGGATGGCCTTGATGAGACGGGAGATGTCCTGCGTGAGCGATTTGAGGCGCTCGTACTCCTCGGCGCTCAAAAGGCCCAGGACCTCCAGCGCGTCCTTGGTGATGGGCGGGTCGCCGCGGGCGTCGTCCTTGAGGGTGACCTCCACGAAAGCGGGCAGCTGCTGGCCCTCTTGGGCATAGTCGCCATAGCGGCGCATGAAGCTGCCCACCGCGCGGAAGCGGCAGATGACCTCCAACCCCTTGCCAAAAATCTTGGCGGGGCGCACGGTCATGGTGGCGGCGGGGATGTCTGCGCTCACGAAGTGGGTGGGGAAGCCGGCCTGGGAGATCTTGCCGAAGAAGAACTCGGTGAGGCGCAGGCCGCCCTTGCCCAAGCCCTCGATGGTGAGGGCGATCTCGTTGGAGCCTGGGTCGAAAACGCCGTTCTCGCCGGTGGCGTCGTCCTTGAACTGGAGCAGATAGTTGCCGTCGTCCAGCTGGAATACTTCTTTTGTTTTGCCCGAATATACATGCTGCATGGTTATGTCCGTTCCTCCCTGTCTATAATATGGTCGTCTGCCGGGATACTGCTCTGTCTTCTATTATAGAACAAAACAATTTCATCTGGCAAATGAAAGCGTTGTGTGTTACAATGCCTTACGTGGTGCGAAAAGGAGCAATTCTGGCTCCCAGCCATCGATAAGCTGGGGAAGGAGGGGGACGTTTTGAAGGATTTTAAGGATTTTGAGAAGTGGATGGACGATAATAACAAGCACATCGGCATCGGCAAGGCGGCCAACGACGCCACCATGCAGTACATCCAGGCAGGCAAGGCAAAGGGCCTGGACGAAAAGCAGCAGGATGCGGTGTTCCACATTGCGCTGGCCGTTTCCAGTGCGGTTGCCGCAGGGCTCAACTCGTGCTACCACGAGTGGTTGAACCAGGCGGAGTAAAGCAGACAGTTTGCAAGATGCAGGAAGCCCCCCTCGTTTCACGAGGGGGGCTTTGCTGTCTGCAAACAAGTCTCAGTCGACGCTCTCGACCGGCTCAAAGGTATTGTTGTTGCTCCAAAAATCGGATTGTTTGATGAGCGCAAAGATGGGCCTGGACTCGCCGCTGCCCGCAAAGCCTTTGCCGGAGGAGAGGTTGCTGACATCGCCCGAGTAGATATATTTGTTCACGATGAGCAGCGAGTCTCCGCATTCGGCCACGATCTCCACGAGCGTTGGGGGGGCCCCGTCCAGAGAGATGGGCTCGCCGCTCTCGTTCTGCAGCGTGCAGGCGAGGGTCAGCTCGCTCACCTCACCCGTATTGACGTCTACGGCGTAGCGGTTGGTGCCCAGGTATTCGCCCTGTTCGTCGTAGCGGCTGCCCTCCACCAGAAGGCGGCCGCCGTACACGTGGGAGAAGTACGCGTAGTCGTCCCCGAAGTCGATCTTGTCGGTGAGGGTGCGCTCTTCGCCGGTGAGCAGGTCCAGCGCCATCACATCGCCGTTTTGCTTGTTGAAGTAGTACATGATCCCGCCAAAAATGCTGTATTGCTCGATATCCGCGTTCTTCCACTCTTTAATGTCCGTGCGGGTGCCGTCGGGCAGGGAGAGGGTGTACAGCCCGCCCGTGGACTCGCCGTACTGCGCCTCCTGCAGGCGCATGACCTCTTCGTTCAGCTTTATGTATTCGGCGTCCGCATCCAGTTTTTCGTAGTCGAAATCGTTGGCCTGTTCCAGTTCCTGCAGCTGTTGGTACAGTTTTTCCAGTTCCTCGTTCTGGGCGCTGCCCGACGCGTCTGTCCATTCCTGCATCAGGATGCCGTCGCCCAGGATGCCACACTGGTAGCCGTTCGTTTCATTCATGGCGAAGAGATCGGTGCAGGCCCCGTCGGCCAGGGAGATGCGCGTGTATTGGTTGCGTGTTTCGAACATGGGCCACGAATCTACCACCTGGCCGGTCTCGTCGGTGACATCCTCCGTCTGGCCCGTTTCGATCGTTGTGGACACGTTCACATAGATGGCCTCGCCGTCGCACACAAGGTTGCTGCTGTCCACATACTGGCCGGATTTGAAGGTGGCCAGCGTCCTGCGGTTCTGGCCGTTCTGGTCCATCGTGTCGATGTGGGGCAGCACGGCTTCGGCGGTGTCGTCTTCATAAGGGACAAAGCCGGTGCAGAAGAGGAGCAGCTTGTCGCCCGCGCTGTAGATGTTCATGGCGCTGTCGGTTGCATCTATAAAGCTGGTGCAGGTCTCGTCGTCATGGCTGCAGCCGGGCGAGTTGCACAAGTAGATGCATTTTTGGGAGGCATAGTCGATATACATGATGTTTTGGCTGGCCGTGCCCTTGGCCAGGATGCCGTCCTCGGTGCCGTATTGCAGGAAGTAGTACCCGTTTGCGGTCTGGGCGCCGGGCGGGTAAGTGGTGGTGGAAAGATATGTGAGGGTGCTGCTCGTCTGCGCACCCTGCGGGCCGTTGGCAATGTCGTTCTTGTCGGACGCGCCGTCCTGCGGGCTGCCACCGCAGGCGGGCAGAATGGCCAGGCAGGCGCCCAAAAACAGCGCCCCCGGAATGCGGGCCCATCCTGTTTTCATCTCGATCCCTCCTTGGGTGCGCAGCTTTCTGCACACCAGTATACCACAGGTTGTACCATGCCGTTGTATCGGAGTTGTATCGTTCCAAAGGGATTTTACACGTTTTTTACAAACGCAGCCCTGCGGATTTTACAAAGCGGGGCTATACTTTGGGCAGCACAGAGAAATCGAGCAAACAAAGGAGTTTGAGATGAAAAAAGTTGTAGGGATCTTTTGCAGCGTGGTTTTGGCAGGCAGCCTGCTGGCGGCCTGCGGGAACGCCAACGCGCAGGGCGCGGGCACATCCGGCGGCACAGGCGCGAACACCGCAAGCTTCGACACGTCGGTGCCCATCACCGTGGTATCCCGCGAGGACGGCAGCGGCACCCGTGGCGCGTTCATCGAGCTGTTCGGCGTGGAGGAGAAGGACGCGGATGGCAACAAGGTGGACAACACCACCGTGGAAGCCGTGAACGTGAACAGCACCTCGGTGGTGATGACCACCGTAGCCGGCGACCCGTACGCCATTGGATACATCTCGCTGGGCTCGCTGAACGACAGCGTGAAGGCGCTGGACATCGACGGCGCGGCCGCCACCGTGGAGAACATCAAAGACGGCAGCTACAAGGTGGCCCGCCCCTTCAACATCGCCACAAAGGAAGGCTTGAGCGAGGTGGCCCAGGACTTCATCGATTACATCCTCTCCAAAGAGGGCCAGCAGGTGGTGGCCGACAACCACTATATACCCATGGACGACGCCCCGGCCTTTGCGGGCAGCAAGCCCGCTGGCAAGGTGGTGGTGGCAGGGTCCTCCTCGGTGACGCCGGTGATGGAAAAGCTGAAAGAAGCCTACCTGCTGGTGAACCCCGAAGCGGAGATCGAGATCCAGCAGAGTGACTCCTCCACGGGCATGACCTCCGCCATCGACGGCATCTGCGACATCGGCATGGCCTCGCGTGAGCTGAAGGACAGCGAGCTGGAAGCGGGTCTGACCGCCACCGTCATTGCCACCGACGGTATCGCTGTGGTGGTGAACAACGAAAACCCCGCCACCGGCCTCACCAGCGAATCGGTCAAGAGCATCTATGTGGGCGAGACGACGACTTGGGCAGACGCCGAATAAAATATCCCCCTATCTCCCCGATAAGGCACAGAGGGGCTGCGCACAGTGGAACGAAACTGTGGCAGCCCCGCCTGTGCGCAATGATTGCAAAACCAACAGGCCTCCCCAATCTGAGCACACAAGAGGGCGTGACTCTATGCAAAAAGTTCGAGAAAACGTGATGAAGTGGGTCTTCTTCGCGGCGGCGTGCGCCAGTATCCTGGCCATTGCGCTCATCTGCATGTTCCTGTTTGCCAACGGCCTGCCCGCCGTGGCCGAGATCGGTCCGTTCAAGTTCCTGCTGGGCACCCAGTGGAAGCCGGCCAACGATATCTACGGCATCCTACCCATGATTCTGGGCAGCCTGTACGTCACGGCCGGCGCGTTGGTCATCGGGGTGCCCATTGGCGTGTTGACGGCCATCTACATGGCCTATTTCTGCCCAAAGCGGGCGTATAAGATCCTGCGGCCGATGGTGGAGCTGCTGGCGGGCATTCCCTCGGTGGTGTACGGCTTTTTCGGGCTGATGGTGATCGTGCCGCTGGTGCGCGGGGCCACGGGCAACCACAGCAACGGCCTGTCCATCCTGGCGGCGTCGGTGCTTTTGGGCGTTATGATCCTGCCCACCATCATCACGGTGAGCGAGAGTGCCATACGCGCCGTGCCTAAGGCGTACCACGAAGGGGCGCTTGCGCTGGGGGCCAGCCCTGAGCGCTCCGCCTTCTTTGTGGTGGCGCCGGCGGCCAAAAGCGGCATTATGGCCGGCGTGGTGCTGGGGCTGGGGCGCGCCATCGGCGAGACGATGGCGGTGGTGATGGTGGCCGGCAACCAGCCGCGCGTTCCAAACAGCATCCTGCAAGGGGTGCGCACGCTCACCTCCAACATCGTGCTGGAGATGGGCTACGCGGCAGACCTGCACCGTGAAGCGCTGATTGCCACGGGCGTGGTGCTGTTCGTCTTCATCCTGTTGCTCAACCTGCTGCTCAGTGTGCTGCGCAGGCGGGAAGGGGTGGCGAAATGAACACCGAAAAGTTGACCCCCTTGCCCCCGCCCCGCAAGCGCCGCCCGGCCCTTGCCGCCCCGGAGACGCACGACAAGACAGGGGACGGCCACATGGCGCGCCGGGAGGACGCCCTGCCGCACCGCCGCATCAAGAGCCGCCGGCGCGACCCGCTCTCGGTGGTCTTGAAGATCTTGCTGCGCCTGGCCGCCCTGCTCACGTTGGGGGTATTCCTGGCGCTGGTGGGCTACATCCTTGTAAAAGGCGTGCCCCATCTCTCGCTCGACCTTTTCTCGCCCACCTACACGTCCGAGAACGTCTCGCTGCTGCCGGCGCTGGTGAACACGATCACCATGACGCTGCTCTCTCTGCTCATCGCCGTGCCGCTGGGCATCTTCTCGGCCATCTACCTGGTGGAGTACGCAAAGCGGGGCAACAAGTTCGTCAGCATCGTGCGGGCGGCCACCGAGACACTGTCCGGTGTGCCCTCCATCATCTACGGCCTGTTTGGCCTGTTGTTCTTTGTGACGGCGCTGGGGTGGGGCATGTCCCTCCTGGCGGGGGCGTTCACGCTGGCCATCATGATCCTGCCGCTGGTGATGCGCACGACCGAGGAAGCGCTGAAGGGCGTGGACGACGCCTTCCGCGAGGGCAGCTATGGCCTGGGCGCCGGAAAGCTGCGCACCATCTTTCGCATCGTGCTGCCGGCGGCTGTGCCGGGCATCCTCGCGGGGGTCATCCTCTCGGTGGGGCGCATCGTGGGCGAAACGGCTGCCCTCATCTACACGGCCGGCACCGTGGCGAACATCCCCCCCTCGGCCATGGACTCGGGCCGCACGTTGGCCGTGCATATGTACGCGCTCTCCAGCGAGGGGCTGCACACAGACCAGGCCTTTGCCACGGCCGTAGTGCTTTTGGTACTCGTGTTCGGCATCAACATGCTCTCGGCGCTCATCGCCAAACGCATCACGAAAGGAAGGCTGGAAGCGGATGGATAACATAAGCACAACAACCGCCACGCGCGACAAGTTCGAGGTGCGGGGGCTGGATTTGTACTACGGCGATTTCCAGGCGCTGAAGAATGTGGACATCGGCATGCAGGACAAAAAGATCACCGCGCTCATCGGGCCGTCGGGCTGCGGTAAAAGCACGCTGCTGAAAACGCTGAACCGCATGAACGACCTGGTGGAGGGTTGCCGGGTGGAGGGCGGCGTGTGCCTGGACGGCGAGGACATCTACGGCAGCATGGACGTGAATGAGCTGCGCAAGCGGGTGGGCATGGTGTTCCAGAAGCCCAACCCCTTCCCCATGAGCATCTACGACAACGTGGCCTACGGCCCGCGCACCCACGGTGTGCGCAACAGGATGGCGCTGGACGAGATCGTAGAGCATTCCTTGCGCGATGCGGCCATCTGGGAGGAGACGAAGGACCGGCTGAAAAAGAGCGCGCTGGGCCTTTCGGGCGGGCAGCAGCAGCGGCTGTGCATCGCGCGGGCGCTGGCTGTGCAGCCGGAGGTACTGCTGATGGACGAGCCCACCAGCGCCCTGGACCCAATTTCCACTTTGAAAATAGAGGATCTTGCGGTAGAATTGAAGAAACAGTACTCCATCATCATGGTGACGCACAACATGCAGCAGGCGGCCCGCGTGTCCGACTACACGGCCTTCTTCCTGTTGGGCGAGATGGTGGAATACGCCGAGACGGAGACGATCTTCTCCGTGCCCACAGACAAACGCACGGAGGATTACATCACAGGGAGGTTTGGCTGATGCGCAACCAGTTCGATGCAGAGATGGGCCGGCTGCACACCGAGATGATCGAGATGGGCGCGCTGTGCGAATCGGCCATTGCCAGCGCGATGAAGGCACTTTTGGAGGGCGACGGCGAGAACGCCGAGCGCGCCGTGAGCCTGGAGGAAGACGTGAACCGCCACGAGCGGGAGATCGAATCGCTGTGCCTGAAGCTGCTCTTGCGCCAGCAGCCGGTGGCGAAAGACCTGCGGCAGGTGTCCTCGGCGCTGAAGATGGTGACCGATATGGAGCGTATCGGCGACCAGGCCGCAGACATTGCCGAGATCGCCCAACTGGGCAACGTGCCGCCCACGGCCAACAGCGACACGATCAAGCGCATGTCCATCGCCGCCATCGGCATGGTCACCGGCGCCATCGACGCCTATGTGAAGCAGGATCTAACCCTGGCGCACAGCGTGATTGCTGCCGACGACGAGGTGGATGACCTGTTCGACGCGGCCAAGCGGGAGCTGGCGGCGATGTTTGTTAGCGACGTGGAACAGGCGGAATGCATGATTGACCTGTTGATGGTGGCAAAGTACCTCGAGCGCATCGGCGACCACGCCGTAAACATTGCCGAATGGGTGGTGTACGCGGTCACCGGCATCCATTATAAAGACAGCAAGCAGAACTTTGCAGAAGGAGTTCGGGCATGACGGTGTATCTGGTGGAGGACGAGGACAACATCCGGCAGCTTGTCACCTACACGCTGAACGCCGGGGGATACGAGACGCACGGATTTGCGGATGCGCAGGCCTTTTATGGCGCGCTGGCAGGGGCCCTGCCCGATCTCGTCCTGTTGGACATCATGTTGCCGGGCGAGGACGGCATCGCCGTCCTGAAAAAGCTGCGCGCCGCCGAGCGCACCAAAAAGCTGCCGGTCATCCTGCTTACGGCGCGGGACGCGGAGTACGACAAGGTGCTGGGGCTGGACGCCGGCGCCGACGATTATGTGACCAAGCCCTTTGGCATGATGGAGCTGATGAGCCGCGTGAAGGCGCTTCTGCGCCGCACGCAGGGCGACGGGGCGCCCGCCGCCGAGCTGCGTGCAGGGCCGTTGGTGCTGCAGCCGGGCAAGCATGTCCTGGAAAAGGACGGCCAGCCCCTCGCGCTCACGCTGAAAGAGTTTGAGCTGCTGCGCGTGCTGATGGAGAATCCCGGCATCGTGCTGACCCGCGACATGTTGCTGGAGCAGGTGTGGGGCTACAGCTACGAGGGCGAGACGCGCACGGTGGACGTGCACGTGCGCTCGCTGCGCCAGAAGCTGGGCGATGCGAGCGAACGGATCGAGACGGTGCGCGGCGTGGGATACAAGCTGCGGGAGGAAAGATGAGAAGACGCATATTTGCCAGCATCTGCGGGGTGGCGCTGGCCGCCCTGCTGGTGGTGAGCGCCTGCGTGGTGGGGCTGAACTACGCGCAGGAGAGCACGGACACCTGGGAGAGCCTGCAGGCCAAGGCCGCGTACGTTGCCGCAGGGCTGCAGACCCAGGGCGAAGACTATTTGCAGGCCGTACGGGGCTACACAGGGCGCATCACGCTTATTGCGCCCGACGGCACCGTGCTGTTCGACGACCGCGAGGACGCGGCCACGATGGATAACCATGCGGACCGCCCCGAGGTGCGCCAGGCGCTGGAAACGGGCACGGGCAGGGACCAGCGCAAGAGCCAGACGCTGGGCACCCGCACGCTGTATTATGCCCAGCGTCTGCCCGACGGCAACGTGTTGCGCGTGGCCATGGGCGCCGATTCCGTATTTAGCGAGGCGATGCGGTTCGTGCCGGTGCTGCTGGTCATCCTGGTGCTGCTGGTGCTGTTGGCCGCGCTTGTGGCCCGGCGGCAGACCAAGGCAATATTGGCGCCGGTGAACGATGTGGACCTGGACGCCCCGCTGCGGAGCAGCGCGTATGAAGAGCTGTCGCCGCTTTTGCGCCGCATCGCCGCCCAGCGGGAGCAGATAGACACGCAGATGAAGGAACTGTGGGCGCAGAAGCGAGAGTTCGAGGCCATCACACGCAACATGGCCGAGGGCCTGCTGGTGGTGGGGCGCGACGGCCTTGTGCTCACCATCAACGAGAGCGCCCGCCGCATCTTGGGCGCCGAAGCGCCCCCCGAGGGGGATGAAGGGCCGCGGCCGGTGCTGGCCTACAACCGCAACCTCCAGCTGGACGCCGCCGTGCGGCAGGCGGCGGTGGGCGAGCGGGTGGAGCAGGTGCTGGAGCTGAACGGCCGCAAGTACCGCGTGGTGGCCAGCCCCAACCGGGGCGGGGACGGTGCTCCATCGGGCGTTGTGGTGCTGCTGATGGACGACACCGAGCGGCTGGAGGCGGAGGCGCGCCGGCGGGAATTCTCGGCCAACGTGTCCCACGAGCTGAAGACGCCGCTCACCTCCATCTCCGGCTATGCGGAGATCATGAAAAACGGTCTTGTGAAGCCGGAGGACACGGTCGATTTCGCCGGCCGCATCTACGATGAGGCAAGCCATCTCATCGCGCTGGTGGAGGATATCCTCAAGCTCTCGCGGCTGGACGAGAAGCCGGCCTCGCTCGTGCGGGAAAGGCTGGCATTGTATGCGCTGGCCGACCGGGTAGCCGAGAGCCTTGCCCCCCGGGCGGAGCAGGCCGGCGTGCGGCTGGATGTGGATGGGAACGAGACTTTGGCCGTGGAGGGCGTCCCCTCCATCCTGGGCGAGGTGGTGTACAATCTCATCGACAACGGCATCCGCTACAACCGGCCGGGCGGAAGCGTGGACGTGCGGGTGGCCCGCGACGGCGGCGACGCCCTGCTCACCGTGGCCGACACCGGCATAGGCATCCCCCCCGCCCACATGGACCGCGTATTCGAGCGCTTCTACCGGGTGGACAAGAGCCACTCGCGCGCGGGTGGTGGCACCGGCCTTGGGTTGTCCATCGTCAAGCGGGGGGTGCTGTTCCACGAGGGGGAGATCGACCTTGCGAGTGAACCAGGGAAGGGCAGTACCTTTTGCATCCGCCTGCCCGCCGCAGACTGAATACGGGCGACGGATGGCCAGCCGCCCCTCCTGGAGAGGGGTGGCTTTTTTGTCCATATTTGTGGGATTCGCCGCGCTTTTTCACACCCGGACGGGCAACGCGCTGCGAAAACTGGACAGAGACGGACGAATTTGGCGCAACTACCTGTTTGGGCGAAGAAAACCACTAGGAATTTGCGCGCAAAGGTGCTATACTGGGCGCACAAATTCTCGAATTTTGCCGAAGTAGGGAGAGAAAGCGTTGGGCACCCTGAACGACAAAATACAAAAAAACGCAGTGACCCACCTGTTCGCGACACCGCCGCCCGAATACGCGGGCGCGATGAAGACGTCGCTGTATTCGTTCAACATCATCCGCCTTGCGCTGATGAGCATCGTGCTGGTGGGCTTGGACTGCGTCTCGCTGGTGGCATACCTGTTCTACTACCTCTCGGCGGACACGGTGCTGTACGCGCACATCGTTGTCCACATCTGCGTCATCCTGCTGTTCCTCATACTGTTCTTCTTCTTTTACAGGCGCATGGGAAACGGCCGTATGCCCGCCACCGCCTTTGGGTGGAACACCGCCCTTGTGTACACGGTGGTGCACTTCGTGTGCGAATTTTTGCTGTTTGCCACCGGCCCGCACGATATCGCGGCGTTCATTCGCCTCTGCGCGGTGCCGTTCATGATGGGCGCGGTGCCCATCCTGAAGCAGAGCCAGTTTTTTGTGGTGAATACCGCCGTGTACATCGTGTACAATATCTACATCTTCGCCTGGCCGCTGGGCGCGGTGCAAACACCGGCCGGCAGTGTGGTGGCAAATCTGTGGGTGGACGTGTACCTGTGCACGCTGCTCGTTTCTTTCCTCATCTATTCGGCCTATGTGAACAACTTTGTGGCCGGCATACAGCTGAAGGCCAGCAACGAGCGGTTGGAGACGCTCTCCAGACAGGATGCGCTGACCGGCCTGAACAACCGCCGTCACCTGGTGCAGCACCTGGATGCCACCTGGGAAAGCGCCACGCAGCGGGGCGCGGTGGTGACGGCAATGATGTTCGACATCGACTATTTCAAGCAGTACAACGACCACTACGGCCATGTGGCGGGGGACGAGTGTCTTGTGCAGGTAAGCGGGGCCATCCAGGCCGCCATGCAGGCGTACGAGTCGGTGTTTGCCCGGTACGGGGGCGAGGAGTTCATCGTCATCCTATACGACCACGACCACGAACGGATCGTGGAACTGGCGGAGGGGATCCGCCAGCAGATAGAGTCCCTGTGCATCGAGCATCCCCACAGCAACGTGAGCCCGTACGTGACCGTAAGCGTCGGTGTGTCCTCCGGGCAGGCGGCAGGGATGCCCCACTCCCAAAAGATCATAGAACGGGCGGACGAAGCGCTGTACAAGGCGAAACGAGATGGGCGCAACCGGGTGGTGCACACGGGCGGCGAGCCGGATGTGTTCCACGACGCGGGGGGGCGCCCGTTGCTGTCCGGCCAGCCGGCGGCGGAAGCGCCCTCGGAAGACCTGCTGGGGCCCCACCTGAAGCAGATGCTACGCGACTCGGGCAGCAACTGTTACTTTGTGTATTATGTGGACCCAAACGGCGCGCACGTGCTGGATTTTTCCGAGATGGCGCACGAACGGTACCTGCTGCCGCGCAACCTGTACAACGCCACCTGGGCCAAGATTGTCTTCTATGTGGTGCCCGACCACCGCGAAGCCTTCCTTTTAAAGATAGAGGAGCAGTTGGAGGCCCGCGCCACCGATTTTTCGGTGACGACCTACCTGCGCACGCGCGACAACGACAAGAAGTTCGTCTCGGTGGACATCAAGGTGGCCTACGCCGGCGACAAACACCTGCGCTTTGCCGTGGGGTACATCACCAGCGTGGAAGAGGTGGTGCAGTACAGCCGCTTTCTGCAGCAGGAGGCTATGCTGAACAGCATCACGCTGCTGCCCAACCGCAAAAAGTTTGCCGGAGACATGCACGCCGTGCTGGGGCGGCACGTGCAGGGGCACGTGCTGCTCATCGACGTGAAGCGCTTCAAGCTCATCAACAGCGTGTACAGCCACAACATCGGCGACAAGGTGCTGCACGAGGTGGCCGCCACGCTGCGGCGGCTGGCCGCGGGGCTGGAGGTGTACAGCTACGCCATCGACCAGTTCATTTTGATACTGGAGGGGGCGGACCAGCAGCGCACGCTGGCCCTCATCGAGAAGGTGAACCAGTACTTCGGCGTGCACCCGCTGCAACTGGAGGGTATCGAGCTGAACGTGGGCTTCACCTTTGCGGCCGTGGCCTTTGGCCGCAACAAGAGGGAGTTTTCGTTCGACGCGCTGATGGTGAACATCGATATCGCGCTGCAAAAAGCCAAGCGCCGCAAGAGCGACAACTATTTTTTCTTTGCCGACATCGACCGCGAAAACCACCTGCGCGACATCAACCTGGAGCGGCGGCTGCTTTTCTCGGTGAAGAACGATTACGCCGGGTTCTTCCTGCACTACCAGCCCATCCTGGAGGCGGAGGACAAGCGGGTCATTGGCGTGGAGGCGCTGCTGCGCTGGTCCTCGCCGGACGGCGAGGTGGTGCCGCCGCTGGTGACCATACCAGTGCTGGAGAAGAACGGCCTGATGTCCAAGGTGGAGAACTGGATCTTCGAGCTATGCTGCCATCAGTGCCGCCGGTGGATGGACCTGGGCGCCGGGGAGCAGTTCTTCGTGCAGATCAACCTCTCGCCCGCGCAGATCTACCGCGACTCGCTGGCCGCAGAGCTGGAAGCCGCCGTGCGAAAGAGCGGCATCGGCTACGCGAACGTTGTGCTGGAAGTGACCGAGAGCTCGCTGATGATGGACAAGGCGAAGGCCGTGCAGATGCTGCGCTACCTGCAGGGGCAGGGCGTGCGCATCGCGGTGGACGACTTTGGCACCGGCTATTCCTCGCTTAGCTACCTGCGGGAGCTGCCGGTGGACGAGATCAAGATCGACAAGTCCTTTGTGGGCGATATCGTGGAGAACGAATCCGCCCGCGGGTTTTTGAACTCGATCGTGGAGCTGGCCAAGAACCTGGGGTGCCTGGTTTGCGTGGAGGGCATTGAGACGGCGGAGCAGCTGCAGGCGCTGGAAGGGCTGGCGGTGGACTGTTACCAAGGCTTTTTGTTCCTGCCGCCGGTGGAGGCCGAGATAATCACACGCCGGCTGCGAAAACAGGTGGAAAAAATGCTGTGAGACCGATGCGGCAAATAGTGCCGCCACACGCGTGCCCTGTTGTCGCTGCGACTTTTGGCACACCGGCCCCGTCCTTGTTTGGACGGGGCCCTTTTTCGTGTACGTGGATAGTCCGGACGATTTTGAGCAGTTTTCAGCCACTCTTCACACAGGCGCCAAGTTGCATTCACACAGGGGGCATACCATGAGGGTGGACTTGGATGCCAAAAAAACGGTGAAAACCGATTTGAATAGCGCCGATGTTGGGGAAAAACTGAAAAGAAGGGCAGGAAAAACTATGACGCTCGGTTCGATAGGAAGCTATGGCGGCACGCAGACCACAGGCACCACACCAACGAACAACACGAAAAGTATCGAGGATGAGATTAAAAAGTTGCAGCAGCAGATCAAGCAGCTGCAGCAGGACGACCAGACGGACGCAAAGACGAAGACGCAACAGATCGCCGTATACCAGGCGCAGATCGCCCAGTTGCAGGCGCAGGCATCGCAGAGCGCGCCTTCCTCCTCGGCGTCCGGTTTCTCGATGGACGTGCAGAAGAAGTTCGACACGGTATCCATCAGCGAGGAGGCCCGCAACTACATGAACGGCCCGCCGCCGCTGGACTTCGAGAACATGAGCGACGACGAATTCACCACCTGGCTGACGAATATGCAGAATGAGACGGGCGCCATCCCCGGAGCGGAAAGGTATTCCTCTGTGGGAGAGCTGACGGCGGACGAGCTTGCCGCACTGCGCCAGACGCTGACCGCCGCCCAGCAGGAGCGCATGGGCGTGGAGATGGGCGGTACGCCGCCGCAGTATGCCATCCAAAACGACATGGTGAACGCAGAGGATATGTAGAGTAGGACGTGCGAAAACAGAAGCAGGCGCCCTCCCGCCGGGAGGGCGCCTGCTTCTGCGTGAAAAGCGCTTATGGTGTCATGATATTGATGTCCAGGGTGAAGACATCGAACAGGGCAAAGAACCGAACAACGCTGTCGCTGTCGCCCGCCACCTTGACCTTGCCGCTGCCGATAAGGTCGTCGGCCTTCTCCATACCCAGCACAAGGCGGGAGAAATCGTCGCGGGAGAGCTGTACCTTCGCGTCGAAGGCGGGGTACTGCTTTCCCTGGTGGAAGTTCAGCACGCCGTTTTTGATCTGCAGTGCCCAGGTGGTTTTTTTATCCGTCTGGGAAAATTCGATGGTGATGACCTCGCTGCCGGCGCGCGGGGCATTCAGGTGCAGGGCCACGAAGTCGAAGAACATCTCGTCGTCCATGGCGTCCGTGAGGGCGGGGTTGATGGTGCTGGTGGTGGGGTTTGCGCTCTTGCCTTCGGCGGCCATGCGCAGCTCGGTGGCGCCCATCAGGTAGACGCACCGCCAGGTGCCGTTCTCGCACTGGTAGCCAAGCTGCTCGTAAATATCTGCCTGCAGGTTCAGCGCGGGGACGTTTTTGGGGTCGGCGAAGATCAGGTGGTTGCCCAGCTCCGCCGCCCAGCGGTATTCGCCCACGTCGTAGGCGGCCTGTGTCTTGGCCAGCACCGCTTCGCCGCCGCCCATGGCTTCCACATATTTTTTGGCCGCGGGCTCGGGCGGCAGGTTGTGCAGGTGGGCGGGGTTCATGTCGAACCACCCCAGGTACTTTTGGTACACGGCTTTGGCGCTGTGGCTCCAGCTTCCGTAATAGCCGCGCATGGCCCACTGTTTTCCGAGGGTGTCTGGCAGCGCGAACATTTCCGCCACCTCCACCATGGTGTAGCCCAGGTTCATCAGGCGC